>CAYZET010000086.1:0-15212 GCA_964477215.1 uncultured Syntrophaceae bacterium | reverse complement strand
CTCAATTCATCCGGTCGCTTGTCGTCAAATTTCATTGGTGATCGTCTCCTTGTTTTCACTGTTGAGAGAGCCTCGGCGCCTGAACACTCTTGCATTTGGGTCGTTCGCTCAGCTCACCGGGAGTACGGATGCTGAGTCCTGCTGCTTGCCTGCCTGCCGGGCTGGGCCTGATGAAACAGCCCGTTGCCTCCTCGACCATCTCCATTCAACGATGACCAGACTCGGGAAAGACCGACAATGAGCCCTCAATGGGAGTCGGCGTCGCAACTATAGATTTGGCGTCGAAGAGACAGTCCGGTCGAATCGAAGGCACTTCAAATACCTTGCCTCTCCTGTCGGAACAGATGAGTTTCAGATCCCGCTGGTGCCACTGAAATGCACACGTGTTGCGCATCGTTGCAGGATCGATTCCGAACCCACTTACCGTAACATCTTTCTCCGGATAACCAACAGGTGTGCCTACGTACAGGAGGACCTTATCCGCTGTCACCCCCGAGATCTGGAAATCGTCGGCCGCAAGGTGCACCATCCGAGCAAGCACTGCATAGCCCAAGCCCCCGGAGTGCGCTGCATACCGCAGGAAGAAGGCCGGGCGATTCGTCGATTCAGTGCTTGTGTCGATTCCTTTGATCAGCACCGGCCCTTCCACTGCCTGCCAGACCACGGTATACCTCAGCGGCACGGATTCTTCGCCACGACCGTTGTCGAACTTGTACAGATTGGTCGTTCCACTCACCGCGTGCGACCGAAAGGCATTTCGCACCCTGGAATTCGCCAGATGTATGTCAGGAGAGAACCCTTCAGGTCTCACCACGTCGAGGGCCAATCCGGAATGCATGCCGAAAAACGAGGGGCTGTCCCAACTTCGGATGGGTTGATCGCAGAGGAGAAAAGAGCCTGGAGGCACCGAACGGAATAATCCGCAGTGCAGGGCGTTCTCCATTAGCGTCCTTTGGTATTGCTCCGCATATCCGTATCGCTGGATCACAATCCGATTACCGGAGTACACTGTTCCGCAAATCCCTGCCCCAACGACGCCAAGAGCGACGCCAGTAATCATAAAGGCTTTGTCTCGGAGCCTGCGACCGGAATCGCCAACCGAGAGGATCCCTGCAACCGCGATCGACATAATTCCGAAACCCGAAACGTACACGGGAAGATAGCCCAAGCCCCACGTCAGCTCACGCTGGTATTTGCAGGACAGAGACACGAGGGTTCCAGGGAGAAGCCACAATGCGAGCCCTACCGCAGCGACCGGCACGACACCCTGGTGGGCCGTCTTCCCCGAATCGTGGGTCCTGAGCTCCCAGGCCATCAACCACGTCACAAGCCAGAGACCGCATGCCACGAACAGCTCACTCCCGAAATATTCGCGCGCGTACAGCGTTCCATTCTCGATAGCACCGGATGTCAGTACGTAACTCATGGGGATAGCTGCAAACGCTTGCTTCGAAAATGCAATAATCCAAGTTATGGGGGAGAAGTTGAGAGTTATTCCTTCGTACTGGGCTGCGAAGAGGGACCGGACGAGAACGGTCAAACCTGCGTTCACCAGGGTTGCCACAAGAAAAGGAGCGGTGATCTTGCATGCGCGTGTTGGAGATTCTTTCCTTAAGAGCAACAAAGCGATCAGCCCGTGAACTACCCAGACTCCGTAAAAGGCCTCATACACGAGCAGGCAAAGAGCATAAGCGCCGACGCTCAACCACAGGAGCGCACGTTTCCAGGAGCGCACGTACCATACGAGAAGTATCAGAGAAAGCAGGATGAGAGAGAACTCTACCTGCATGAGATAATAATACGACATGATAGGGTCGTGATAAAGGCGAAACTGGAAGGAAAGAGGCGCCAGCAGCATAGACAGTAAGCCGGCTCGGGCTGAGCCGGCGAGGAGGTTGACGAAGTATCCGAACAGAATCACATTGAACACGACGAACGCTATGGCCACAATCTTGTACGCGTGCCTGTCGAGGTAATAGAATATAGGATAGTAATAGATGATTCCCGGATACCACCTCCCACTTCTCACGTAATCGACGACCGTGTTTGCGCAAATGGCTCCCAGGCTCTTTCCAGACAACTGAGCGGTGCCCCTGATGGTCGATTCGCACCACGAGTCGTCCCCAAGATACGGACTGTCCAGGACGGGGAGGAGAAAGACCACGTTAGCGAGGATTGCGAGAATGACCAAGTACAGGATCGAGTTATTATTAGTCATGTCTCTCTTGTCTCGTCAGGCAATTTCGCGTCCCCATGGAAGCGCGGCCAAACGGGGAGATGGCTCTGAAACGGGCTGGGGAGCTACGGGATCCTGGATAAACAAGGGTTTACCCTCCCCCGAGGACTTCCCGAAACTCAACGATTTCCCTGACGCACGTAAAGTGGCGGGAAATCGAGGGATTGCTTGTCCAATTGTACCAGCGCCCACACTTGGGCTTCTCCCATAGGCCTGATAGAGACGTCCAGGTCTCCGGAAAAGGTCTGCGGACAAGACCTGGTGTGGATGACGACCCGCATGCGGTTTCCCGGATGCTTCATGTTCAGCCAAGACTTGATGCTATAATGCTGTAAATAGGTTACTTCCCTCGCGTGAGGAACCTTCTCCAAGTGACACAAAATCCGGTCGGGTAAGTTGTAAATGTGGATCGCGTTGCTTCCGGACAAGGTGGCTGTGCCCTCGCTCAGCCTTTCGAGGAATAGCCTCGATATTCTTGCACTGTCAGCCCAATGCTCGTACTGTCGGAACAGAGGCGAGTACGCTATCAAGGACACAGGAAGAGCGAGACCGACTACCACGATCCCAGTGGAGGCGTGGACACTGGCACGAATTCCCGCCAGCATCCCGTCTTCTCTTTTTCGATGCCTCCGCCTAGATGCAACCCAGGTCGAGAGCCGCCCGAGTCCGTCCACCACAGGCAGGACGGCCAGAGCGCAAAACGGCGCTGCGGGAAGATACATGCTCCTGTGGGCGAACGTCATGGTCCCGAGGAAGACTGCTAGCGGAGCGACAGTCCAAACGACGAGGAACAGCACCAACTTGCCGTCGTCTGTTCGCCAGGTCTTGAGGCATCGCACATAAGCGAGAGAGTAAGCGGCTGCGTAGAGAATGACGCAAGGAGTCAGATTGTACGGGCCGTCATCTCCGAGGAGGTTCAAGAAATCGATGGGGTAAACGAGATCCCGGCCATATGCCTGCACCACGTTCGCCATGTAGCGGAGCAGTTCCCATAGAGTCGCTGGATGAGGATCGTGATATCCGCCGAGCCCTCCCAAGACGTACACCCGCCAGACGAGGTACAGGAGAGTGCTCAGAGCGAACGGTAAGAAAGCCCTAATGCCCGCTGAAAACCGGATTCGCACATCACCCGTCTCGAACACAAATGCATAACAAAACATGAGACCGGGCAACACGATGGCGGTCTCCTTGGCTCCGAGGGCAACGAGATATGACAGAACTGAGAGTCCCAGGAGCAACCGCGGGTGTGTCGTGTTCGACCTCCGCATCAGGAACGCAATGAGCGAAGCAAGGAGAAAGAATGTTGCCAAGATGTCGTGCCTTCGATCAATGGCTGGCACACTCTCGATGAGAACGGGATGAGCCGCAAACAGGGCCGCGCTCAACCAAGCGAAAAGGGTGCTCCTTCCAGAAAGCTCCCTCATCAGCACGAAGACAAGGATGCTTGTGAGCATGTGCATTAACAGGTTGCTCAATTGAAAACCGAAGGGATCCAGGCCCCATATCACAGTGTCAATGCTGTACGAAAACGAGGATACAGGACGATAGAATTTAGCCACTTCAAGAAACTTGCTACTTCCCATGAGCGGTTCGGCAAGAATACGCCCGACGTCTCCAATGCTCTCGATTCTGCTTGTTTCTATCAGGGTGAGAGAGTCCGTACCTGTGAAAAAGCTTCCGAGCATAAAAGCGTATCCAATCAGAACAATCGCTGCTATGGACAGAATGGCACCCCACACTGGGGCGCTGCGACCTTGGACAGAGCTCGCGCTCATCAAGTGACCCTCAAGCCAAACGGACTTCAGCGATTGTTGCAACGGCGAGACCCTTTCGAGACGGTATACGTTCAGACCTCCGCTACACGCGACGCTGTGCTCCGACATCTCTCACATGATGGATGTACGCCTACTGCACGTACTCCAATTTTGGGGTGGCAACCCGTGGCTACGTGGACAAAGGGTGCGATATTATGGCCTTCTTGCACCGATCCGCTTGGCCGCCACGGACTGACGATGATAGCTTCACCCCTTCATTATTGTCAAGTTTGGAATCGATTCAGTGTGTCCCCGTACGAGCCCCACGGTCCGACTGGGTCCAGGGTTCCACCTACGAATCTGCGTGTGGCCGGTACTCGTGTTGCACCCCGTTCTTGCTCAGGATCTAACTCACTATGAGCTGATAATCGGGGGTTCCGTTCTGGGAACACGATTCGTTGGGCCTCTGCTCCCTGCCCGAGTGCCCTCCTCTCGCCACGGCCCCTTTGTCTCATGACCAACGGCGCTGGCACGGTTTCGCCACCACTTGTGCCCCGGGACGGGATCTGTTATAGAGGTGCCACCTGCCAACCTTGGCGTGAGGAGAAGAAATCCCATGGTGAAATGCATGGTCCTCGTTTGGTGCGCTATGCTTCTGATATCCCCTACTCTTGCGCTCCATGCCCAGCAGGGATATCGCTTGCCTGACATCAGATCCCTCAAGCACCTGACCACAAAACAGACGGATCGTGCCCGAGACATTCCCGGCAGTGAGACGACAGTAGATTATTATTCCGCGCCTGACGGCAGTGTGGTGACCATCTATACGTACATGGGGAAACCAGTCGCTTTCAGTACACATTCAAACAGCAATTACCAGGGCACGTATAGACTTTTCATGGACTTGACGGGCAGCGGCTTCTTTCAGGAGGCCAGTGGGGCGATCAAGTGGGAGTTACCTCCCTGGGTGCGCAGGTGAGCAATTTACCGGCGAGAGACCGTCGCCACGGTTTGCGCCTCCGCTGGATACGGAGAAGAGGCGGACTGCACCGGGATGCGAGGTCCCCTTTGAAAAAACTGCCTGCAGTGTTATTCTCCCAACAATACGGCTTTTTTCGCAATGTCCGGCAAGATGCTGTTCCTGATTGAGTCAACCATGCATGAGATGGGAATCGTTCAGAATATTATTGAGATAGTAGAGGAACAGGCGAGAATCCACGATGCCAAGAAAGTCGTGGGCATTAAGCTCGAGTTCGGAACCCTTACCGCAGTGCTTCCCGCTGCGGTCTCCTTTGCCTTCGAAATCCTCTCCAAGGGAAGTGTCGCAGAAGGCGCTGACTTGAATATACGGATCATTCCCGTGAAGGCGTTCTGCCATTCGTGCTCTAAGGAACTAATACTGGATGATTACGACCCATTCTGTCCGGTCTGCAAGTCCCCTGCTCTGGAGATCATCGAGGGAAGAGACGAGATGCGGATAGCCGAATTGGTCGTGGAATAGCAGTAAGAGAAACGGTATCAATCCCAGGTCTATGAATAGGCTGACGCGAGTTACGCAGGAGGTGAGCCATGAGACTGAACGGGAAACGAGCTGCCATACTCGTCGAGGACATCTACAATGAGCTCGAGTTGTGGATCCCCTATTACAGGCTCAAAGAGGAAGGAGTGGTAGTGACCATTGTGGGGACCGGAACATCTTCCACGTACAAGGGAAAATACGGGATTCCCGTGGCAGTGGATCGCATTGCTTCCGAAGTCACATCGGCTGATTTTGATGTCGTTTTGATTCCAGGTGGTTACGCACCAGATAAAATGCGACTGGACTCTCATATGGTGTCTCTGGTTCGAAACATGTTCAACGAAGGAAAGCTCGTGGCTTCTATCTGCCACGGTGGCTGGATGCTGGTGAGTGCGGGCATTCTCGGGGGCAAGAGAGCGACCTCTTACGTGGCCATCAGAGATGACATGGTGAACGCGGGAGCACGTTGGGAGGATGCTGAACTGGTACGGGACGGCAATCTCATAACATCAAGGAAACCCGAGGACTTGCCCGCTTTCTGCAGAGCGGTAATCCAGGCAATGGGGGAATCGTGAGAAAGTACTATTGGCTCAGTTAGCGGCTCCTCTTCACGGGAGTCTAAACCTACAGCATCCTTGGGCGGAACGCCATACCATGTAAGAACAAGAGGTCGAAGAGCTCCATGTCTTATGGGAGAGGGCAATGAGCTACGAAGTCTCGGGCCGTGTTGTACTTCCCAACGGTGTGCACAATGCTTCCCTTACCACCAACGCCGGTATCATCACCGCGGTGCAAGTCGAAAGGGAGGTAGAGAGCGATTCGATCCTCATATTCCCCGGCTTTATCGATGCCCATGTGCACGCAAGAGAATACCCTCGACCGAGGAATGGGGAAGCCCTTCTGAAATGGAAATCGACTCTCGAGAAGGAGACTTTTGCGTCTGCCGGAAAGGCTGCTATCAATGGAGGCGTGACCCTCTTTGCCGCAATGCCAAACGACGCAACACCGCCGGCTGCCCCTCAGACGTATGCTGCCAAAGTCTCTATCGCTTCTGAATGTCCGTGTCCAACCATACTGCTGGCCGCTGTCACTCGAGATTCTGAACCATGGGCCGACCTACCCTACAAGGTGTATCTGGATTCACATCCTTCGCCTTTCACCCTCACGTCCTGGAAAGAGACAGAGGCCGTCCTCCGGCGGTACAAGGGATGTCGTCTCTTTTTCCATGCAGAGGATCCGGAATACCTGATACGCGCGGCAGGAGAAGGTCCCCGCTGGTTGGCTCGTCCGCCTGAGGCAGAAGTCAGGGCCGTGGACAAGCTTCTCAATCTTGTCGCCCAGTGTGGGATACGGGCTCACATTTGTCACGTATCCACAGCCTCAGCAGTGCACCTCATTAGCGAGTTCAATCGTTCCAGCTCAGTTCCCGTGACCAGCGAAGTGACACCGCACCATCTCTTCTTCAGTGTGCGTCAGGGCGAAGTGATCGGTCCTTCTGGAAAACGGCCGGAAGCCGGGAGCCTGCTCGAATGCAATCCTCCGCTCCGGTCGGAGGACGACCGTCGATTTCTCCTGGAAGCTCTGAGGGAGGGATCGGTCGACATCCTGGCCTCCGATCACGCGCCCCATACCTTGCAGGACAAAATGGGAGGGGCGCCGGGTATGCCCCATCTGGATACTTTCGGCGCGTTTGCAGGATGGCTGCTTAAGGAGTGCGCGTTTTCCCCAACGCGGGTTGCCCAAATTCTTGCGGAAACTCCAGGCACCATCCTCAGCCCGGACTTGGAGAGACCTCAGGGCCGTATTGAAGTAGGTGCCAGCGCGTCGTTCACGCTCCTGGATCTCGAAGGCGAGACCTACGTTGATGAATTTGGAATTCGCGATCGCGGACCACTGGAAACGCTCTGCGGTTGGTCTCCCTTCTCGGGTATAGGTCTACCGGCATCGGTGAAAGCCACGGTAATCCATGGCGTGGAACATTCTTTTGAGGGGCACTCCACTCTTCGGTGACACGGGTCGGGTGCGGTGGAGAAGACGAACAGAAGCAACACAGCAACCAAAAGGTGAATGTCATGACATTTCAGGGACGTGACCTTATCTCCATGAACGATCTGACCCGTGAGGAAATTGACGGGCTGTTGGAAAGCGTGGACGTGGTGCGGAATCATCCCGAGAAGAAGCGCCTATGCCATGAGAAGGTCTCTGCCATGCTGTTCTTTGAGCCTTCAACGCGAACAAGGACTTCGTTTGAAGTGGCGATGCGCAATCTTGGCGGAGAGTCAAGCGGTTTCTATGATGCGAACATCACTTCCACCGTCAAGGAGGAATCCCTTTGGGATACAGTCAAGATGCACGACGGGTACGGCTTTGATGTCATCGTAATCCGCCACCCCCTAAAAGGCGCAGCGAGACTGGCCGCAGAAGCTGCCTCGATCCCGGTGATCAACGCCGGAGACGGTCCCAACCAACACCCCACTCAGACGCTTCTAGACTTGTACTCGATCAAGGAGACGCAGGGCACCCTCGACGGCCTTACCGTGGCAATGGTGGGTGACTTGGCCAACGGCCGTACGGTGCATTCTCTCACGGAAGCGCTACTAAAGTACAACAATTGCACGCTTATCTTTATTTCTCCCCGTGATCTCGTCATGCCGGGATACCTGATCGACAAGTGCAAGAAGGCCGGGCAGATCAGCGGCACATCTTTCGTCGAGGCACGACGCATCGAGGACTACATTGGAGCCGTAGACATTCTCTATATGACGAGAATTCAAAAAGAGCGGTTGCTGGACAAGACAGCCCTTGAGGAGAAGTTTCGGAGCATCTATCGCCTCGAGCCCGAAATGCTCAGGGATGCGAAGCCCACCATGAAAGTGATGCATCCCTTGCCCCGCGTCACTGAGATCGCTCAGAGCGTGGATAGCACAACGTACGCCTATTACTTTCAGCAAGCCCGAAACGGTTTGTTCGTCCGGGAGACCTTGCTGGCACTCATTCTTGGAGCAGTCCTATGAGCGAACGAAAGATCACTATTGCCAAGATCTCCACAGGGATCGTCATCGATCACATACCTGCGGGGAAGGCGTACATCATCTCGAATGTGCTCCATCTCAATGCGTTGGCCCGTGAGACCGGAGACATAATTGCGATCGGCATAAATTTCGAGTCCCCTTCCATGGGCAAGAAGGATATCATCAAAGTGGAAAACCTCAATCTTACCAGAGACATGCTTAACGTGGTCGCTCTAATAGCTCCCATGGCAACGATCAGCAGGATTGAGGGCGGGAAGGTGATGGAGAAGCATAAGGTAGAGATTCCGAACGCTGTAGGAGACATCGTGCTCTGTCCGGACCGTTTCTGCATAACAAATCACGAGGAAGTCCCGGGCAAGTTCGTCGTTGTGGACAGAGACCCTCTCACCCTGAAGTGCTTCTATTGTGAAACAGAGTTTTTCGGGCCGCTCATACGATATAAAGAGAAGAGATAAGAAAGAGCTGCTGGAGCACAAAAGGCCTGTTGACCAGGCCTTCTGTGCTCTGCAACACCCAATAGGTCTTCGCGATGCGGAATTAGTACATGCCACCCGGCGGCATGCCTCCACCCGGCATAGGGGGCTCTTTTTCCTTCGGCTTCTCTGCCACCATGACCTCAGTGGTGAGCATCAAGCCGGCCACGGAAGCTGCGTTCTGGAGGGCAAGCCTCGTGACTTTCGCCGGATCGATGACGCCGTTCTCGAACAGGTCTTCGTACGCCTCAGTATGCGCGTTGAAGCCGAATGATCCCTCACCCGACTTGACCTTGTCCACCACGATGGATCCATCAAAACCGGCGTTGTTGGCGATTTGCCGAATCGGCTCTTCCAACGCTCGCAGAATGATCTTCGCACCCGTCTTCTGGTCGCCTTCCACGTCAAGTTTCCGAACAGCGTCGAGGCAGCGCACGTATGCCACCCCTCCACCGGGGACGACACCTTCCTCAACGGCAGCACGAGTCGCGTTTAGGGCGTCTTCCACGCGGGCCTTCTTCTCCTTCATCTCGGTCTCAGTTGCTGCGCCCACATTGATGACTGCTACGCCGCCGACGAGTTTCGCCAAGCGTTCTTGCAGCTTCTCCCTGTCGTAATCGGAAGTGGTTTCCTCGATCTGGGTTCGAATCTGACGTACCCGACCTTCAATCTTTTCCTTGGCGCCTGCGCCGTCGACTATGGTGGTGTTGTCCTTGTCAACCGTCACGCGTTTGCATCGCCCAAGATCATTGAGGGTAACATTCTCAAGCTTCAAACCGAGATCTTCGGATATGGCCTGACCACCGGTAAGGATTGCAATGTCTTCAAGCATTGCCTTGCGTCGATCGCCGAAGCCAGGGGCCTTCACTGCACAAGCAGTCAGAGTGCCTCTCAGTTTGTTGACCACCAGAGTGGCCAGCGCTTCACCTTCCACATCTTCCGCTACGATGAGAAGCGGCCGACCCATTTTCGCTACTTGCTCGAGCAACGGGAGCATGTCGCGCATGTTCGAGATCTTCTTTTCGTGTATGAGGATGTACGGCTCGTCCAGCACTACTTCCATACGCTCGGGGTCGGTCACAAAATAGGGGGATAGGTAACCACGATCGAACTGCATGCCTTCTACCACTTCAAGGGTGGTCTCCATTGCCTTGGCTTCCTCCACCGTGATGACACCTTCCTTACCGACCTTTTCCATAGCCTCGGCAATTATGTTGCCGATCGTGGAATCGTTATTGGCGGAGATCGTCCCTACCTGAGCGATTTCTCTCTTGTCTTTCGTGGGCTTTGCCAGCTCCCTGAGTTGTCCGACTACGGCGTCCACTGCGGCGTCGATACCCCGTTTTAGCTCCATAGGGGACGCCCCGGCCGCGACCATCCTGATTCCTTCGCGATAAATTGCCTGCGCCAATACCGTGGCCGTCGTAGTGCCGTCCCCCGCCACGTCGGAGGTCTTGGAGGCTACCTCTTTAAGCATTTGGGCGCCGAGGTTTTCAAATTTGTCCTCTAGCTCAATTTCCTTGGCTACGGTCACGCCGTCTTTGGTCACGTTCGGAGATCCCCAGGACTTTTCGAGAATAGCATTCCGTCCTTTCGGCCCCAACGTGGCCTTCACCGCGTCCGCCATGATATTGACGCCTCGGAGAATCTTGTCCCTCGCCTGCTGTTCGAACATAATTATTTTTGCAGCCATGTATGGTAACTCCTTCTTTTGAGTGTGATTCGATCCCTGTCACCCCTAGGTAAATAGCGGTGCGGGTTAGCTTTCGACGATCCCCAAGACGTCATCCTCTCTCATGATGAGGTACTCGTTGCCTTCCATCTTGATTTCGGAACCTGAATACTTCCCGAAGAGGATCGTATCTCCTGCTTTGACATCCATCGGTACGAGCTTCCCGTCTTCGGTCTTCTTGCCGGGACCAACGGCGATGACTTTGCCTTGCTGCGGTTTTTCCTTTGCGGTGTCCGGCAAGATGATACCGCCCTTGGTCACCTCTTCGGACTCAACCCTCTCCACGAGGATTCGGTCATGCAGAGGACGAAATTTCATTCTCAAAACCTCCTGGTACAATGTTCATACAGACACGACTACACGCCGCGTGTGTTAGCACTCACATCCATTGAGTGCCAACAGCCATTCCTCTTGTCAAGTCCCGCTCAAAAAAAAATCATGTGCCACGCGCCTTTTTGTGCTTTTCTCATACCTGACGCATCCGGGTAGCAACTCGGCTCACTTTCACAGAAAGGACCTTTCATGAAAGCATCCGTACCCTGTCCCCATTGCGGAAAAGAAGTGCCCGTGTACAGGAATCCACTGCCAACGGTCGACATCATGATCTTCCTCGACCGTGGAATTGTTCTCATAGAGCGAGCCAATCCGCCCTACGGCTGGGCACTTCCCGGCGGGTTCATCGATTACGGCGAATCCGCAGAAAGCGCCGCGGTGCGAGAAGCGAGAGAAGAGACATCTCTGGAGGTTCTCAATCTCAGGCAATTCCGCGTCTATTCCGATCCTGACAGAGATCCTCGCCACCATTCCCTCAGCGTCGTCTTCACAGCGAAAGGAAGGGGAGTACCAAAAGCTGCGGACGATGCAAAAGGAATCGGTGTTTTCGCGTTTGGGTCGCTGCCCACCCCGCTCGCATTCGATCACGGCAGAATTATCGAGGACTTTTTCGCTTCAGAATCGGCAAGCTCACTGGCACTTTCTCCCAGAGAATAGGGGCGGACCATCCTGGATGTCACACCCTAGTTGGCACTAGAGCTTTCGCCGCCGGGCAACCATGTGAGGCTTTTCCACGCGGGAACACTTTCCAATCCCATTGGCTCGATTGCAACGCGGGGCAAATCGAGGTATGGTTTCGTTAGTGACTTTCAAACGGAGCCCCAGATGATTGGTATCTCGAAACTGTATTGCGGAGCGGTCGAGGCCTCCGATCCGCTGCGGTATGCAAGGCAATCGGAAAATCTCCCGTCCCACCTCCTGCAATTTTCTCACGATAAGAAACCTGTGATAGTCTGGAATGTCACGCGCCGGTGCAATCTGAAGTGTGTACATTGCTACTCTCGCTCTGAAGATATTGGATATAAGGGCGAATTGCCGTTTGAGGAAGGACGAGCTCTTATTGACGATCTAGCACGATTCGGGTCCCCGGTGATTCTCTTCTCCGGTGGAGAGCCGCTCCTACGGACCGATATTCTGGACCTGATCCGGTACGCCGTAAAAACCGGCAGGAGAGCAGTGGTCTCCACCAATGGCACCCTCATCACCAGTTCTCTCGCCGAGAGGCTCAAGAAAATCGGCCTATCGTATGTGGGAATCAGCGTGGATGGCCTCGAGCACGTGCACGACTCGTTTCGCGGAATTCCCGGCTCTTTCGCCAGAGCGATGGAAGCGATCGAGCATTGCCAGGACGTTGGCCTGAAAGTGGGATTAAGGTTTACCATCAATAAACGGAACTTCCAGGATATCCCAGGTATCTTCGACCTGGTGGAACAACGGAATATACCCAGAATATGCTTCTACCATCTCGTGTACGCTGGCAGGGGCACAGAGCTTGTCAACGAAGACCTCGACTGTAGGCAGACCCGAGATGTGGTCGACCTCATAATGAACAGGACCAAGGCTCTGCACGACAAAGGTCTCCCCGTGGAAGTACTCACTGTAGACAATCACGCTGACGGTCCGTACGTCTACCTGCGCCTGCTAGGGGAGGACCCCGCTCGTGCTAAGGAAGTCTTGACCTTGCTCAAGATGAACGAGGGAAACAACTCGGGAAGAGGGATCGGCTGCGTTTCATGGGACGGTACGGTCCATCCCGATCAGTTCTGGAGGCACCACAGTCTTGGAAATGTGCTCGTGCGACCGTTCAGCGAGATATGGACAGACCAGCGTAACGATTTTCTCATGATGTTGAAGGAAAAGAGGAAGTTCGTGAAGGGCCGATGCTCCAAATGCCGGTGGCTGGATATCTGTGGAGGCAACTTTCGGGTTCGAGCGGAGGCTGTCCACGGAGACGTGTGGGCCCCGGATCCTGCTTGTTACTTGACTGACGAGGAGATAGGTCTGACCGGCACTTCGGAATGATTGTTGGGACCCCATTTTCTGCGGCCTGGCACACCGGGCGTCGATCTATGGCAAGGAGACATCTGTCATGATCTTCGGAGGCCAGGTAAGGTCTGTCGAAGACATAGATTTCCTCGAGAGGGCAGGCTTTTCGGTTGGCGAAGTCGCGCTCACGAGCAAGCAAGCATGTGAGTACTGGCTCCGTTCCGGAGTGAGAAACGGCCTGGGACCGGGTCTTCCTCTGATAGCCCATGGTCCGGGAGAAGGGCCTCCCAATGACATCAAGAACTTATGGACCAAAGTCATTCCCGCTCTGGAAGACACAGTTGTCACCTGTGCGGCGATGGCGATCCGCTTTCTGACTATACACCTCTGGACCGATTCCCGGTTCGTCAAACACCAGATCGTTGACCATAAGATCGTTGCAATCGGCCATATCACGACGTTCGCGAATGATCTTGGCGTCGAGATTGGGATCGAAAACCTTTCGGAAAACGCCGATGACTTGGAACGAGCTCTTGCCGGCGCGCCGCATCTGAGAATCACCCTGGATATTGGACACGGTCAATTATTGTGCACACGGAACACTTCGTTCGAGATCATCGAACGGTTAAGCGGCCGCATCGCTCATGTACACCTTCACGACAATCTCGGAGGGAACGAAGTTCGGGACGATCTCCATCTCCCCATAGGTGAAGGGATCGTTGATTTTCGGCGCATACTGGGGGCTCTCATGCGAAAAGGCTACAAGCGTACTGCTACCCTCGAGGTGAAGCGACACGAGCTCATCTCCTCCAAGGCCAGACTGGAAAAGATTCTTGAGGCTGTTGGCGGGGAAGCCGCAGCAAGCTACAGTGCGGCACAGCAACAATTGCGCTAGTCCTGGCCGCTGTATCGATGAACCCTCCGGACTCTGCTGCCGCAAACGGCAATGCTCGTCTCTTTCACGGTGACAACTGGAAACAATAGGCATGGGCTCGGGCAGGCACGAGCTCTGAATGTGCAACGTGCCGATTAAAGGCTCGGTGGTGGCCGCTGGTACAGTGATGCTGATTTCAAGGCGCGTGACCATAATGTTATCTTTTCGCCTGTCCGTACCTGCCGGGACCTTCGAGCTCAGGATGGCCTGAGTGAAGGCTTGCCGTGGCGTGGGATCGGTGCGTTAGCCCGGGGAGCGTGATTGGGGACTGCCTTGTTGTTGTAGGACTCGATAGAGTCTCCACCTACCGGTCCGGGTCACCGGCGACAATCTGGGAAGCTTCGCCCACCTCTCGTGGATCTCCTCCGGACCGAAGACCAAAAGGAGGTCGAAATGGTCGAGATCTGATAGCTGCACCCGTTCGGGAAACCATTCCAGCCCCCTGGTCCAGGGCCTGCGGAACGGAACTTTGTGGACAACAAGGCACGGTGACCATTCCGCGAAGGAGAAGTTTAGGGTTCCCCCTTTAAGCACCTGTGCGTACGCGAATACCTGTATGAAAGGATAGCCTTTCACGGATTCACTGTGGCGCATGAACGCCAAGCCCATGACGCGAGACGAATTGGGGAGCGCCTGCAAGGATTGTTTCAGTCCTGACATGTCAGTACGCTCGAAGGAGAGCCACGCGAATGCAACAGCCGTGCAGAAAGCCCCAACGACTGTCAGTACCATCGCGTGTCCGAGGATGGGACGCAGCGCTGGGGCCGGAAACGCGAGAACCAACATGATCCATGCCGGGGGCATCCATCGCTGGCCGAATCTGATCGTGTTCATGTACTTGTCAGGAAGAAAGACGGCAAGGGAGAAGAACATGACTCCGGCAAGGAGAAAGCCCCAGTCAATTGCCTCTCTGAGGTTGGACCGGTTTTGGTACAGCCCCACCAGTATCCATGCGGCAATCAGTCCGAGGACTGCCAGCTCCGCTGGGCCTTTGATTCCACCGAGCGCGCTGTCGGTCAGCTCGGAGAGTGTAAGGCGGTCCAATGGGCCTGTGGCCCACAGAGGGGGGGTGGCCATGCTGGATTCGGAGAACATGGGATACCAAAACCAGACTGCCACGAACAGGGGGGCAAGACACGAGAGCGCGACAACAGTCCCCTTCGGGTCCCTATGGAGAAACAGACCGCTCAGTGCCAGCCAAAGCACTCCGACA
>CAYZET010000085.1:3613-15240 GCA_964477215.1 uncultured Syntrophaceae bacterium | reverse complement strand
CGGTACAACGGAGAAGTGAACGGTTACTTTCTCTGTGACCGGGGACGGTACGGATACGAGTTTGTCAACGATCGGTCTCGGCCGGTAAGCATAGTACTCAAAGGCTCGGATGGTTCCCACAAACATCTGCCAGCGGAAGACGCATACGACTATCTGGCACGACTGATATCGGAGAGCTCCGGTGTCATAGGGATAGGGTCTCCTCGCGCATCATTGGAGTCGAATTTCGTGCTCAGGTCCCTCGTAGGACCAGAGAACTTTTCTCCCGGTCTCGGGAGAAAAGATCTGGAGATCGCGGCTGCCATCGTGGACTTCCTTGCCCGTGGACCGGCACATTCTGCTTCTTTGCGCGATGTGGAGGGCTCCGATGCAGTGTTGGTCCTGGGAGAGGACGTGAGCAATACCGCTCCTCGCATGGCGCTCGCGATTCGGCAATCCCTGCTCCAGGGAACGGAAAAGATAACAGCTCTTCGCGGCATTCCACGATGGAACGATCGGCACTTCAGGGCACTGGCTCGGGAGGCTCGCAGTCCGATTTTTGTGGCTACCTTCATGGAAACTCGTCTGGACGACGTTGCCACAATGACTTTCCGCGGCACTCCATGGGATCTGGCTCGACTGGGATTTGCAGTGGCCCGCGAAATCGACTCGTCGTTTCCCCCAGCGGAGGGTGATCCGCCCGAAGTGACCGAGCTTGCTCCGAAGATTGCCAAAGCTCTCCTTCAGGCAGAAAGGCCCCTCGTCGTATCAGGCTCGGGCAGCGGAAGCCTCGATGTTGTTCGGTCTGCCGCGGGGATAGCTCAGGCCCTGGCCGAGAACGGACATGAGTGCTCCATCGCTCTCGTAATGCCGGAGTGCAATAGCTTCTCGGCCCCAATCCTCTGCGGCATGGCTCTGGAGGATGTTGTGGAAGCCGTTGTCGCCGGTCGGGCGGAAACGGTGATCGTTGCAGAGAACGATCTCTTCAGAAGAATGCCTTCCGCCGCGGCAGATGAACTGTTTCAAAAGGCCAAGCACGTGATCGTCGCGGACCACCTCTCCACGATATGCGTGCAAAGGGCCAATATGGGCTTGCCAGCGGCCACGTTTGCCGAGGGACAAGGAACTCTGGTCAGTTGCGAGGGAAGGGCCCAGAGATTCTACCGGGTGATGAATCCTGTCTTACCGATCCGAGAAACATGGCGGCACCTTCTAGAGGTGACGGCCCGCATGGGAAGGTTGGAGGTTTCCCGCTGGAACGAGCCAGATGTCCTGCTTGCCCACATAGCGGAAGAAATCCCTGCGCTTTCGGGAGTGAGAAACTGCGCTCCGCCAGCGCATATGCGCATGGAAGGGCAGAAGGTTCCGCGACAGCCACATCGGTACAGCGGACGAACGGCTATGAGCGCTGACAGAGAGGTGCATGAACCGAAGCCGCCCGACGATCCCGATTCCCCGTTGGCGTATTCCATGGAAGGTTATCCGAAGATCCCGCCGCCAAGCGTGATTCCACGCTTCTGGGCTCCCGGCTGGAATTCGGTCCAGTCATTGAACAAGTTCCAGAGCGAAGTGGGCGGTCCGCTGGTGGGAGGGGATCCGGGAACACGCCTTTTCGAGGCTCCACCCGCAGCGGGGTCGCGGCCCGAATACGAGATTCTGAAGCCCGTGGAGCCTCGAGACGACGAGTGGATCGTTGTGCCGGTTCATCATGTGTTCGGGTCTGAGGAATTGAGTGTGTTAAGCCCTGGAATCCGTGAGTTGACTCCAGAGCCGTACGTAGGCATCAGCCCGCTGTCTGCGGATTCCCTGGGAGCTCGAGCAGGCAGTCTCGTGCACCTTCAGATGGAACAGGGAGCCCTTATGTTGCCTGTCCGGGTTCTGGCCGGCTTGCCCGCGAAGGTTGCGGCTTTGCCCATAGGCTTGCCGGGGCTGGGCTGGTACGAGCTTCCCAGCCGGGGCACCGTAACACCCCATGCCCGAAAGGAGTCTGATCAGTAGGGTCATGTACGAGCTAATCAGACCGTTTGTCATCATTTTCGGCGTGCTTGTGGCCGTGCTCACTGTCGCTGCGGGTCTGATTTACGTGGAGCGTCGGCTCCTCGGGCTCTGGCAGGACCGCTACGGTCCCAATCGTGCGGGCCCGTTCGGCCTGCTCCAGGTCCTGGCAGACGTAATCAAGATTATCTCGAAAGAAGACTGGGTTCCTCCGTTCGCTGACAGGCCCGTGTTCGTCCTCGCTCCTGCGATCATCGTGGTGACCGTCTTGCTCTCATTTGCGGTAATTCCCGTCGGTCCCACCATTCACATTGTGGACATCAACGTGGGCCTGCTCTTCGTGCTGGGAATGTCGTCATGCGGAGTGTACAGCGTGGCTCTGGCAGGCTGGGCCTCCAACAGCAAGTACTCTCTCTTGGGAGGGCTTCGGGCCGCGGCACAGATGCTCGGATACGAGGTGTTCATGGGGCTCTCTCTCATGGGAGTGGTCATGCTCGCGGGCTCCTTTAACCTTCGAGAGATCGTGGAGGCCCAAGACCATGTCTGGTTCTGTGTCACCCAGTTCCCAGGGCTCGTTATCTTTCTCGTCGCCGGGTTCGCTGAAGCGCGGAGGATACCGTTCGACATACCTGAAGCGGAAAACGAGCTCGTGGCGGGATATCACACGGAGTACTCCGGCATGAAATTCGGGATGTTCTTTGTGGGGGAGTATTTGGGGATTGTGCTCATATCTTTGCTTATAGCAATCCTTTTCTTCGGCGGATGGTCGGGCCCCTTCCTCCCTCCGCTGGCTTGGCTGGCCTTAAAGACGGGATTCTTCATCGTTCTGTTCATACTTGCGAGAGGCACGTTTCCTCGCCCGCGCTATGACCAGTTGCTCGCATTCGGGTGGAAAGCCATGCTGCCTCTGGCTCTGATCAACCTGGCAGTCACGGGCGGCGTGGTGCTCGCTTCAGGATCGTGAGGATTCAATGCTCGCTTTGATCAAAGGTCTGTGGACCATCTTTTTGCACACGTTCCGTAAGCGGGAGACCATACTCTACCCGGAAGAAAAGCCATCCATCCCGCCCCGGTGGCGCGGGAGGATCATTCTCGCGAGGGATCCGGATGGAGAAGAGCGCTGCGTGGCATGCTATTTGTGCGCTGCGGTATGCCCGGTCGATTGCATAGCGCTTCAAGCCGCGGAGGACGAGCACGGGCGCCGGTACCCGGAATTCTTCAGGATCAACTTTTCTCGATGCATTTTTTGTGGTTTCTGTGAAGAGGCTTGCCCGACGTACGCGATCCAGCTCACCAATGATTTCGAGATGTGCGAGTACGACAGGACGAACCTCGTGTACGAAAAGGAGCATCTCCTGATCAGCGGTCCAGGTAAGTATCCGGATTACAATTTCTACCGGGTGAGCGGCTTAGCCATCAAAGGCAAAGGAAAAGGGGAAGCTGAGAACGAGAAACCGCCTTCCGATCCCCGTTCTCTGACGCTCTGATCCGGGAGGAGCAAAGCCATGAATTTCGTGTTTTACCTCTCAGCGGCGATAGCGCTCCTATGCACCCTGATGGTGATTGTCGGTCCCAATGCGGTACATTCACTGCTGTATCTCGTGGTGTCATTTTTCGCGCTTGCGGTGATGTTCTTTGTCCTGGGAGCACCGTTTGCCGCAATGCTCGAGATCATCATATACGCCGGAGCCATCATGGTGCTCTTTGTTTTCGTCATCATGATGCTCGACGCAGGAAGAGTGTCGCAGGACGAGGAAAAACTCCTGCTAAAGCCGTCCACTTGGTTGGGGCCCGGGGCCTTGAGCCTGCTGCTGGCTGCTGAGCTGATCTACGTGCTGCAGGCAGGCCCGTGGCCGAAGCATGCGGCCCAGGCCACTGGACCCAAGGAAGTGGGGATGGCCCTGTTCGGCCCGTACCTCATTGCCGTTGAACTTGCTTCCATTCTGCTTCTGGCAGGCATAGTGGCCGCGTATCACCTTGGAAAGCAGGTTCGAGCGGCTTCCGACGCGAACCGGTAGCGATCCGGCGCTACGTTGAGGTCAGACTCGCGTACCTAAGCATCGCGGCGCACACAGCGAGGAGAACCCCTATGGCGACGATTCCCATGGAGCATGGATTGGCGATCGCAGGATTCCTTTTCGCGATCGGATTGGCCGGAGTCTTGGTCAGACGCAATTTCCTCTTTGTGTTGATGAGCGTGGAAATCATGCTCAACGCGGCAGGGCTCGCGTTCGTGGTGGCCGGATCTCAGTGGGGGCAGGCAGACGGACAGGTGATGTTTATTCTCATCCTCGCCATGGCTGCTGCCGAGGTATCCGTAGGCCTTGCTCTCGCGTTTCAGTACCATCGCAGCTTCCGGTCATTAGATCTCGGCCTCGCTAGTAGGCTCAGAGGTTGACATGCTCAGCGCCTTGTGGCTTGTGCCGGCATTCCCGCTCGCAGGCTTCCTGGTCCTGGCCGTGGCGGGCTCGAGGCTTCCCCGTTCTCTGGTTCCGATCGTTGGAACGGGTTCGGTGGGAATCGCCGCGGTCATTTCCTGTATCATTCTCGCCGAATGGTCTGCTTCTCCCCAGGTGCAGACCGGATATACACAGCTCCTGTGGACGTGGATGTCTATCGGGGACTTCTCACCTCGCGTGGCTTTACATCTGGACGGCCTTTCGCTCGCGTTCATGGTTGTAGTAACGGTGGTCGGGTTTCTCATCCACGTGTATTCAGTGGAATACATGGCCGGAGAAGCAGGATACGCGCGGTTCTTTGCGTACATGAACCTGTTCGTCGGGGCGATGCTGCTTCTCGTACTGGCTGATGACCTCGTGGTGCTCTACGTGGGATGGGAAGGGGTAGGCTTGTGCAGCTACTTGTTGATCGGCTTCTGGTACCAGGAAGCCGAAAATGTCTCTGCTGCCAACAAGGCCTTTGTGGTCACCCGCATAGGTGACACCGCTATGGCAATCGGGCTGATCCTGCTCTTCAACAGCCTGGGGACACTCGAGATCGGGGAAATCCTTGTTCGCGCCCCGGAGCACTGGCCGGTGGGATCCGGCATGGCTGTATTGGCCGCTTTCCTCCTGCTGGGAGGTGCACTGGGAAAGTCTGCTCAGCTTCCTCTCCAGACATGGCTTCCTGATGCCATGGCTGGTCCTACCCCCGTGAGCGCTCTGATCCACGCAGCGACCATGGTCACTGCAGGCGTTTATCTCGTGGCGCGTACCCATGTGCTCTTCGAGCTTTCGCCACCGGCCCAGTGGGCGGTTGCGCTTATCGGTGTGGTCACATTGCTCATAGCAGGATTGAGCGCCCTGGCACAATGGGACATCAAGCGCGTCCTCGCCTATTCCACGATCAGCCAGATCGGGTACATGTTTCTGGCTCTCGGCGTGGGCGCCTGGTCCGCGGCCGTGTTTCATTTCGTGACCCATGCGTGCTTTAAGTCCCTGCTCTTCCTCGCCGCTGGTGCAGTAATATTGTCGAGCCACCACGAGAAGGACATGGCGAAGCTTGGGGGGCTACGGTTTTCCATGCCGTTGATCTTTATCACGTTCCTCGTAGGGGCCGCTTCGCTGGCAGCGTTGCCATTGGTCACCGGAGGCTTCTACAGCAAGGACCTGATTTTGTTCGCAGCTTGGACGTCCGAAAAGGGCGGATCATGGCTGTGGATTGGAGGGGTGGCAGGGGCCCTGATCACGGGTATCTATTCGTTCAGGATGGTTTTTCTTACTTTTTTCGGCGAAGCCAAAGGGCCCACAGGGGTTTCTCCAGGGCCGCTCATGACTGTCCCCATAGTCGCCCTGGCCCTATTGTCCATTATTGTCGGATTCCTTCAGACTCCTCACACCCTCGGTGGTCTGGAGCTCTTTTCCCGGCTGCTCGACCACGTTTTTCCCAGCCTGCCGGTCTTCGATGCACGATTTGGAACCGAGCTCGCCCTGCAGGTGGTTGCGGCCGCGGCTTCGGTCCTCGGTATCTGTATTGCATACGTCTTCTTTCTGCGAAGCCCGCACTATGCACGAGCCCTGCGGGACCACCCTGTCGGTGCGGCCGCCCACAGGTTTCTCTTCGAGGGATGGAAATTCGACTGGCTCTACGACAGGGTTTTTCTCCGACCGTACATATGGGCGGCAACGGTCAACCGGGCTGATTTGATGGATCAAGGATATGAGGCGGTAGCGAGGACTGTCGAGGCCTTCCACAGAGCGCTCAGCCTGACGGAAAATGGGAAGATCCGCCAATACGCCATGGGTGTGGCCATTGGCGCAGTGGCGGTCATAGGGATCATGGTGCTGTCATGATACTGGAATGGATTATCGGTATTTCTCTGCTCGCTGCCGTGATAAACCTCCTGTTGAGTCGATGGGATGAGGAGGCGAGCCGATGGGTTTCTCTCGTCGCCCTCTTTGTAAACCTCATCATTGTGGCCTCTCTCTTGGTGACCGGCGAAAATGTGGCATCAGGGGGTTCGTGGATAGCCCTGAGCGATAGAGCGTGGATTCCGCAGCTCGGAGCGAGCATACGCCTCGGCATGGACGGTCTCAGCGTGGTCATGGTCGTGTTGACCCTGGTCCTCGGCATTGCATCGGTCATCTGTTCCTGGACCGAAATAACCGAACGGGTGGCCTTCTTCCATTTCAACCTTCTGGCGGTCTTAACGGGCATACTTGGCGTCTTCCTCGCGCTGGATTTGTTCTTGTTCGCGTTTTTCTGGGAGCTGATGCTCGTTCCCATGTACTTTCTCATCGCCATATGGGGGCATGAAAATCGCAGATACGCAGCTCTGAAATTCTTTATCTTCACTCAAGCCGGCGGGCTGCTCTTGCTGGCAGGCATAGTGGCGCTGTACTTCACCCATGCCGCAGCGACAGGTACCTATACGCTGAATTACTTCGAGCTGATCGGAACGCCCATGTCAGACAGGGTCGCTATGCTGGTAATGCTCTGCTTCTTCGCGTGCTTCGCGGTCAAGTTGCCGGCAATTCCTTTGCACACCTGGTTGCCAGATGCCCATACCGAGGCCCCGACTGCCGGAAGCGTGATCCTCGCTGGATTGCTCCTCAAGACGGGTGCGTACGGGCTAATCCGCTTCGTGGGGCCCCTGTTTCCATCCGCAGCAGCGGGGTTTGCGGGAATAGCAAGTACGATTGCTGTGGTCGGCATCCTGTACGGCGCGATCCTCGCATTTGCGCAAACGGATCTCAAACGACTCGTCGCGTATACGAGCGTCAGCCATCTGGGGTTCGTGCTTCTCGGGATCTTTGCCGGAACAGAAATGGCGCTCCAGGGGGCGGTCATGCAGATGGTCTGTCATGGAATCAGCACGGGAGCACTGTTCGTCTTGGTCGGCATGCTCCAGGAGAGAGTCCGAACCCGTGACATGCGGCTCATGGGTGGTCTCTGGTCACTGGCGCCTCGCATGAGCGGGATGGTACTCGTCTTTGCTTTGGCTTCCCTCGGGCTGCCGGGACTGGGAAACTTCGTCGGAGAATTCGCCGTCTTGGTAGGGGCATATAAGACCTACCCGACCCTGGTTGTACCAGCAGCGTTGGGATTGATCGTGGCTGCCATCTACGGCCTGCGCATTATGGCGCCGGTCTTTCTCGGACCGCTCGTCATCCCGTGGAAGTTCTCGGACCTTTCTGTGCGCGAATCATCGCTCATGGCCTGCTTGGCAGCACTCATCGTCTGGCTTGGCGTGTATCCGCAACCCGTGTTCAATTTGACCGTACGATCCCTCGCTCCCTTGCAGATCGGTTCATCGATATCCCGGAACGTCGAGAAAGCCGACACCTTACCGATCTCCCATGCGGCGTCAGATCGGGGCATGATCACAAGGGTCGTCAGCGGGAGGCACCCATGAGCTTCTCTGAAATCATAGCAGTACTCCCGTGCATCATCCTGTTCGTAGCCTCGGTGCTCGTGATGCTTGTCATCGCGTGGAGACGCCACCACGGGCTGACGGCGACCTTGACCGCCGCGTTTTTGGCCGGCTCCTTCGCGTGCATGATCGCGGTCGAAGATCGGCTCCCGCAAAAGGTGGGATCGCTCCTGATCGTGGACGGATACGCTGCATTTTTTGTCTGCCTGGTCCTCGCTGCCGCATTCGCAGTGGTGCTCTTGTCCTATCCGTATCTCGAATTCCGGAATGGCAGGCACGAAGAGTATTACCTCCTATTGCTTGTTGCGACCCTCGGGGCGTCGATCCTGGTTGCAAGCGCACATTTCGCTTCATTCTTTTTGGGCCTAGAGATTCTGGGAGTGTCGCTGTACGCACTCATCGGTTATAGGGGAGGCCTCAATGGGGTGGAAGCGGCCATGAAATATCTCGTGCTTGCCGCAATATCCAGTACATTTCTCCTTTTCGGCATGGCCCTTGTGTACGCCCAGGCAGGAAGCCTCGAGTTCGCGAAAATCTCCGAGAGCGTCTCAGGCGCTGGTGTCACGATGCTCCTCGCTGCCGGCTTGCTGATCACCGGCATCGGATTCAAGTTGGCTTTAGCACCTTTTCACATGTGGACGCCCGACGTTTACGAGGGTGCCCCTGCGACGGTGACAGCGTTCATTGCCTCAGTGTCCAAGGGTGCCGTGTTCGCGCTACTTTTGCGCTATTTCTCGGTTATTGACCTTCATGCCGCGCCGACGATGCTAACAGCGTTTTCGATCCTTGCCGCTCTCTCTATGATCGTGGGAAACCTGCTGGCTTTGTTGCAAGACAATGTGAAGCGGATGCTGGCCTACTCGTCCGTGGCCCACCTGGGGTACCTGCTTGTGGCCTTTGTGGCGAGCGGTCCCTTGCGTCCGGTGGCGGTAGGATACTATCTGGCAGCCTATTTCATCACCATTGTGGGGGCGTTCGGGGTCATCGCAGCTCTTTCGCGGCAGGGAAGGGACGTGGAGACCGCCGCCGACCTCACGGGGCTCGCCTGGCGTAGGCCGTGGCATGCCGCAGTACTTACCGCCATGCTGCTCTCTCTGGCAGGAATTCCACTCACCGCGGGCTTCGTCGGGAAGTTCTACCTCATTGCTGCGGGCATAGGGTCGGATCTTTGGGCCCTGGTGCTCTGCTTGCTGGCCGCCAGCGCGATCGGATTGTACTACTATATCAGGGTTATTTTGGCTCTGTTTGCACAGCCAGGCGAGGAGGTGAGCTCGGTATCCGTCGAGCCGTCATACCTCTCAGGATCGGTCCTGACCGGCCTCACATTCGCTCTGGTCTTCATAGGAGTGTATCCGGCCCCTCTGATAGCTGCTATCCAGGCTACCGCGTCGCGTCTCATGGGGTGAGCCCCCGACACGCAGTCGTCTTCCTGCCCAGAAGATGCCTAAGCACACCGTTTCAAAAGAATGGTTACGTATTCTGCCACAGCTCATTTGGGGGACTTGCGCTCTGAAGGAGCGCACCTACAATAGTCCCGCGGGACGCGGGATTTCAACCTGTGGTTCGGCTTTTTTGGGAGAGGGCAGGTTTGAAACCTGCCCCTACTGTGAGATGCAGCGTTGACCTTTGCGGTAGAAGTACCGTAGCGCTGGTTGTGGGGGCGGGTTTCAAACCAGTCCTTGCCTGGATGCGGCCCTCGCGGCCATTCTCACCGCTGGCACCGTCAGTGGGTCAACCGAGTTGTCGTGAATGTGGCACAGTATTCAGCGGAAAGCCCCGTGATCACCGGCAAGATACCGGCGCTACGAAATCACCCGACCGGCAACACACTCAGGTCACAAATCCACGTCAGCAGGCTATAGAGGCTTGCCACGTGAAAGATAAAAGAGAGGGCTCCGGCTTTACTTCTGTCCTTCCGAGACAACTCCTGCCATGGAGAAAACGGGGAGGTACATCGCGATAACCATTCCACCGCATACCCCGCCGAGGAAGACGATCATGATGGGCTCCATGAGCTGGGTGAGCGCTTCCACGGCTGCGTCCACTTCTTCATCGTAGAACTCGGCAATCTTGGCGAGCATCGCATCGAGAGCACCCGTTGCTTCACCGACCGCTATCATGCGGACGACCATGCCGGGAAAGACCCCTGTTTCCATGAGGGGCTCCGCGATTGTCCGACCTTCTGCGATCGCGCTCCGAGTGTTCATGATGGCTGCCTCTATAATGACGTTACCCGCTGTCTTTGCAGTGATTTCCAGGGCGTCCAGGATGGGAACGCCACTGGAGATCATAGTGCCGAGAGTCGAGCAGAAGCGGGCCACAGCCACCTTTCTTAAGAGGACGCCGAACACCGGCGCTCGCAAGAGCAACCGGTCCACCACGATCCTCCCTTTTTTGGTCTGATAGAACTTCCTGAAGAGAAAGATCAAAATTCCTATGCAGATAAATATGTAGAGAAAGTACTTCTGCATGAATTCGCTGAGATTCATGACAAACAGGGTGGGCCCGGGTAGCTTCTGCCCGGCACCCTCGAACATGGAAGCGAAAACGGGAATGACAAAGAGCAGCAAGATCGTCACAACCGCCATCGCGATGGTGATGACCACCGCGGGATAAACCATAGCGCCTTTGACTTTTCTCTTGAGAGCCTCTGCCTTCTCCATGAAGGAGGCGAGCCTCCGCAGAATCGTATCGAGGATACCGCCTGTCTCGCCAGCGTGCACGAGGTTCACGAAGAGCTCGTCAAAGACCTTGGGATGATCCTTGAGGGCTTCAGCGAAAGTACTTCCTCCCTCGACGGTGTTCTTCACATTCGTGAGCACCTTCTTGAAAGTCCTATTTTCTTGCTGACTCGCGAGGATCTCGAGGCACTGGACCAGCGGAAGTCCAGCGTCGATCATCGTGGCGAACTGGCGGGTGAAGATGACGACATCCTTAGTCGTTACTTTCGGCTGAAAAAAGGATATGTTCTCGAACAGGTCTTTGGGCTTCTTCTTGACCTTGATGTCGGTGTAGTTCATCTTTCGCAACTTGGTCAGAACTACAGCCTCGTTGACCTCGCTCATCTCCCCTTTAATCACGTTCCCTGCGGTCGATCTGGCCCGCCATACAAATTCAGGCATTGTCATACCTCCTGGCGATCCGGTGAAACCCCGATTTTCGGCAGCTCCCGTCACACTCTCTGTTGCTTCTTCTTGATAGCCTGGGCCACACCGGTCATCATTTGCTTGAGCTCGTCGGGATCCGGCGACCTGGACATAGCGTCATCGAAAGAGATTACTCTCCTCTGGTAGAGCATCAACAACGATTGATTCATTGTCTGCATGCCCGATTTTGCCTGGCCCACCTGGATCTGCGAGTAGATCTGATGCACCTTGTCTTCTCTGATGAGGTTCCGAATCGCTGCATTTGGGACCATAATCTCCAGGGACAAGGCCCGTCCTCTCCCATCCATTGTCGGGATCAATGCCTGGCAAAGCACGCCCTCGAGGACAAAGCTCAACTGGGCTCGCACCTGAGGCTGCTGGTGCGCGGGGAAGACGTCTATTATCCGGTTAATGGTCTGGACACAGGAATTCGTGTGAAGGGTGGCAAAGGTGAGGTGCCCCGTTTCCGATACGGTAAGTGCTGCCTCAATAGTCTCCAGATCTCGCATTTCCCCGATGAGCACTACGTCGGGGTCCTGTCTGAGAATGGAGCGCAACGCATTGTGAAACCCCTTGGTGTCCTGATGGACTTCTCGCTGGTTCACTATGCACGCCTTGTGCTGGTGAGTGAATTC
>CAYZET010000085.1:0-3603 GCA_964477215.1 uncultured Syntrophaceae bacterium | reverse complement strand
TCCTCTATGGTGACGATGTGCTCTCGCCTGTCAGTATTGATCTTGTCGATCATTGCCGCGAGGGTCGTGGACTTGCCTGAACCAGTCGGACCAGTCACCAGCACTAATCCACGAGGCTTGGCGCATATGTCATTCACCACGGAGGGAAGACCGAGCTCCTGAAACGATTTTATCTGGTACGGAATGAGCCTGAATGCACCCGCCAAAGCCCCCCTCTGCATGAATATGTTGGCACGAAAGCGGCTTAGGCCCCTGACGCCGAAAGAGAGGTCCAGCTCCCAATTCTCTTCGAACCTGTGCTTCTGGACATCGGTGAGGATGCTATAGCAGAGCTGTCTTGTATCCTGGGGCTTGAGGGGCGGGTAGTCGAGGGGTAAGAGCTCTCCGCGAAGCCTGATCATGGGCGGTACACCGGGAGTTATATGGAGGTCCGAGGCTCCACGCTCAACCATTTCCTTAAGAAAATCGTGAAGGCTTGCCAAGATTAATTCCTTTCAATGACACGGTCTGACGCCCTCCGATCGGAACGGCCAGTCAGGAAAATCGAGGTTGTGTGACACCGTTGACCCATCGACTCAGTCTGCCATCGTGCTCCTCACAACCTCAGAAATTGTTGTTATACCTTGTTTCAGTTTCTTTATACCAGCCATGCGCAGGGTGTCCATGCCGAGCCGGATTGCCTCTCTCTTCAGTTCCATGGCGGAAGCCCCTGCCAGGACAAGCTCCTTGATCTCGTCGGTTATGGGCATCACCTCATAGAGGGCCACGCGTCCCTTGTATCCCGTGTTCGCGCATTCATTGCATCCCGTGCCCTCGTATACCGGAAACGTGCCGATCTCTTCCATTTTTACCCCGAGATCTCTCAGTGCTTCCGCAGGCGGCTCAATCTCACGCTTGCAGTTCGGACAGATCCTTCGGGCCAAACGTTGAGCGATGATGCACAGGACGGAGCTGGCCACGAGAAACGGCTCTATGCCCATGTTGAGCAGCCGGTTAATGGTCTGGGGCGCGTCGTTGGTGTGGAGGGTCGACAGGACCAGATGTCCCGTGAGAGCAGCTTTGATGGCGATTTCAGCGGTCTCGAAGTCACGAATTTCACCGACCATGATGATGTCGGGGTCCTGCCGCAGAAAGGATCTCAGCGATGCGGCAAACGTCAGGCCGATCTCCTCGTGCATCTGGACCTGGTTAATGCCGTGGAGGTTGAATTCCACAGGGTCCTCGGCCGTACTGAGATTCACATCAGGCTCGTTGAGCTCGGAGAGGGCACTGTACAAGGTTGTGGTTTTCCCGGAGCCAGTCGGACCGGTAACGAGGACCATGCCAAACGGTTTGTGAATCGCTTCCTTGAAGTGCTTGAGAGGCATTTCCTCGAAACCGAGCTTCGTCATGTCGAGCTGGAGATTGGACTTGTCCAGAAGCCGCAAAACAACCTTTTCCCCAAAAAGGGTCGGAAGCACGGACACACGGAAATCCATGTCACGTCCTTTTCCGAGCTTGAGCTTGATGCGGCCGTCCTGAGGGAGGCGGCGCTCCGCGATATCGAGGCGGGACATGATCTTCAGACGGCTCACCACCGCATTCTTGAGCCTCAACGGAGGCTTCATGAGCTCGTACAAGGCACCGTCAATGCGCAATCGCACCCGAAAGATCTTTTCATAGGGTTCTACGTGGATGTCGCTGGCCTTTCTGTTAATTGCTTCACGGAGCACATAATTGACGAGCTTGACTACCGGCGCATCCTCAGCGGCCCTGAGCGTGTGCGCCGAGTCGAAGTCAGTATCCTCCATATCGACGGTGTCCATGCCGTCGTCTTCGAACTCATCGAGCACTTCCTGGGCGTCCATCCCCATGTCATAGTGCGCGTCCAGGGCCTTCCTGATCTGGGATTCAGTGGCGATGCTCACCTCTACGGCCTTGTTCGTCATGAACTTGATGTCGTCGATGGCGTTCAAGTCCGTGGGGTCTGCCATGGCCACGTGCAAAGACGAATTCACCTGTCCGTACGGGATACACATGTATTTTTGGGCTGTGGCAGCAGAGATGAGCTTCACGGCATCGACGTCGACGTCGATTTCATCGAGAGACACGGTAGGGAGACCGAGTTGACGCGAGAGGAATTCCAATAAGTCGTCTTCATCCAAGAATGTTAATTTGACAAGAGCACTGGCGACTCGTCCTCCCTGCGTTTTCTGGTAGTCTATTGCCTTCTCGAGCTGCTCCTCGTCAATAATGCCTGCTCTCAAGAGCATTTCGCCGATTCGATCCTTCATGGCACACTTCTTCTAGTCAGTCCGGATGTTGGTCACACGTAACACGTCTTTGGCGTTCCCTGAGTTTCAGTTTATCGGGCCCGTTCGCATTTCGGGATCGCTTTTCGGACAATTGATGGATGTACAGTCTCGGGTCCGCTAAGCTCTTCACTGGCACGTCGAAGGTAAGGCCCGGGTGGAGCCCCCTTCGCCAAGCGCCACCTCCCTATTGCGTATTCTTTAGATGGGATCATCTTACCGCGACTGAAGCGATTTTTCAATTTCTACTTGTGATTCCGGATGGCATGCTCCATAATTTTTTCCACTTCTTCAAACGCCTCTCAAGGAGAACAAGGCTTGAGCGCTACCGTTTTCATAACCGATCTGTCTGCCGGATGGAAAAAGAATGTGCCGGCAAAAGTCACGGATTTATTCGAGCTCCTGGCCCCCGCCGACCGTCTCAAACCAGGCGACCTCGTGGCCGTGAAGCTCCATTTTGGGGAGCGGGGAAGCACAGCATACGTCCGACCCCAGTATGTACGCCAGATAGTGGACTATTTGACGGGCCTGAAAACGAGGCCGTTCCTGACCGACACGAATACCCTTTATGTGGGGTCACGCAGTGAAGCATGTACTCACCTGGGAACTGCGTTTGATAACGGGTTCACCCGAGAGGTTACCGGAGCACCGCTTGTCATCGCGGACGGCCTCCGGGGCAACAGCAAAGTGACGGTGCCAGCAAAGGGTAGGCACATAACGGAAGCCCACGTGGGAGCGGACATTCATAATGCGGACGCCCTGGTTGTGCTGACCCATTTCAAGGGCCATGAGCTCTCGGGATTCGGGGGGGCCATAAAGAATGTCGGCATGGGTTGCGCATCTCGTGAAGGTAAGTTGGTCCAGCATTCGAATATTTCACCCCAGGTGAGCCAGAAAAAATGCATAGGATGCGGCGATTGCGTCGATTGGTGCCGTGGAGGCGCTATCGAGCTCGAAAAGAAAGGGACGGGACGCAAAGCGAGGATCAATCCCGAGAAATGCATTGGATGCGCCGAGTGCATTCTGACATGTAGGCAGCAAGCGGTGCAGATTCGGTGGAACGAGTCCGTACCGGTTTTCATGGAGAAAATGGTCGAATACGCGGCCGCGGTTCTGGCGTCCAAAGGAAACAAGGTCCTATTCGTGACGTTTGTCACCGATGTCTCCCCTCTGTGCGACTGCACCCCCTTCTCAGACAGACCCATCGTTCCGAACCTGGGAATCCTCGCGTCCCTGGATCCTGTGGCCCTGGATCAGGCAGCGGTCGACCTTGTCAATTCCGCGCCGGGGAATTCCCTCTCCAGCCTCAAGA
>CAYZET010000084.1:0-15259 GCA_964477215.1 uncultured Syntrophaceae bacterium | reverse complement strand
AGATGCGTGCCGGTATGTGCATTCATGGTCACTTCGTCATTGGCATATCCCAGCTTTTCCGGAAAATCATCGACCGAGCACCCGAGAAAATCAGCCAATGACTGGGCGAGCTCCGTATGAGCCTGATGGATAATGTTCACGCCTAGTGCCTCGCTGGCACTCATTTCCGTGGGGATACTCAGATCGTAGATCTTGGTAACTCTCACGACTGAACCTCCTCTTGCACGAGCGGCGTCCATTTTGTTGATTTCCAGCCCACCGGAGCAGGCCGGTAGATTTGGTATCAAGGACCCGCACTACAGCGTATCGATATCACCACATGAGCAAACAGTCTCCGTCATGCAACTCAAATCCCGGATCTAGGATCGGTTGAGCCGGCTGCCCGGGTCTTCTCAAGAAAATAGCGGTTCTCATATTCATGATGCCGTAATGAGGCGGGACAAACATCTCCTTGAATCCCGGATACTTGACGTCCAGCTCGTCGATCAGATTCATCACAGTTGCCCCGTTCAATTGGCATGTTTCTTCCATTTTTCCTGTTGTAAGCGAAATGTGTCCCCCATATTTTACGAGTATTTCAGGCATCTTAGGAAACCTCAATTCCAAGGGTCTCTAACTCTTTTGTAACGGCTTCCAAACCAAGCTCTGCAAGCTTCTTCCTCGTTGGTATTGCCGTCTTGACATCCCAGCACCGCTTTTCATAATACTCATCCAGCATGAAATCCCATGTTTCCTTGTCCAGCGGTGGATGTCCCGTATCAGTGGGCTCATTCATCATTCGGTACGGCAGCGTATCGTCCTCCCGACGGAATCCTTCACGAACGATGATGGCCCTTTCCAAGTTCATGATGCGCTCTCCGCATTGGATGAGCTCGTCAAGAGAATATTCAAGGCCGGTTCCCGCATTGAAGAGATCGAGCCAGTAGCGAAAATCCAGATTCAACTTGTCTCGCAGTAGAAAGACGCAGAATGGCAGACTCTCGATGACCGCTCGAGTGTCTGTCATAAATTTCAAGAATGCTCCTTTCCCTTCCTTCTTCCGCGCCATGAAAACATCTTTCAGATCGAAGTCGAGCTTCAGCTCCTTGACCATGTCGGGAGAGATTAGAGCCGGATGGGGCGGATACGGCGGGTACCATCTTGTGTGATCGGGTCCTGCTTCGCTCGTGCCAACACCGAGCGCGGCAAAATAGAAATTTCGTTGCGGCATGCATTCGAGTTGCTGCCCCTTGATTTGGAGAGCCCACTGTTCGGATCCCCGACCGATACGCTTCGAGGCATTCGCCACCCCGTCAGCGAGAAAGCTCGCAAAGGCTCCTTCTCTCCTCGCTATCTTTGGGATCAGCTCTATGAGCGCTTCCTCGTTTCCGAATCTGAGCTCGCGGCCTTCGGTGTCAGATGTCGTTAGAATGCCCTTCTCGAAGGACTCCATCGCCCAGGCCAGGGTGTATCCGACTTCGAAGGCATCCAGCCCCATCTTGTTGCACAACGTTCTTCCTGCCATGGCAGTGGAAAGATTCGTTATGCCGAGCAGGGAGGTGAAACAGAGCTCAAGCGCCGATGTGTTTTCTCCCACTGTGCCGGCATGGGGCCCGTCATGTATCTCGAAGTACTTCCCACACGATGGATATGGGCAACAAAAGCAAGCCCTGGGTCGCTTAGCATACTTGCGGAGAAGCTCTTCGCCACAGCACTGATCGATAGCCTCATCAAATTGCATTTGCGTGGCATTTCGGGTGTGGAGGTTGCCCAGTTGATTGAAGATCCGCATAAGCACGAGCCCTCCCATTGCGGCCCACGCGGTGTTCCAGCTATCCATGCATTTGTCGAGGCTCAGGAGCTCCCTGACCTTGAAGTATGCTGTTGCAAAGCGCTCAGGATCGGCTACCTGGACTCCGCCGGACCCGCGAACTGCCACAGCCTTCAACTTCTTGGAGCCCATTATGTCGCCAAGACCGGCCCGCCCTCCTGCTCGGTTCAGATTCCCCATGACCATGGCAGAGTGAACCAGGTTTTCTCCCGCGGGACCAATGCAGCGGACCTGAATGTCACGGTCGCCAAGCTCATCCTGAATCATTTTTTCGGTCTGCCAGGAGTCTTTCCCCCAGATGTGGCGAGCATCTCGAAGGGTGACAGTGTCGTCTTGGATGTGCAGGTATACCGGGGTGTCGGACACTCCCTGAAATACCACAGTGTCGTATCCGGCATATTTGAGCTCAGGGCTCCAGAAGCCACCGATGCCCCCTTCCCCGAGACACCTGGTTTTCGCCAACGCGGTCACGGACATTCTGCCCATGCCGATCGGGGTACCGTCCAACGGCCCAACGCCGAAGATCAGACGATTCTCCGGGCCATAGGGATCGGTCCCAGCCTTGACCTCGTCCCAGAGAATCTTCGAGTTAATGCCCCGGCAGCCAATGTACTGGCGTGCCAATTCCCACGGGAGCTCCTCCCTCGTGATCTTCCCCGAGCTCAGGTCAACTCTCAGGGTTCGTCCTTTCCAACCGAAGTACCTCTGCGCCATTGTGGTTCCTCTTCAGCGGCTACGCGATTCTTGAAAACCTGCATCCGCCGCCCTATCGCTGCTATCGCCTTGCCGAGGGTGAACGGGAAATGGATATTTCCACGGTGCTATGACACGAAAGAGTGGCTCGGCGGCCCGTCTTTCCAGCAGTTCTCTCCGTCGCCTCACAATCTCTTCCTCGTCCCCGTATATCAGCGCCCCAGTTGGGCACATTGCCACGCAGAGCGGATTGTCATCGGAGTCTGCCTTGGGACAGGTCCCCGAGCAGAAGACGAGGGGAATTGATATGGCCTGGTGATCGTCCTTCACCAACCTAATGCGGCCTTTGCCGGGACAAAACTCTCGCGAAACTATGAACGAACAAAGCAGCTCACACCCGCGGCATCCGCTGCACAGCTCGGATATCACATTGATGCTTTTCATGTTCGGCTTCATGAGCTTCCCCACCCATTGGATGATAGACTAAAGTTCTGATGTCGCATTGTTGCTCTTCACGAGGATCCTCCTTCTTGATCCGCAGCCGTCCTTGGTTAGGCAAGTTCCGGGCCAACGAAGCACTTCTCTGCCAACAACTGGCAATGACATGTTCTTTTGGGCAGAGCGCTGGAGTCCCCACCGGACCAGCGGTCGCACGAGTGAAACTGATCATCGAGGAACATAATGGTTTAGCAGATCGTCACGCAGGGATCGCGGAGCATGTAACTGAAAATGAAACGTCAGTTGCAGGAATGCAACTATTGCCCGGAGGGAGATAGCGGGATGCGGTGAAACTTCATCTTGCGCCACAACGTGGCCCGAGAGATTCCCAAGTCTTCTGAGGCGAGCACCTTGTTCCAATTATGCCTTCGTAAGCATGCAAGTATTGCTTGCTTCTCCGCTGAGCGGATGATGCCCGCAGATGCCTGACTGCCCACTGAGACAGTGTCTTGAAGTATCACATTCGGTCTGAGCTCGGCCGGCAGATGCTCGACCAGAATCTCTTGGCCTTTGGCAAGAACAAAAGCATGTTCGATCACGTGCTCCAGTTGGCGTACATTTCCCGGCCAGGAGGCCTGCATCAGAATATCCATAACTTCCGGATCAACAGTCCGAATGTCCTTACCTGTCAAGAATCCATGCTTTTTCAAGAAATGATTGACCAGCAGCGGTATGTCATCCTGACGGTCCCTCAGGGGCTGGATAGGGAGGACCATCGTGTTGATTCGGTAGTAGAGGTCCTTTCTGAACTCTCCCTTTTCCACCATTTCCGCGAGATTGCGATTCGTCGCTGAGATGAACCGGACATCTGCCCGCCTCATTCTCGAGGTTCCTAGAGGCTCGTAGGTCTTTTCCTGGAGAACCCTGAGCACTTTCACCTGGGTGGAGAGCGTCATGTCCCCTATCTCATCGAGGAAAACCGTCCCTCCTTCGGCCAATTCCAACCTGCCCTTTCGTGCTTTTTTCGCGTCAGTGTATGCTCCTGCAACAGTGCCGAACAACTCGGCTTCCAAAAGAGTGTCCGGCAGGGCGCCGCAATTGACACGGACGAAGAGAGCATCCTTACGAAGGCTCTGATAATGGATTTCCTTTGCGAGAACTTCTTTACCCGTTCCTGTCTCGCCGAGGATAAGGACGGGCACATCACTCCTCGCCACGTCCGGCAGCATTTCGAGGAGCTGCAGCAATTGAGGGGTCCCCGTAATGAAAGACGGTTCGACATAGCTGCTTGCGACGTGGCGCCGAAGGCTTACAATCTCGGTGACGTCCGAGATGATCTGTGCAACCGCCTTGTAGTTGCCGGGTTCTCCCAGGGGAGTGGTCACCCCTCTAATGTAGACGACTTCTCCCTTCGCGTTCTTGAGCATCACGGTGGGCGCGATTATTTGTCGGCCCGTTTTCATGGCCCTGAGGAGCTTGCAATCACTATGGCAGATGTCTGATTGGAATACGTCATAGCATTTGCGTCCCACGACTTCTTCCGCCGAATGGCCCGTAATTCTCTCGGCAGCTCGGTTGAGGAAGCGGATAGAGCGTTCCTTGTCGGAAATTACTACGCCTTCTTCAAGCAAACCGAATACGGACTTGAGATCCTCTATGTTCAAGGAGATCATGGATGCTCGTCTCGTTAATCCCCGGGCATGGCCTCCAGGCACCTGGGACGGCCGGAGGTACGGATCGCACTCGTTCCAGTTTCCTTGTCTCGATCGTCCGTGATCCGCTTGCCCCGATTCCTTTAGCCGAACATGCGGACGAGTAGAAACCCCGTTGTGCTATACGCGCACGAGAACTCGGGCAGGCGCCCCATCGCCGTTGCGGACCTTCAGCGGAAGACAGTACACTTCACAAGGGCCCGAAGGGACGTCCAGCAGGTTGAGCCCTTCCACCACCAGGATTCCGGCAGAGAGGAGAATATGGTGAACAGGTGCACCCACGTTCTCATATTTCTCTATGGAAAGGTAATCTATCCCAACTAGCAGGACGCCGCGTTCCACGAGACACCGGGCTCCGTCCTCCGTAAGGTGAACGTAGTCCTTCCGAAAGGTCTTGTCGAGAAGCTTGGGACCATTGTCGGTCTTCAGGAGGACGCGGGCGTAGCCATTCAGATCGCACGCGTCGAGGGCCAGCCTATCAATGAATCTCTTTCCTCGCATATCCAGTACCACACCGGGCCCGACCAGGACTTCCAAGGAGATCTCGTCTACAGTCGTTCCTCCCGGGAGATAGTGGGAAGGGGGATCCACGTGGGTTCCCGTGTGCGACCCCAAGCATATGCGAGAAATATTGAATTTGTCTCCTTCGTCCACCAGGAGCAGGGAATCAATCTCAAACGGTGGATCACCCGGAAATGTGAGCATGCCCTCTTCCAGGGTGAGAGTGACGTCGTGAAGGGTCATTGTTACCTCACGTCAACATTCAGATCACGGAGCCTGCCGCTGGAGGATCATAACCCCGTTCCACACCGTTGGATGGCAGTTGTGGCGTGTGGTCATGTCGAGAAGAATTTCATATCGATGGTTGCTCACAGCCATGAAATCCATAGTGGCGGCTCTTGGCTCCGGCCAGTTGGTGTCGTCAACAAGGATCAAGCAATGAGGCGAGAAAAACGGTTCAGCCGCTTGCAATCCCTCCAATTGATTTTTGTAGCTGTGCTCTCCGTCATAGATGTAGAAACCTATTTCGCCCTCGTGGATGTGAGCGAAATACTCGAAGCAATCCATGTCGTAAAAGAGATGTCGATCGCTTCGCAGTCTTTCGAACCTGGACTGGAATTCCCTTTTCGGTCCCCCGAACTGGGAGAAGTTGTCAACCGCGACGCATCGCTTGCGGGGGTTGCCCACAATCCCGGACAGAAAGGTGAATCCATGCCATACCCCGACGTTTACAAAGGATTCACCGTCTGCCATCTCACGGACTGCTCGATTGATCATGCCACCGATAGCCAGCGTCGACATACGGGGAATGCGACAGATCTCCCGGAGGCTCTCCTTCATGGCTCGATCGTCTTCCGGGAAACGAGTGTTCCAGAGCTCGATCGCGGCTCCCAGTCTTTCTGCGATTCCCGTACGTCCCTTGCGAATTATCCGGTGGAGGCGCTTGATGTAGAATTCTTCCGGGAAAGGCAAACGATCGTCCACTTGGATAAAACGGAAGGCTATCTGGGAAACAAAATCCGCGTATCGCATCACTGGCGTCTTTCTCGCGTCGGTCCCTGCTATCAGGTAACGGCATACAAGTTGGTGTCGTCACTCCCGAAATAGACTGTATGCCCCTTGAGCACCGGAGAGGAGTTAACCGGACCGCCCGTCCCGAATTTTCCTAGCTCTCTGCCGGTGCGCGCATCCAATATGTGAAGAAAACGGTCTCCTCCGCCAACGTAAACCCGGCCGTTGGCCAGGGCAGCAGAGGATTGGATGGGACCTTTTGTCTCGAGCTCCCAGATTATTTTCCCTGTGCTTAAATCCAGAGCCAAAAATCTTCCGTTCCCGTTTCCAAGATACACATTCCCGTACCCCATGGCAGGAGAACAATTGATTCTTGAAGAAGAAGCAAACCTCCATTTCTCATGGCCTGTATGAACGTCCACGGCAAACACCGTGCCGTTCCAGTTCCCGAAGGTGACCAGCCGCTCTGAGATGGCGGGGGATCCCGAAATCGGCGAACCGGTTTGATATCGCCAGAGCTGGCGGCCGTACAGGGCGTCGAGGGCATAGAGGGATCCGTCGTAGCTCCCGACGCATAGGACCCGACCAGTGAGAGCCGGAGAGGAGGACACGAGACCACCCGTTTTGAACCGCCATTTCGGCTGTCCCGAGCCAGCGTCAAGGGCCAGCACGTGTCCATCCGAGACACCCACGTAAATGGACTGGCCTGCCATAGCTGCAGAAGATGAGATGGGGCCTTCGGCCTCGAAGTGCCACGCTTCTTTCCCCTCGTTTGCCCGTACAGCGAAGAAGCATCCATTTGAAGTGCCGAAGCAAACCAGCCCGTGTGCTGCTGCGGGAGACGATGACACTGCCCCGGCAGCGGAAAATCTCCACCGCTCCTTCCCGGTCTCGGCATCCACAGCGTACATGTTTCCGTCCCAACTACCGAAAAAGACCTTGGAATGATAGATCACCGGGGAGGAAGAGACCCAGCCGCCGGTAGGGAATTTCCATTTGAGCCTGGCCTGGTCGCGAACACCCCCCGCTTGATACCGCCCCGTGCGCTCCAAGTCACCTCGAAACAGGGCGACTTCGCCCGTTTCCTCAACAGGAGGGGGTTCTTTCATCACTTCGATGATCACCGACGTCTCAACGTCCTCGCCCTCTTCGGATTCGATGATGGCCACAAAGGCTCCGCACTTCGGGCAACTGTCGAGCTGCCTGGGATCCTTGGTGCCGCATTCCGGGCACTCAAATCCATACTGCAAGGCTTGTGTCACCAGCGCCTGGGCCTCCGAAAGCTCTATGAGCCGGGCCTCCACCAGCTTCTTAAGAAGCACGGCAAATTCCTGGCTGGAGAGCTCATACTTCTTCATCAGCAGCGCCGAACCGATTCCGGATCGCAAGTCCTGGATAAGCTCTCTGGTGTTAAACGCTCGTGTTGCCATAGGAAACACCCCGCAGAAGGAAACCGCATTGCTGCAATGCGCGTTCAAGTGCGTGATCGCGTAATCTCAGGAATGCCTTCGCAGCTCATCTCACATCGCGACAGAGCGGAAATAGGGCTGATGTCGCCTGACGACGCATCGGACGCCCAAGAGGACTACCGGGGAGCGTGTATGCACGATTCTCGAACGGCCGGGAGCCTTACTACCCGCTCGCAAGGTCCGCACAGACGGCACGCAGGTTTGTCTGAACAACGTCCCCGCGGCCGACACTGTAGTACGTGAATCCGCACTGAGCCATTCGTTCCGGGCGGTAGAGGTTTCGGCCGTCGAATATAACGGGTTCCACGAGGAGCTCCCTGATCTTATCGAAATCCGGATGGCGAAATTCATTCCATTCGGTGACGACGATCAGGGCATCCGCGCCTTCACAGCACTCGTAGTTTCCTGGAGCGTATTCGATGGCGTCACCGAGGATCTTTCCGGCACTTTCCATGGCAACAGGGTCGAATGCTCTTACGCGGGAGCCCTTCTCCAGCAGAAAGCGTATAACGTCCAATGCTGGCGCCTCGCGGATATCGTCTGTCCTGGGCTTGAAGCTCAGTCCCCAGAGCGCGAACAGTCGTCCTTTGATAGAGCTCTGCCCGTAGTGCTCCAGAATCTTGTTACAAAAGTGGGTTCTTTGCGTGCGGTTTACTTCCTGCACAGATTCGAGGATACGCAGCCTCACCCCATGTTCTGATCCAGTTCTCGTCAGTGCGTCTACGTCCTTGGGGAAACAGGAACCCCCGTACCCGATACCGGCGAAGAGAAACTGGGGTCCAATTCTCGGGTCGGATCCCACGCCGCTGCGAACCATCTCGATGTCTGCGCCCACCTTTTCGCACAGCCGGGACAACTCGTTCACAAAGGAAATTTTCGTGGCCAGAATCCCGTTAGCAGCATACTTGGTCATCTCCGCGGAGGGAATATCCATCACAAGGATTGGCTTGCCGGTCCGGACAAACGGGCTGTACAGCTCCTTAAGTATTTCCGCTACCCTCACGTCGTCCGCTCCGATAACGACTCGGTCCGGTTTCATGCAGTCGTCGATTGCATTTCCTTCCTTGAGAAATTCAGGATTGGAAGCCACGTCAAAGGGGTGTCGGGTAATCCTTCCAATAATCTCACGGATCCGATGGGTCGTCCCCACGGGTACCGTGCTCTTGGTCACGATGATCTTGTACGTATTGATCGCATGGCCGATACTCTCTGCAACTGAAAAGACTTGGCTCAGATCCGCGTTGCCGTTCTCGTCCGGCGGGGTGCCCACTGCGATGAAGTTGATAAGTGCGTTCTCCACCGTTTCCTGAAGATCCGTGGTGAAGGTCAACCGCTTTTCCGAGACATTCCGAGCTATCATCTGGTCGAGACCCGGCTCGTAGATGGGAACCAATCCACTGCTCAGAGCCCTGATCTTGCCCTCGTCTATGTCCATGAGGGTCACGTCATTTCCCATCTCGGCGAAACACGCTCCTGTGACCAATCCCACGTATCCGGTGCCAATAACTCCGACGCGCATACTCCTGACCTTTCATAGAAAACGTTTCAGATGTGCGGCTATGCCCCGTGATTATGCCACACTCGCCACGCGAAATTCTACCCAATAGCACTCCTGCCTTCGGAAGCAGCATCGAACAATGGCTGCAGAGAGGCCCCACGGTAAGGCGAGAAGCAGTCCCGGCCAGCATCTGTGGCCGCGTTGCCTCGCCATCATATGTTCGACAGGACCAACCCGTCTATTGGCAAGAGCATAAGGTCGCGTGGAGATATCCGACTGAGGAATTCCCGCAAATCCGTTGACCCCGACAATTCTTCCAGCCGCTCAACAAGCTCGTGGTATCTGGTCCCCATTGCGTTAAGGACACCCAATTTCTGGTCGTGAGAAGCTTGATCAGCAAAGTGGAGATGCAAGAGAATCAGGCCGTCACACTCATGCTTCCCATCTTCGAACAGAGGTATTACCACAAGGCTCTCCATCCCCGAATGTCCTGGACTCCATACCGTGCGCTCCAACCTCAAAGCTGTGCGCTTGCTCCCGGCCGCTGACGATGCGGAATCGTATCGAGATGGTCTTCCCACGCTGATCCCGAAGCGACGTTCGACCTGGATGGGCGGGGCCTCCTTCGTCACAGCCACAAGGCCCCCGCTCATCGTTTTAACCACCTTGTAGAGCATGCCACCGACGACATCGGTTACCAGAGGTGCCACGGCCCGCAGGAGTCTCCTGTCACTCTCCCTGACACGAGCGGAAGAAACTGTTAGCTTTTCCAGGGCAGTAGCGAACACTGGAGGCAGAATCTCCTGGGGTCGTGAGATTCCCACCGTGACAGTCTTCGCCTGATGCCGAATGGTGTCGATCGGTCGGGTGGCGTCCTCTACTGCCGAATTGAGGACTGCCATACCGTCTTCTACCACCCGACGCAACTCAGTCTCGCCTGCAGAGCGAAGTCTGGCCGCAAAGACAGCCAACGAAGCGGCAGTAGAAGCAGAAAGGGCTGCGTTCATGCTTCCTGATGCAAGCTCTTCTACTGTGCTTAAAAGAGCCCGCTCCAACCGAGACGCTTCCACCACCCCATTGGGTTCCAGAGCCGCGGCCATTTCAGCTCTTACCCGTCGGAGCTTCTCCGCTCCCGCATCTATGGCCTTGGCAGCATAAAAGCCCCACAGGTGCCCAGCAATGGTGGCAAGGACGAATCCGAGTCCTCCGCCCGCATACGGCAACTCCAGCACCCGTTCGGCATACGGGTTGAACCGTTTTTCCCCCCGTGTACACAGTACAATTGGCTTGCCGTTGTGGGCCTTGAAAATCGCCACCTCTTTGGTCGTGTCCTGGACGATCTGGTCCGGAAGATCGTTAGCCACCACTATGGTGAGCGGCTCCGTGGACAGATCTATATGTTTCTTGTCCTCCGTGAAATCGCACGGGATGGACTTGTAGCAGAGCTCGCTCAACTTTATTCGAATCTCGTCCGCAGCGATTTTGTTCGGGCCGTTCCCGACTACCGCCCAGTTCCTGCTCGAAGGGCCGTAAGCTTCCGCACATTCTCGAATGGAATCCCTCTGATTGAGCACCCATTCGATGTCTGACGGAAGTCGTTCCAGGTCCTCAATGTCCTCGAAGATCTCTTGTTCACTGAGCGTTTTCAACTCCGCGGCAAGAAGCAGGGCAATGAGCTTTCCGGCTGCTATTTGGGAATAGAACGCCTTCGTGGACGCTACTGCCATCTCCACGTCGCGACCGTCGCTGGTATACGTGTGTGAATTGGCCTTGCTTACCAGGGGGGAATTCCTCCGATTGACGATGGCATGTATCCAGGCCCCCTTTGAACCTGCCACATCCACGGTCCGATTCGTGTCTGTGGTAGTGCCGCTCTGGGAGATGGCTATCACGAGCGTGTCGTCCAGCGGCTCCGCGGACAGGAAACCTGACATTTCGGAGGCCTTGCACGACCCAACCTCGATCTTCGACCTGGAGACAGCCAGACGGATCAGATGCGCAACCCCATCCGCGGCCACGGAAGCCGTGCCCTGCCCCATGACTATGATTCGACGAACAGGCGGCAAGCTCGGATCGCGGAATCTGGTCAGAAGCCGCGCGTACGGGCCAGCCCCTTGCATGTCGAAGACGATCTTCCCTTGTTGTTTTAGGTACTTGCCCTTGATGGTCTTCAGAACGCTCGTGGCTGACTGATGAATCTCTTTCTCAAAGTAATAGTCGTACGACCCCCGGTAGATGTCTCTGGAATGGATGTATATGGGCTCGGGCTCCATGAGGAAAGGAGAGCGGTCTTCGAGGTAACGACCATGGAGGGTGGCTGGATTATTGTTTGAGCTAGAAAGCACAAGCTCGCTGCCTCCTTTCTCCGTTCCGGATAATGCAAAGGAGCGTCTGGTTCGCGAGGCCAATCCATAGACTTCGGAGGCAAGGATGAATCCATCCTTCACGCTGCCGACAAACAGGCTCTGTCCGCTCCCCTTCTGCCCGAGAACCAGGGACAGCGGATGGAGGGGATGTTGCATGACAATTGCCAGCGAGCCTTGGCATGCATTCATCAGCGCGGCAAAGCGGTCCTCCGCAGAATCGTTCGGGTTCGTGCCGAGTCTGTAAAACACGGGAAGGATTTTTGCGTCCGTTGTGATCGCTGGCTCGATTTCGTAGCCCTTGCCGCGTACATATTCTTCCACCAGGTCAGCATAGTTGTCGACGTCCCCATTGAGTATGAACTGAGCTACGATGTCGTCGCGAGTGTGGACATGGTCTTTGCCGCTGAGGAACCCATTGGTGGGGTGACAGTTCGGCAGACTGATGATTCCATTGGAAGCCCACCGGGTGTGAGCGATCACGCTAACATGCTTCGTGATGCCCGCAGCCTGCCAAAAGGTCCGGTCCTCGATGATTGCTCGGGTCAAAGCAGCCGTATTGTCCCCGAGATGACCCACCAGATTGGCAACCTTGTATACGAAAGTCACAACCGTACGGCCATCCGGGAGGCTCGTTCGAGCAAAATCCCTCTGTACCTCACGTTCGACCCTCGAGGAATGCGCGGGGCCGGCAAGGATCTCCCCGTTACCTTCGGAGAGCAGACATTGGACTGCAATCCCGGCTGAATCGCGGCCCCTGACCTCAAGGCGATCCAGATTCTCGATGACCTGCTGAATAGCCCATGCCACGTACCGCCGGGAGCGCTCGGGACAATCAGCGTGGGGGCTTGCCGCGACCAATTTCTGAGCCCTGTCGGCATTTCCGAGGACTTCTTCTCGCAATTGCCATGCTTGATCGCGAATCTGATCCATGACGTGCTCGACGGGTTCCGACATCCCCTTTTCACCTGCAAATCTCTCAACCTTGTTCAGAGCCACTTCCAGGAGCTCTTCCAACTTCTTTACCTTGCGGAGCAGCTCTGTTCCTCGAATCAATTGCAGATGGAACCCAAAGGACATCAGGTCATCGTAATGATCCACGAGGCTCTCAAGGGGGCGTTCAAATTTCTCCCAGCGCTGTTCGTCCCGGATAGCTTCCTGGATTTCGTCGAGAACCGTGTCCAACCAAGAGGTATCGGGATCCGTCATCCACTGGTCGTTGCTCAGAAAACCCGCTATTCCACACACTGCACTATCCTTTCACGTCAATGAGGGTCTTACCTCCGCCACTCGACGGCGTCCGGGGGCCTATGCACGTCCCCTATCACGTTGTCCTCGATCAATCAATTGACCTGTCGCGGTGAGGTTTGAGGAAGCGGAACAGGCACGTTCTGAATAGAGGGTGAGGGTGGCATAGGTCGAAAAATACCTTGAAGGTCGGAATGGGTAAAGGCCGTAATGAGGCCGTCCTCCTTGAGCTTTGCAAGTCGGGCTCTCTTGGTATCGGAATCGGCCTTGAGAAATGAGGGGTCGCTCACAAGAAAACGCCAAACAGGCAGCTTTTCCAGCTCCTTCCTGTTAACGGCGGCGATCAGATCCTGGCGTTCCAGATCTCTCAGCTTCATCAGATGATCAAGTGGGGTTGCCTTCTGGAAGCTCTTGTCCAACGCAAGCATTTCCGCAACGATTGTGGCTTCCGCAGGCACGCGGTAATGCCACCCGATCAACCGTTCGTCAGCAAGTTTCTTGAGCAAGGCCAATGCCTCAACAGGCGGCCGATTCTGGAAGCTCTTGGCCCCGGAAAGCACGGCCCCCGCGTAGAGACGGGCGTAACTGAGGGCCACGGACCAGTCCACGAGGTTCCTGTCCGACAGCTTTTTCAAGATCTCCAGGCGCTTCTCCGGGCTCACTTTTAAGTATGGCGTATTGTTAACGAGATAATCGGCCACAAGAAGTCTGTTGAAAAAATCTCGCGGTATCTTGAGATGGCTCAACTTTTCGTCGTTGGCAAGAAGGGACCATCGCTTGAGTCGCTCGATCGGATCTGACGGCTCCCGCAGGTATTGATCCGCCCAGTCGAGCACGGCAAAAATCATGTCCGATTGCTTCAAACGGTTAGAGCGCAACAAATCAGCGGCAGTCTGCAATTTCGTGATGGAATCCTTGCCCTTGAACTGAGGGGAATCCAGGACTCCCGAAACCAAATCAAAGGCTTCGACAGCTTGGCAATGAATGGGACAGAAAAGGTGCAGCACCACAGCCAGAACTATAAGGCTCATCATACATGGCCGCCCAGGCATCCCATCCCGGTTCACCTCTGTTGCCATCACGCTACAGACCTCCACTTCAGGTTCATGCAAGAACTTGCTTGTTCTCTCCTGCAAACATACCCAGTAGGTGAAACCAGACAAAGTGGATATATGCGAGTACCGCGGCTATCAGCAGACCGGAGACAATGAAGCCGAAATCCACGACGACAGAGAGGAAGAATCCGCCGTACACTGCAAAGAAACACGCCAATCCCAAGCCAATGGATATGAGCGCCAGCATCAGGTAGGGGCGCCCAACCTTCTTGATCAGGTCGAGGGACTTGCCCGGGTGCAGGGCTACTGCCAAACTTCCTGAGGCCCGAAGGTTGAGGAGGCAGGCAGGTATAAGGAGCAAGGTCCCTGCGAAAACCACAACCGTGCCCGCAGTGAAGACATATCCGAGAGCATCTTCACCGTTCTGAAAGAAATAGGCGGCTGCCAGGATCATGAGTAGGACAGGAACAATGGAGTACACGAGGAACACCAAGAATACGCCCAACCCCGCCCCCAGCATCTCCTTCACGTTCCCGAAACTCCACGCGGGAGGCGGTTCACTCGCCGAGATCGTGCTCACATTCATCACTCCCGCGAGGTATCCGTACAGGAGGATCCAAAGGATAACGCTGAGGGGCAGCCCTATAAGCACGTCGAGCGAGAGTGACGTTGAGCCCACAAAGGCAATGCCTGCGAAAATCGCCACAGGAATGGGATTGGTCGTCGGGTAGGAGAGCACTGTAGGGAGGTCCTTGATGAAACTTGCGCTTGGCTTCCCTTCTTCCCGCGGCTCCTCCCCTTCGAGCAACGAAATGGTGTCCAGGACAGCGGCCCCTTTTTTTCCTCCCAAGGGGAAATGCTCCCGGAAATCGGGAAGCTCGGAGGCCTTGAGCCATGGGCGCTCGCCCATACGCATGGAGCTTTCCGGCGAAATGTCTTTCGCCTTGATCATCCGTATCACTTCGCTCTTCGTGAAAGGCCCCTTGATGAGCTCATCATCAAGAACCATCCACTGTCGGTCCGCCTCCCGAGGCCGGCGCACTCCGGTCGCCTGGACAAATTCATGCCCTTCGACGAACGACGCGGTCTTCGGTGTTGGTGCCGGCCGGTCATAATAGTCTTGAGAATCCGGCAACTGGCTGGTTTCTAGCACGAAGGCATCATCCCCTCTGGGCGCGGGCTTTGTCTCGCCGGGAAGAGAGGGCTTAACTTTCAGCTTGAGCACCTTGCCGCACTTCTTGCACTTGAAGTTCACCGGCTTTTCCGTCACCGGGATCTTAAGCTTGTACGAAGTGCCGCAGCCACTACACTTGATCCGAGCCTCTTTCTTTTCCATAATTCCCCATCGCTGATCAGGAGCTCACGTGCATTTGTCAGAGGGTCCAGTCCCGCATAGACGCGATTCCCTCGGGGAAGGCTGAGAGTAACCGACCCGCGGACGAGACCAATTCTTCCGATGCT
>CAYZET010000083.1:0-15347 GCA_964477215.1 uncultured Syntrophaceae bacterium | reverse complement strand
GCCAGCGGAACTCGGCCTTCGCCGGATCTTCGTTCGGTTTGGCGTAGATGGCTTCGTAAATTCCCCGGGCCGCAGACGGAGTAATGACAGGGTAGCTGAAGCGCTCCACTTTAAGCTCCGGCCGAGTAAAGCAGGCAAACTCTCCCCACACCTCCAGTGCCTGATCGTTAGGCTTCATAATTCCTCCTATACCTGAAGGAGTCATGCAATAAGGCAATCAAGTGAATCAGGAACGACGAGACCCTTGACTGCATGGTAATGGTCTGACATGGCGTAGACAAACCATTCTTCCGAGAATCCTTTTCTCCCAAGAGGGAGAGGAATTAGTCGATCCCATACGGGATCCGTCCTGCGCGGTCGGAAGAGGCTGATACAATAGGGCCTTGCCCGCGCTATCCATCGCCTGGTTAGGCCTGTTTCCTGCACCTCCCTTTCCAGGTCTGCCATGACAAGAGGGTCGTATGGGACGAGCACGTTGACGGCGTCTTGAGAAATCACCCTATACAGCTCGGCAACGGCCTCAAAATCTAATCTTTGAATGGCTGCTTGGAGCTTCTCGTTCGCGTTCTGTGGGGCAGAGAGATCGTAAAGACTGCGGTAATAATAACCGAACATTTCAGGCGAATGGATGTCACGACCCCGTGACTGCGCCTCGCTGAGGAAAGCTCGTGCCACACTTGCTGCCTGGCGATAGGCGCCGTCTGGATAGCTTTCGTCTTGGGGCAAGAAGACGAAGACATCCCCGGAATCGCTGCGTCCATTCCGGTTACAGCGTCCCGCAGCCTGTGCAATTGCGTCCAGGGGACCAAATGCCCTGTACACTACTGGGAAATCAATATCCACCCCCGCTTCTACGCATTGAGTAGAAATGAGCCGGCACGGCTTCCCTGTCTCCAGCATCTCCCTGATACTTTCCAGGACGTCGCTCCGGTGCGCAGGACACATGTTTGTAGACATATGGTAGATTGAATCAGTCCCGAGTGCTTCCAAAGAGTCATACAGTTCCAGTGCGTGCCGCTTAAGGTTCACAATGCAGAGGGCCTGCTGCTCCTCGGCGAGTGTCCGAGCAAGATCCTCCCATGACGTTCGTTCGTCGAAAGAGGACGGCCAATGCACAGTAGTTCTTGCTGCGCGTCGAAAGAGAGATGCAGAATCTACGGCGATCTCTTGCGGTCGCCATCCTCCCGCACAGTAGCGCCGGACATGGGCATCGAGATGTTGAAAGGCAGGTTGCGTAGCCGTGGAAAAGACCACTGTAGCGCCGTACCGCTCGACCAATCGTGAAAGAGCCGCCAACGTTGGAACAGCCAAATCAGTACGCAGGGTTTGGACTTCATCGAAAAGCAGCACGCTCCCGGCCAAACGGTGCAGTTTTCGGCATGCGGATGGCCGGTTGGAAAAGAGCGATTCCAGCAGTTGCAAACTCGTCGTGACCACAATGGGTGCGTCCCAATTCTCTGCGAGCAACCGGACAGAGCGGATGAGGCTATCTGCTGAATTCTGGTCGGCGCTTTGCGTGTTTCCTTGCTCGAACCGGATTCCCGAGAGGCTGTGGTGCTCCAAGATGTACCGCTCAAGCTCACAAATATCGAGTACCGAGGAAAATACCTTGCGATAGATCCCGACGGTCTGTTCAATGATCGTAAGGTAGGGAATTACGGCAATCACCCTCCGCAAACCGTGAATCGCTGCGTGTCGCAACGCGAATGCCAACATGGCTAGCGTCTTGCCAGCTCCCGTCGGAGCGGTGAGGGTATACAATCCTGGCACCTGATCTGCTGCGGCCAGACAGGAGCTGAGAAGATCGTCCCTGACACTTTTCATTTCAGAAGAGGCGCCAGATGTTACAGAAAGTGACCTCAGAAACTCCATGAGGACCGACAATGCCCACTGGGGCCTGAGCTCCAGTGGGACCTCTCGAAAACGCTTCTTCCCGTCGGGTCCGCCCTGGAAATGGGCTTCGGTTTCAAGGAAATCTGCGTCTACCAGCGTGGAAAAGAGCATACGCACGTCTAGCATCGCCCCTACGAGAGGCGAATTGTATCCTCCAAAAAGTGAGTCCGGCATACGTTCCGGAGCAGGGAGAGGAATGCCGTCCTGAACCAGACGTTGGACCAGTGCATCCGGGCTCGGCCCCGACAGCTTCAGGCCGAGGGGATGGCGCGTCAACAGTTTCTTAGGATCAAGCTCTCGTAGTGCCCCCGGAGAGCCGGATCTGAGTCCTGTGTGATGTCCAGCTATCGCAAGAGCGGCTGCCAGTCCTTTGTTTTGATACCTCATGAGGGCCGCCCATGCCCCGGATGACCAATGGTCCACGCCGCGCTCGAGATGCTGAAGTCGTCGTTGGAAGAGTTCACCGTACTTGCCGAGATCGTGGAATAATCCTGCTAGAGCGGCTTCGTCCGAGGCTCCAAATGCTGTGGCCAATTCGGCTGCACGATCTGCAACGGCTTGCAAGTGTTCCCGAAGAGGCTCGACCTTCCCATAGTCATTGGCTGAGTGCGCGAGGGCGGTGGTTTGCATGGCAAAGGAATCCTCGACTACCAGGATAGGACAGCGACGTCCCCAAGGCCGGTTCTGTCCAGTGCCCCATGAAGACGATCCGGCAACAGATTGCTCGGCCCATCTGATTCATCACGAGAATGATTCTGGTCCCTTAGTTGGTTGTGCACTCACAGAAGGCCTTACGGCTAACGCCTAGTCGTTGGAGAGGTTCTCCCAGCGCGACGGGGACGCGCCCCATACGTGCCAAACGCTCTGCCCGAGCAGTTCTGACTGAAACAGGAGATACGTTATCTTGTCATGGAAGGGCGGCGGTGTCAACCTTTCTCCGCCTCCCTTTTCACGGGCTTCCTCTTCGTATACTATAAGTGATCCGTCATTGGCCGGTAATTTAGATCCTGAAGGAAGAGATATGACACAAGAGATTAGCAAGGCCGAGCGCGACTTTTTCGTTGTGCTGCTCAAAGAGGAGGCGAGAGAAGCGATCTGGAAAGTGGGAGCCAGTGTGGAGCCTCAGGTGCTCGTCGACAGCGTTATTGAAGAGCTCCAAGGGCTCGCGCCTCGGACGGACGGCTCGGAGACAAGGAGCGAAGAAGAGATATGTTCCCAGGTTCGAGAAAGACTGCTCAAGGCAGCGTACGAAACACGGCCCTATTGTATCAAGTGCGGCACGTGCTGCATGGAGGGGAGTCCCACGTTGACCACGGAAGATTGGGATCTCCTGCGGGCTGACGTTCTCAAGCCGGAAAACCTCATGACAGTGCGCAAGGGTGAACCCACGTACGACAGCCGCACACAGCAGACAGGACCTGCCGCGCAGGAAATGCTCAAGATTCGAGAACAGCCTGGCAGCAGGACCTGCTTGTTCTACGATGGGTGGAGCAAACGCTGCAGCATATACGAGGATCGGCCCCTGCAATGCAGACGGCAAGAGTGCTGGAACCCCGAACCCTCGCGGTCTGCAAACGATACGCCTCTGACGAGACATGACCTGTTCAGGTCGGTGGGAGAGCTCCTGGATGTGATAGAGCGTCACGAGGAACGCTGCTCCTATGAAGAGCTCAGCATGGTCATGGCCCGGTTGTCTGCCACCAAAGGTCAGACCGTCGAAGACATCGTGGAAATGTTGCGATACGATCAGCACGTTCGAGATTTTCTGAAAGGCAAGCTGGGTCTGGACCCGGAAGCCATGGAGCTGTTTCTGGGGAGACCGCTCCGGACAGCCATAGAATCGTATGGCCTACGGGTGGAGGATCAGCCGGACGGCTCGTTTCTTGTCACCGCGATTGAGGGCAACAGCGAAAAATAGTGCGGCCAAGGAAGCCCGCGGCATTGCCGAAGCTTCTGTCCCGCGAGTGGGAGCGCAGGAGGCCGTTACTATAGGGATTGCAGAGATTGCCGACAATAATTCCCGTTTCCCCCGTGCAACAATGACGGGCGAGACGCCCGTTCTACCGGGTCACTGGTAATGGCAATAAAAGAGGGAACGAGGACCGAGCCTTCTGGGGGAGAAAGGATCGAACCGATAGCCGCGGTACACATATATCTCTCGAATGGGCTCCCCGTGATAACGTACCGAGAAGGGTTGCAGAGTTTCAACCCGCTCAAAATGCTCGTAGATCGAGGCCCCTGCGGCGGACGAGGGTTTGAGGGGCCGGGATGCCACATAGAGTATGGTCTGGCCCGCGAGGTTGTCGAAGGAAGGCTCCCACACGTCGAATTGGGTCGGTCTCTTCCACGGCGCAAGGTACCGGACGCTCGGGTTACCAGGTACGTTGAATTCGAGGATCGCGCACAACTGATAACTATCTCCGGCTATGATATCGCCTGATTGCCTCAGCTTGTTCACGTGGAGGCCAAGGTCGTTCCACCCTCTCGTCTCCCAGATGACTCTATCGTCCTTGCCGAGCTTCTGCTCCACAGATGCAGGAAGCAGCCCAACCCATGCATGGATGACCGCCAGTGCGGCAGGGACCACGGCCAGAGCAATCCCCCATTTCACGTAACGGCCACGGAAGATCTTCCATGTCTCTCTTCTCGGGTCATTTCCGGCACCCGCTATCACTTCCACCATGAGGATGATTGCGGACATGTACCCCATGAATGACCAGTTGGCCTCCACATGCCCCCTGAACGCCTGGATACCGAAGAGCAGGACAGGAAAAGAAAAGCTGAGGAGGAGGGATTCTTCCGGATTCGGGCTTTTCATATTGCGCACCAGTGAGGTAAAACACGCTGCCAAAAGCGCCACGTAGAGCAGCGGAGAGACGAGAGCGAATTGCGCGGCATGATATCCGATTCCGTCCAGGATGCGCCGGGTGAACGAAACCGATCCAGACCCGATGAACAGAATATGATGGAGAGAAGCCCAGTCATGGACCACATTCCACCACAGGATTGGTATAGTGAACACGACAGCGACAGCAACGCCGAGCCATGGCTCCCTGGTCAAGAGCAATCCGCGGAGATCCTTGTTCCAAAGGAGAAACAGCAGCAGCGCCAGGAGGACAAGCACCCCCGTGTATTTACTCTGTATGGAAAGGCCCGCGGCGAGTCCAGCGACCAGGAGCCATTTGGAATTGCGGGATCTCAGGAAATGCGCGGCTGCCCAAAGGGTTATCATCCAGAACAGAATGAGCGCATTGTCGTGGATTGCGGCGGAGCCCCCGAGCAGAGCCACTGGAGTCAAGTTGAACGTCAAGGCTGCGATGAGAGCGTTTCTCCTGTTGCTAAACAAGAGATGGCTTACCCTATACACGAGGAGAGTCGTCATACCGGAGATCACGAGGAAGGGGAACCGAACGGAAAATGGCGTGTTGTCCCCAAAGAGAGCGGTGGAAAGGCGAATCAAGTACGCGACCATGCCCGAATTGTCGAAGTACGACCAATCCAGGCGGCGAGACCACGTCCAATAGCTGCATTCATCAGGGATCAGGTTGACGTGGAAGGTAAAGACGATGCGCCAGAGAAAAACAGCGGTCAATCCCAGGAGAAGCCAGACCACCTGCAGGCGGGATTGTGCTAGACTAGGCTCTTCGAGAGGTTCCTGCGACATCCGGGCATTATACAACAATTCGCCCCACACGGGGCAATTGAAGCATCCATGGGGAAGATCGGTGAAGAAGCCTTTTCCCGGCAAGACGGTGATCGACATAGATTGCATCTACTCGGATTGCGATCGAGGAGGGAATGAGTGAATCGATTCTTGCGAGAGCTGGCAGAGGTCTGCAGTAGTCACGTGACCGACGAGAAATGGCTGCTCGCTCCTTCGTTACGAGTCGGCCACCAGTGGCTGGACCAGCTTACATTACATGGGGTTGCTCCACTCAACGTCCGAGTGAAAACCCTCAAGGGGATGGTCCTCGATGTGGCCGGTCCTGCCATGAGCACAGAGAGAGTAGAGCTCGTCCCGGATTCCGGATGCCTAGTGATAATGGATCGGATCATTAAGAGGCTCAGGCAAGATCCTTCCCGCTACTTCTCTGCCGTACCGGAAGGCCCGTCACTTGCGGACGGGATGTTTCGAGCGGTACGAACACTTCAAATGGCGGGGCTGACTCCTGGCGATGTCCGGGTGGAGTCGTTCGAGCCTCCAGACAAGGGTGCGGACATTCTCTTTGCCATGACCCAGTATGAGGAGGAATTGAAAGCACGGAATCTCATCGATTACCCGGGTGTGCTCAAGATCGCTGTCCGCAGCCTTTCCGAAGCAGCGCACATCATGGCCGGCCGCGTTCGTGTTCTCATTCCTGAAGACATGGAGCTCGTTGGCATGGAAAAGGCGTTAGTCGAGGCTCTGCCTTCATCAACATGTCATCGGCTCACAATGGATGCCGTTCCCGACGGCCACTCAGCTCACAAAGGAACCCATGAGACAGACTCGGAGCTCCTCAAATGGGTGCTTGCCCCCGCTGAAGCGCCTCCAGCATTGTCAGACGGCACAGCCGAGATTTTTGCCGCTGTGGGGGAATGCAACGAAGTCCGGGAAGTCCTGCGCCGGTGCCTCTCGAAAGGCTACAGGCTCGATGAGGTCGAGATTCTCCATACGGATCCGGTCACGTATGTTCCGTTGATCTACGAGACTATGGCTCGGGTCTGGGACGAACACGAGTCCGATGCATCGGCGTTGCCGGTGACCTTCGCAGAGGGATTTCCAGCCCGCTACTCTCGCCCGGGCCGAGCACTCAAGGCATGGATAGAGTGGATACGCACAGGCTATCCCCAAGATGTGCTCGTTCGAATGCTGCACGACGGGCTCCTGGAAATCCCTGCGGCAGGGGATGATATTCGGTCGGAGGCTTTGGCTGACGTGATCCGAGGGACGCCCATAGGCCTCGGTCGCGACCGATACCTGCTCAAGCTGAAAGAGATCATTGGTGAGCTAGAGCGCCAGGGCAGCTCGCCGGTAAGGGACATTGCGACGCCTGAGGCTGACCTCCGCGACGGTGAGCGCATGGAAGCAGCTCTTACTGCCCATGTCCTTGTGGAGGGATTGCTCTCATTGACCCCGGACGGAGATGTCTCGGACGCTGAGTGGCTGGAAGCGGCTGAGAAATTCCTCAGGGATTTTGCGAGAAGCAAGAGCGAAATGGACAATTACTCCCTCCAGGCGCTGCTGGATAGAGTCCGGGAAATGGCCCGGTGGGTGGGCATGGATGATGAACCATTGGGGCTCGACGTTTTGCAGTGGCTCGCGAATCTTCCTTGCGATGTCCGCGTCAGAGGCAGCTCACCGAGACCGAGCTGCCTGCACGTAGCGCACGTGCTCTCGGGCGGGCACTCAGGCAGAAAGCATACCTTTGTCGTCGGACTGGACGACAGCCGATTTCCCGGAACAGGACTTAATGACCCGTTGCTGCTCGATTCAGAGAAAGTGAATCTGTCTGACGAGCTCCCAATAGCATCAGCTAGGCCAAGAAGCCAAATGGTGAAGGTCGCCCGATTGTTGGCCAGGCTCAAAGGTACGACGACGCTCAGTTTTTCATGCCTCGACTTGCGAGACGACCGGCCTACGTTTCCGTCACCCCTTTTGTTTTCAGCTTACCGCATCTTATCCAACGAACGGGAAGGCTCTCAGGGAGACATGATGCGCTGGCTCGGTCAGCCTGCTTCTTTCGCTCCGGAAAGGGAGGACTCGTGCCTGGATGAAACGGAGTGGTGGCTTGCCACATTTGCTGGCAAAGACGTTCCCAACGGTCTGGACGTGGTAGGATCAAGATTTCCCCATCTAGAACGCGGGCTCAAGGCTGAGGCAATGAGAGAAGGCAGCGAATTCACGGTATACGACGGGCTGATTCTTGACTTTCCTCAGAAGCTCAGTCCTCTCTCGCCGGCAGGACCTGTCGTGTCGTCGAGCCGCCTGGAGACCATAGGGGCTTGTCCGCTGTCTTATTTCTTCAAGTATGTGCTTCAGCTAGAGCCCCCCGAAGAGTATGCCGCCGATCCTGACACGTGGCTCGATCCTCTTCAATTCGGTGAGTTGCTCCACTCGGTCTTCTACGATTTCATGGTTCGGCTTCTGGCCGTGGGAGAGCTTCCCGATTTCGTCAGGCACCAGGAAATGCTCCTTGATATCCTCTATGAGAAGATTGCTCGGTACGCTGACATGCATCCTCCCGCGGGAGCAAGCGCGTATCGCAGGCAGACGGACCTGCTCACCCAAGCGGCTCTCATCTTCCTGGTGGAGGAAGAGCTTCATTGCAGGGAAAGCAAGCCCCGCTTCCTCGAGGTCTCCATCGGTATGGGTCCCCACGAGCATGGCAGCGGGCTGGACCAGCGGGAGCCTGTGAGGGTGCACCTTTCCGCCGGACATGCTGTCAGGGCGCGGGCTCGAATCGATCGCGTCGACGAGCTCCACGGCACGAAGGATCCAACGTACGTTCTGTGGGATTACAAGACCGGATCGGTCAGAAAATATCAGGAGGCAGATCCGTACAGACAAGGGAGGTCAGTCCAGCATTGCCTCTACATGGAAATCGCTCGGCAGGTTCTCAAGAAACGAATCTCCCCCAAAGCCACGGTCCTGCATTTCGGCTATTTCTTCCCCGGAAGCAGGAGCCGGGGTGTTCGCATACTGCGACGACCGGAGGACAGGAACGAAGGACTTCGGATCATGGAGAATCTCTGCAGAATGGTTGCGGATGGCTGTTTCCCGGCCACTGACAATGCCGAGGACTGTACGTTTTGTCCGTACGCGATCATTTGCGACGACGTGGTAGCTGTAGCCGCGGCGTCGCGCAGGAAGCTCGAGCATTCCGACAACCGTATTCTCGATCCATTCAGGGAGCTTAGAAACAGTGACAGCCAGTAAGTCGCTCGCAATCAAGGACCAGGACGAACGAAGGATCATCCTCGAGGATCTGGACAGTACCATTCTCGTTGAAGCGGCAGCGGGAACGGGAAAGACCACAAGCATGGTCGGCCGCATGGTAAATCTCTTGGCCGCGGGGAAATGCTCCGTGGAAACCCTTGCAGCCGTGACGTTCACCCGAAAAGCTGCGGCAGAGTTACGCTCCCGCTTTCAGGTGGAGCTGGAGAAGGCCCAGCAGAATCCCGATGCGGTCAAGCGACGCAGGTTGGCTGCCGCGTTATCGGGGCTGGAAAGCTGCTTCATCGGGACGATACATTCCCTTTGCGGACGCATGCTCCGGGAAAGGCCTGTTGAAGCAGGCGTAGACTTGGATTTCCAGGAGATCGACGAGGACGAAGACACGGCTTTGCGAGAGCGAGCATGGCACGGTTATGTGGCCGGCGTGTACGAGAACCGTGATCCCATTCTCGGGGAGCTCGAAACACTTGGCGTGGAGCTCGGCCAACTGAGAAATGTATTCATGGAGCTTGCCGATTTTCCCGATGTGGAAGAATGGCCCGCTCCTCCCCTTCCCTGCCCCGATATCGGGCCTGCAGTAGCGGAGTTGGAAAAGTACGTAAGCCATATGGAGAAGCTCGCTCCTTCACTTCCCGAGGATCCCGGTAACTGCAAGCTCATTCCCCAATATCGCAGGATTCCGCTCCTGTTCAGGCAAGCCAAGAAACGGAACAGGGTTCCCGACTTTATGGAAGTTTTCGCTGAATTCAAGGAGGCGAAGCCGGTCAAGAAGAACTGGCCGGGCAAAGCCCCCCAGGCAAATGCAGAGAGCGAAAAGTGGGAAGACTTCAGGACTGGCTATGCGGAACCTCTTGTACGTGCATGGAAAGAACGCAGGTACGAGCCTCTCCTCAGGGCAGTGCGACCTGCTCTTGATGTGTACGACGCCCTGAGAGCACGCGAGGGGAAACTCAATTACCAAGATCTTCTCATGAAATCAGCGGCCCTTCTCAGGGAAGCTTCCCATGAGACGGTGCGCCGGCACTTCCGACGCCGATTCACCCACGTGCTCGTCGACGAGTTTCAGGATACGGACCCGGTACAGGCAGAAGTCATCATGCTCCTGACCGCTGGGGACATCAAAGAGAGGGACTGGCGGAAATGCGTGCCTGTACCGGGGTCCTTGTTTGTGGTGGGAGATCCGAAACAATCCATCTACCGATTTCGCCGGGCTGATATCGTCACGTACAGCCTCGTCAAGCGGATAATCGAGAACAATGGTGGCAGAGTCGTACATCTCACGACCAACTTCAGAACCACCACGGATCTGGCTCACTGGGTAAATGGGACATTTGAGGAGGAATTCGGCAAGTTTCCTCCGCAATGCTCGCCCGAATATGTAAGTCTTCGAGCTATTCGTGAGGGTGGGAAGCATGAAGATCTCTCCGGCCTGTGGTCATTACCCATTCCCAAGGAATTCTCGAATAAGCAGATGATCACGGAGTACGAATCCGGTCTGGTGGCATCATGCATCCGGAAGGCTTTGGACTCGGGAGAGCCGGTACTCAGGACCGAATCGGAGAAAGCTGCACAGATCCCTCCAGATGCCAGGCCGGGCGATTTTCTTGTGATTACACGCACCAAGCAGAATCTCAGCACATACAGCAGAAAGCTTCAGGAGCTAGGGGTTCCCCATCAGGTGACAGGCGGAAAGGCCCTAAACCAGATCCGAGAATTGAGGTTGCTGGAAACGTGCCTGTCAGCCGTATTGCGGCCAGAGGACCCGGTCGCGCTGGTGGCTGTCCTGCGCGGCAACTTGTTCGGGATCAGCGACAACGATCTCTTCGCATACAAGGAAGCAGGAGGCTCCTTTTCCTTTAATTCACCGATTCCTGTAGGATTGCCTCCTGCAGTCGCAGAATTGTACCGAGACGCGTTTAACAAGCTGAAGCAATACGAGCGCTGGCTGAAGAGGCTTCCCGCAGTATCAGCCATTGAGAGAATAGCGGGCGACTTGGGACTGCCGGCACTCGCATCTGCACGCCGTGGAGGCGACATATTGGCAGGTAGTTTCGCTAAAGCTGTAGAGCTCGTTCGCGGAATGGAGGCGGAAACGTGGTCTCCCCTGGATCTTGTGAGGTATATGAAAAGACTCGTAAACGAAGACGAAGCCCATGATTCGATTTCCGCCCGTGCCCATGGAGAAGCCGTGGTCCGCCTGATGAACCTTCACAAGGTCAAGGGGCTCGAAGCACCGGTGGTATTCCTAGCGGATCCCACAGGAAAGAATAACCGTTCCCCGCGCATGCACGTGGATAGATCAGGTGGCGTGGTGCGAGGGTACCTCGCCGTGTACGGACCTCTAATTGCGGGAGGTCGAGATGTCCTTCTCGCTCAGCCCCCTGGCTGGACAGAGCTGGAGGCTGCCGAAGCCCAATTTCTCGAAGCCGAAGAGCTTCGCCTGCTCTACGTGGCAGCAACAAGAGCAGGATGCGCGCTGACCGTGTCCAAGCGTGAGAGCGGGGCTCACTACAGCCCCTGGTGCTTCTTTCATAAAAGTCTCTCCAAAGGTCGTCCTCGGCAAATCTCCAGTCTGGACGTATCAGAGTCCACGAAGGAATCGCCCGTATCTGCCACCGCAGCGATGGAAGCACACGAAGCAATCGCGCAGCGATGGAGCACGTCCATCGAAAAAACCTATGATTCCGTTTCCGTCAAGGCTCTTTCCCTGAGAAGAGGCAGGTTCACGGTCTCTCAGGGAGAACACGGCACCGAATGGGGGTCGCTTCTTCACACATTGCTGGAGGCTTCAATGATCGATCCGAATGTCGACTTGAAGGCCCTGGCAGAAGCCACTCTCGTCGAGCTCGGGCTCAGCACGGACCTGGCCGAGGAAGCAATAAGCGAAGCCCATGCGGTGATGCAATCGGAAATCTGGCGAAGAGCTGCGAATGCTGAGAAGAGGCTGGTGGAAGTTCCGTTTCAACGTCGTGTCGATTCACTGGACGGGTCGTCTCCCACGATCCTCAAGGGAATTATCGACCTGGCCTTCAAGGAGCCCAACGGATGGGTCATTGTAGACTATAAGAGCGATCGAATTTTACTGGAGAACATGAGGGAGCTCGTGCAAACGTACGCTCCGCAAGTCTCCACGTACGCTGATGCGTGGCAATTCATCACTGGCGAGCCTGTGCAAGAAAGGGGTCTGTACTTCACGCACCTGCGCCAGTATGTCCCGATCAGCGATCAGATCGGAGGAAATTAGCGTCAGGGACCACACTTCGCTGCCTCTTGTCCGCCTCCTTAAATTTGAAAATCCTGTATGCGATAATCAACAAAGCCCATATACAGGTCGTCAACACTGTTCCTGAAATGCCCTGCAGCACAACCGACAGGAGCCCCACAACTGCTCCAAAACTGTGATTGGGAAAAAGGAATGTCACCTTCTCCGACATGCTCGCTGAGGCTAGACGTTCCCATTTTACACCGAGATTTTCGCGCGAGCCCTGTGTACGCGACAACTCCACTAAAATCAGAGCCGCGCGCTCTACGCGCGAACCGACAGTCTACGAAAGGGCAAAACTATAGCATCTAAGATGCCATCCGAAGAAAGTACTTGCAAACAGAAATGAATTCTGATTTGTCGCCTCACGGTTCTTCCGCTCCGCCGGAAGCCAAGTCCAGTCCTGAAAGGAGGGTGATAGTGAAGTTAGGGGGGGCAGTTCATAGCCAGATAACATATTGGTATCGCACCTCTTTCACAACATTTCTGCTCTTTTTCCGGAAACTCCGGTCTAACCCATCTTCTACAGTTGTTGGCATTTTTCGGGGTCTAGAAGGGGTTATCTTGTTGAAATAACGAGGGGTGGTTTTCTCCGAAGTTGATAACATGGTGCCACGCGGTCAGTAAATAGTGCTTGACATGAGCTGGAATGTCGGTATGGTTCATGGTGTCGAGGCGGGAGGCGCCATGTTCTTTCGGCAGAAGAAAACCGGGGACAGGACCTACTTCCAGATTGTGGAAAACCGATGGGAGGACGGACGCTCCAAGCAACGCGTCATGTGTACCTTGGGGAGACTCGATGAACTGGAAGCTTCGGGCCAACTGGATCGGCTTATATCGTCTGGTGCCAAGTTCTCCGAGTCCATGATGGTGATCGATGCGCATAGTCGCGGGGATGCGCCGGTGATAGCGGTTCGGCGTATCGGTCCGGGACTGATCTTCGAGTGTTTATGGAGAGAGACGGGGTTAAGAGAAGTCGTCGAAGGTCTTTGTGCTCCTCACAAGTTCGAGTTTCCGGTGGAGCGGGCCGTGTTTATTACCGTGCTCAACCGTTTGTTTGCTTCCGGGTCGGACCGTTTCTGCAGCAAGTGGGTGAATGACTACGGGATCAGTGGTGCCGATAAGTTGGATCTCCATCACCTCTATCGGGCTATGGCATGGTTGGGTGAAGAGCTGCCCGAAGCGCAACAGGCGGACAGGACACTGTCCCCTCGGTGCGTCAAGGACCTGATTGAGGAGGAGCTGTTCTTCCGATCACGGGATCTGTTTTCGTCTCTTGACCTGGTTTTCTTCGATACGACCTCCGTCTACTTCGAGGGAGAAGGAGGAGAGACACTGGGTGAGCGAGGCCATAACAAGGATCATCGTCCGGATCTGAAGCAGATGGTGGTAGGAGCGGTGATCGACAACCAAGGCCGTCCGATCTGTTGCGAGATGTGGCCAGGAAACACCGCGGACGTGACAAGCCTGATACCGGTGGTGGATCGGCTCCGATCCAGGTTCTCCATCGGCCGTGTCTGTATGGTGGCTGACCGCGGAATGATCAGTGCCGATACCGTCGAAGAGCTGGAGAAGCGAAAGTGGCCGTACATCCTGGGAGCAAGGATGCGTCTGGTTAAGGAAGTGAGACAAGAAGTGCTCTCCCGGGCAGGACGCTATCAAGTTGTAGGTGCGTCTGGTTCGCCGTTGAAGGTCAAGGAAGTGCTCGTGGACGACAGGCGTTATGTGGTCTGCGTCAATGAGGATCAGGCCAAGAAGGATGCTCTCGACAGAGCGGCCATCCTTACAGCGCTTGAAGAGAGACTGAAACAGGGGGACAAGTCCTTGGTGGGGAACAAGGGCTTCCGCAAGTATCTTGCAACCACCGGTAGCGGCTTCGCCATCGACCACGAGAAGGCTAAGGCTGAGTCACGCTTCGACGGCAAGTGGGTTCTCAGAACCAACACCAGCCTTCCAGCAGCCGAGGTGGGCCTGAAGTACAAGCAGCTGTGGATGGTGGAGCAGATCTTCCGATCAGCCAAGACCTTGCTGAGCACTCGCCCGGTGTACCACAAGTACGACCGAACGATCCGAGGACACGTGTTCTGCTCCTTCATGGCTCTGGTCTTACGCCGAGCCCTACAAGAGCGTCTTGAGGCCAAAGAGATCTCCTGCGAGTGGGCCGACATCAAGCTTGACCTGGAGAGCTTGACTGAAGTGGATCTTGAGCACGGAGGCAAACGGTTTATCCTGCGCTCCCAGCCCAAAGGAACGTGTAGTGCCGTCTTCCGTGCCGCGCGAGTGGCACTGCCTCCCAACATCCGTAACGTGCCGCTCGACACCGTCGAGTGATCCCCCTCCGGATGATCCGTGATCGAGTACCTGGTGCCACAGATTTGCTATGCCCTACTAACATTGCGAAACAAAATAACTTTTCTCAATGCACTGTAGAAGATGGGTCCAACATACCCGTTTCGCGAGGTATCGTGAGTAATAAATAAAGGTTAGCGTAACCACACGGTCTTACATGTGTTTCTGGTCAGTGACTCGCCATTATGGATGGGGATTCTCACCTGTCCGAGAACAGAAATCAACGAGAAGACACCTGAGAGCCTCTCTGAGCGATTTACGACTCCTGGGGCAGTATTTAGGCTGAACTCAGGACAAATGGCGAACGCCACGCTCCGGTCGAACCCCCACCGCTACCACTCATTATCAGAGAAAGCATAGCAGAAACCAACCTGGCCGTCGGGGAGCGGAGCCGTGAGTCTCTGACGAGCAGACCAAGGACTCAAGCCCGGCTCCCCTTCCATCTTTGCCAAAGCACGTATGAGATTATTCCTGCTGCTGCACCCGCCACGAGCATGACTAGGCAGGAACAGAGCGCTCGCGTAGAAGTCTTTTTCACCGACAAAGCCGCCGTCGGTTGAAGATAGAACCAATATGACGCCGAGAATTCCATAGCCGATGGCGAAAACGGCAAAGAGACCGGCGGCCGAGGCAAACAACATGAGAATGACTCTGAGCAAATTCTTCAATGTCCGAACCTCACGATGCGAGAGTGTGTCGAAACCATCAATGACGACTTCCCAGTCCGCCGGTATCGGCCACCCAAATTCTATCACGGCTACATCCTTGGAGGATCGGGATTGTCATAGGCCTGAGATTCGTTCTCAAACGCACGGAGATCAATTCTGAGCGACTTTATTGAAGCGGCAGTGGTTCAGCATGCCATCTCGTGTGATTGTTAAATAATAAATGTGGGTTACCGAGACC
>CAYZET010000082.1:8438-15427 GCA_964477215.1 uncultured Syntrophaceae bacterium | reverse complement strand
CCATGCCCGTCTCTTGCTGCAACTCCTTGAGGAGTGTCAGGTACTGGTATTGGATGGTGGCATCAAGAGAGGTGGTAGCCTCATCGGCAATCAAGACCTTGGGGGCCCCTGCCAGAGCAATGGCTCCCACCACCCTTTGGGCTTCCTCTACGAAAGATCCGAGGTCCCGATCCCTAACATTCGCGGTCACTACCACCCGTCGTTTGCCGTCTTCCCTGCTGATCTGGTTGGGGCCGCTCAGCGTTACCAGATCTGCAACCGATCCGAGTGTGACGAAGAACTGCTGCTTGCGCTCTGGGTTCAGGGTAGTCCTCGTGAGTACGGCTGAATCGGCGTTTTCTTGCCTGGGAAGAGGAATGGGGAGTCGTTTGATTGCTGTGATGTCTTCCCGCAATTCTTCCGGCAAGCGAACCACTATGTCGAACCGTCGATCTCCCTCGAATACCTGCCCCGCGGGTTTCCCTCCCACAGCGATTTCCACGGTATCCTGCACGTCGGACACGTTGAGACCGTATCGCACCATCGCGTCTCGATTCAGCAAGACGGTGAGGATAGGCAGACCGCTTACTTGCTCCACTTTGACGTGAGAGGCTCCTGGGATTTTTCTCACGGCTTCGGCAATATTCTCAGCAATGCTCAGCATCGAGTCCATGTCATCGCCAAAAACCTTTATTGCAACATCGCTGAGCACTCCCGCAAGTAGGTGATTGAAGCGCATGCGTATCGGCTGGCTCAGCTCGAAGTTGTTTCCCGGAATCGTGGCAATCTCTGCGTCCATCATCTTGACGAGGTCAGCCTTGGGCAGATGCGGATCAGGCCAGAGATAACGTGGCTTAAGCACAATTGTGTGGTCGCTGATGCTCGGCGGATGGGGTTCAGTAGCCACCTCCGAGGTTCCTGTCCTGCCGAAGACCGACTCGATCTGGGGAAAGCGTTCGAGAAGAGCTGTCTCAATGTGCTGTTGAAGCTCCGTGGCCTGGGACAGCCCTGTTTCGGGGATACGCATTGTGTGGATCGCAACGTCTCCCTCGTCTAGGCTAGGAACGAACTCGTGCCCCATCTTCGTTGCAGCCAACACGCTCAAGATTACGGAGACAAGAGCGGAAGCCACGATGAGCACGCGATGCCGGAGAGCCGCCTCCAGCACGGGGAGATAGGCGCGCTTGGCCCCTCGAGAGATGAGATTCTCCGCGTGTACCGAGCCACTTCTCAAGAATATGGCCACTGCCGCCGGAACGAAGGTGAACGAGAGGATCAGCGCCCCCGTGAGCGCAAGCAGGACGGTTATCGACATGGGAGTGAACATCTTGCCCTCCACTCCGGTAAGGGTAAGGACGGGCAAGTATACAATCATGATGATGAGCTCACCGAAAAGCATAGGCTTTCTCACCTCGTGAGACGCCTCGGTAATGATCGCTGTGCGTTCCTGAGCAGTAGGCGCTCGCCCCAGCGCTGCTCGGGCCTCTGCCAGCTTCCGAGAGCAGTTCTCGACAATGACTACCGCTCCGTCCACGATTATTCCAAAGTCGATGGCGCCCAGACTCATGAGATTTGCGCTCATTTTGTTGGTGACCATCCCTGTTGCCGTGAACAGCATGGAAAGGGGAATGACGAGAGCGGTTATGAAAGCGGCTCTCATGTTACCGAGAAAGAGGAAGAGGATAACGATAACAAGCACCGCTCCTTCAGTGAGGCTCGTGCGGACGGTAGCGATCGTCCTGTCCACAAGGGTCGTTCGATTGTACACGACCTTTGCTGCCACTCCTTCCGGGAGGTTCTTGTTGATCTCATCTAGCTTCTTGGCGACTCGCTGTGCAACGACGCGGCTGTTTTCGCCCATGAGCATGAAGACGGTACCCAAAACCGTCTCCTTGCCGTTCTTTGTTGCAGATCCGGTCCTCAATTCGTTCCCAATCTCGACCCTCGCCACGTCGCCGATGAGAACGGGAATGCCGTGAACGTTCTTCACGATAACATTTCTAATATCCTCAACGCCGGCTACCTGCCCAGGAGCCCGTACGAGGTATTGGCCCCCACTCCGCTCTATATACCCAGCCCCCACATTGGCGTTGTTAGCCTGGAGCGCCTCGATAACATCCCCGAACGTAAGACCTAGCGCAATGAGCTTGTGAGGATCCGGGGTGACGTGAAATTGCTTCTCAAAGCCGCCAATGGTGTTAACCTCGGTCACGCCGGGAGTGTTCCGTAACTGAGGGCGGATGATCCAGTCCTGAATCGTACGGAGATCGGTAAGACTGTACGGCGTCCCATCGGGTTTCTTGGCGCCTGGCTCTGCTTCGACAGTCCACATGAAGATCTCGCCAAGACCTGTTGAAATGGGCCCCATGATAGGATCGACGCCGCCAGGGAGTTTGCCCTTAGCTTCTTGAATGCGCTCGCTGACCAGTCTTCGAGCAAAGTAGATGTCCGTACCATCCTCGAAAATCACGGTCACGAGACCGATACCGTATTGCGAGAGAGACCGAGTCTGCACGAGACTCGGGAGCCCCGCCATGGCGGTCTCGAGGGGGTACGTAATGCGCTGCTCGATCTCCAGCGCGGCGAGCCCGGGAGCTTGGGCACTGATTTGCACCTGGACGTTTGTAATGTCCGGTACCGCGTCGATATTGATACGACCAAGGTTGTAAGCGCCAATCGCTGCCATGAAGACGGTCAGCGCAATCATCGTCCAGCGCTGCTGAATGGAGAAATTGAGTATCTTTTCAATCATGGTCTTTTCCCTGCGAGAACCTTTCGAGCCTTCTTGAAGAACGCCTCTAGTGTTGGTGAGAGATCCCTTGTTTTCCTAGCTCCGCTTTCAAGAGAAAGCTGTTCGAGCAAACATAGGATTCTCCGGGGGCAAGGCCCTTGACCACCTCAACATGCCGTCCATCTGTCCGGCCGGTGCGAATCGGACGCGGCTCGAATTCGTCGCCGAAGTTAACAAACACCACTGGTTGATCCTTATGTGTCTGTACAGCATCTTTCTTCACGGCCACAGGAACCGTGATTTCTCCATCCGTCAGCGCCACCTGCACAAAGAGTCCGGGTTTCCAGGTCCCGTCCGGATTAGGGATAACGATTCTCGCCTTGGCCGTACGGCTGTCCTCCCCGACGACAGGCCCTACATACGAGACTTCCCCTGATTCGCGCAGCCCCGCAAGCTCAGAGCTCACTGTGGCCTTTTGGCCAACGCGAACACGCTTGAGGTCTGCAGCGTATACCGTTACTTCCACCCATACATTTGAGAAATCGGCGATCATATAGATTTCCGCGTCTTCCTTCACCCATTCTCCTGGGGCAAGGTGTTTCTGGACTACCACACCATCGGACGCTGCCCGGATCTCATATCTCGTCAGCTCGCTCATGGGTTGAGATGGCAATGACGCTATTTCCTCTTCAGTCGCTCCCATGGCCATGAGCTTGCGGGCTGAAGCACTAAGCTCAATCTTCTCCTCGAGGAAGGCCTTCTGCGCGGTGAGGAATTCCTTCTCCGCGATCGTCTGCTTTTCCCAGAGGCGCTCGGCCCGCTCGAAGTTGTAGCGCGCGAGCTTCTCCCGTTCAAAGGCCACTAGGTATTTGCTTCGAGCTTCTGCAAGCTCCCGACTGTCAATGACAGCTATTGTCTCGCCCTTCTTTACTCGATGACCCAATTCCTTGCACGCCTCGAGAACGACCCCGGACACCCGCGGAACGATGTGATAGACCCTGTCAGCATTGAACGCCACTTCTCCCGGGAGCCTGAGAAGAGAGGCAATGGTCCTGGGACCCGCTTCGTCTGTCTCGATCCCCATTTTGGACTTGATGGTCTGAGAAAACTCGAGCCGTTCCTGTATTTGCCAGTACTCCCACTCTACGGATTCACCCTTATACTGGGCGGTCACTTTGACCTCAAACGAGTGGGGGTGCTCGACCTCTTCACGACTGAAGAGGAATTCCTTGTCCGGCGCCAGGTGAAACTCCGACACTCGTTCGCCGAGGCGAGTGACCTGGACTGCTACGGTGATATCTCGTGGATCAATCGGCTTGCCCTTCTCAGAGCAATAGGCACGAAAGTGTGGTGCCGCCCCGGTTTCATGAATTGCCAGCTCAACCGTCAGATCTCCTTCCGTGAGGATCTTGCCACCGTGGGGTCCACCGCCGCATGAATGTCCAGCATGGCCGTGACCTTCGTGCTCGCGGGTCCCGTGATTGTGCCCATCGACAGAGGCCGACGGCTTTTTCTCCGACAACACGATGGTGGCAGCAACGAACATCCCAACCAGGACGACGAAACAGATTCCGAAGAACTCCGTGCGCTTCATGATGTGTGTGCTTCTCCAAGATCGTATTCATTGGCCATGACAGCCGACGGATTCGGCAAGGCTTCTCGTACGCCGTGCCGCTCACATGAGACGCGTTTCCCTTTGTGAGGTCGCGAAAGAGCAGTCCCGGTTAAGAGCTTCCCCGTGGCACACGCCACTGATGGGTCAGCTCACAACACTATCAACGGGACATCTTTTGGGAATTGTGGGGGTGCTTTCGCGTATTGGTTACACGAGTAATCGCACTGAGAGGATAGGTCCGAGAGACAGGGGTGGGAGAGACAAATCGTGAACGGAGAAATCAGAGATCGTACTTTCGGGGTCAAGCAGCCGATCGTGGCTCCGACCGTGCGGCAGCATGCCGGCGAGGACGTCTCGATCTCGAGCTCCCGCACCGGTGATCATGGGGGGAACTGCAGGACATTCGTCCGAATGTCCTTCAACGCAGCAGCACCGGTCCAAGTGCCAGTCTCGGCAACCCGTCTGGAGCAGTGAGTACATGATTGCATGAGCGGCATGCAGCAAGGAGTGGAGATACTTGTTGCATCCCGGTTGCTGCCTATCAGACACATGGTGATTGTGACTGTATGCCAAGGGGAATAAAGCGGGTCCACACAGGACCAGACAGGTAAATATCGCTATGTATTTGGCCGACAATGTCCTCACTAGCGCCCTCAATAAAAGGCTGTCGTCGCCTTTCGGCTTGGCTGACCCTAATGCACCCTGCCTTTGTTGTCAAGAGCCAAGCCGAATCTTGAACCTCAGGGCCACGCCATTTCCGGGAACGGCTTGCTGCCATTTCGCGACCGTGTGGATGGGATCGCGCCAAGATCGCGAGACATCTCCATAGAAGCAGATCTTCGTGCGCGATATTTGTATTTCAACACCATTAAATTCTTGACTCAGCGCGGACTCAGTGATAGGAGCCCTTCCCTAGGGGCCGAACTCCCCATCGTTTGTGGTCGCTTAGAGCGCGCGGACGATCTCTTTGGTTGCTTGCATGTGCCGGTTGATCGAATTCCCCCACCTCACATCTGGACACAAGGCTGCACGCTTTCGAATGTAATGAACTTTCTATGGGCGAGAAAAGGAGTTCGACATGAATCAAAGTGCGTTCCGTGCCTCAGCCGGGGCTTCTGTCGAGAACTACGACTTCAATGAGAATTATCGATATCTAAAGAGGCTCCTTCAGGATCTCAGGCAGGAAAACGGTCCGTCAGTGAGACAAGAACTGTTTGGCGAGGAACAACGAGAACGACCTCTTACGAAGAAGGAAATGAAACAGATGTTTCGTTTCCTGCGCAAGATCGAGAATCATTACGAAGAATGCTGTACTCCCCCCATTCCCGAAGAATTAGAGCATTCAATCAGGGCAAAAGCATCATCCAATTGGCTCCCCTGGGAATCGGAAGCAATCGAAAAAGTTGACGCGTGGAGGGCGGCGCTGCAAGACAGGAGACGCAAAGCAAGAGACTTGTTTCAAACTGCCCTGGAAAAGATTAGGCGGGGAGAAAAACTCCCCTGAGGCAAACACATCCGCGCCAGCCGGACGCCAGCGCAAACATTTTCTCTCTTCGAGCTATCCCACAATTCATTCCGCGCATGCCCCCTCCGAATTCTTCGGGAGTCTGGCATGCACGGAATATCATCGCTTGCGACCACCTCTCCCTGGGAATGAGTCCTGATAACGAAATTCGGCCCTCCAGATTGAAGCCTCGGGTCACACTCATTTGATTTCTCGTCTGGCTTGAATTATATCTTAATGAATCGGATCGCTCGGAGGAACGATGGACCAGTTCAGACCAAGAAACGACGATCATCCCGTCAGAGAAATTCAGAAGGGCGTCGAAGACCTGAAAGCTCTCTTCGAGGGCTTTTTTAGGGGACGAGGCCTCTGGATTGCCATACTGATAGTCATCATCCTGTACCTGTTATCAGGATTTTACATCGTCCAGCCGGGCGAAAGAGGGGTGGTGCTTCTCTTCGGCAAGCTGAATGCAATTACGGAGCCCGGCTTGAGATATCGGCTTCCTCGGCCGGTCATGGACGCGATTACGGTGGATGTGGCAAATGTTCGCAGGGCCGAGATCGGATTCCGCTCAGACGGCGCGCGCACTCGCAATGTTCCCCAGGAAGCTCTCATGTTGACCGGAGACGAGAATATCGTGGACGTGCAACTTATCGTTCAGTACGTGGTGAACGATCCCGTGAAATTTCTCTTTGGATCAGACAATCCAGAATCCGCTCTCAAGGCTTCGGCAGAAGTTGCCTTGCGAGGGGTGGTTGGGGAAAACACCATCGATTTCACCATGACGAGCGGACGGATGGAAGTCCAGAAGAAGGTAGAGATCTATTTGCAGAAGCTTCTCGATACCTATAACACCGGCATTCTGGTCGTGCAGGCCCGCCTGTTGGCGGTAGACCCTCCTGCCCAGGTTCAGGAGGCGTTTCATGACGTCGTGCGCGCGTGGGAGGACCGGGAACGATTGATAAAAGAAGCGGACGGTTACCGGGAAGACGTTATACCGAAAGCCCGAGGTATGGCCCAACAGGAAATCAGGGAAGCCGAAGCCTACAAAGCCCAGCGGGTCATTCGCGCACGGGGTGACGCCGCACGATTCGATCTACTGCGCCAGGAGTATGAGAAGGCTCCGGAAGTGACCAGAACGCGCCTATATCTCGAGA
>CAYZET010000082.1:1312-8428 GCA_964477215.1 uncultured Syntrophaceae bacterium | reverse complement strand
CGTGGAACGATTCTTGCCCAACACTCGAAAGTTCATCATGGAAGGTGGCGATTCTCGGGTACTTCCGCTCCTTCCTCTCACGAATCTCGGTGATGGACCGAAGCAGCAACCATCTCCCGAGGAGTCCCCTTCCTCTCAGGTGAAAGGAAAGCAATGAGCCCGATGGTAAAGATAGGAATCGTCATCTTTGTGTTGTTGGTGTTACTGGGCCAACCCGCATTCGTCATCAACGAGGCTGAGCAGGGTCTCATCCTCCAATTCGGCAAGCCCATTCGAATCATCCAAGAACCGGGCATGTACTTGAAATACCCCTTCATTCAGGACCTCATTGTGTTCGACAAGCGAATTTTGGTTGCGGACGCGCGGCCAGCGGAGTATATAACGCTTGACAAGAAGCGCCTGACTGTGGACACAGTATCGCGCTGGAGGATATCCCAGCCGCTCGAGTTCTATCAGACGGTCAGGGATTATCGTGGAGCGGTCAGCAGGCTAAATGACACGATATTCGCCCGATTGAGGGAGGCCATAGCTAATCATACGTTCATCTCGTTCATCCGGGAAGAGCGCGAGAACATCATGAACAAGGTGGCAGAAGAAACGGCGATTCCAGCCAAGCAGTTCGGGATAACGTTGGTGGATGTTCGCATCAAACGAGTGGATCTCCCGGAGGAAGTCCAGAATAGTGTGTTTGCCCGGATGCGGGCCGAGCGTGAGCGTATAGCGAAACGGTACAGGGCTGAAGGCGAAGAGAAAGGCAGGGAAATCAGAGCCAACGCGAATAAGGAAAAGGAAATCATTCTCGCGGAGGCCTATCGCAAGGCCGAGGTTTTGAAGGGCGACGGAGACGCGGAGGCTACGACCATCTACGCGGAAGCGTACGGGAAGAACCGAGAATTCTTCTCTTTCTTGCGCCATATGGACGTGTATCAGAGAATTTTCGGTGAAGACACTACGGTGCTCCTTCGTCCGAATTCACCCCTCATGGAATACTTGGACACCCCATTTGTTGGGGAGACATCTGTGCGAAAGGTCTTGCGATAATCTGACCTCGAGGGGGAACGATTCCAGCGCTTGGTTGGTTTGCGACGGAACATTACGTGACGAAGGCAGCCAGACAAGACGTAACTCTGTCTCGGCGCAATGTTCAAGGTCAAGCCGGTGCCGAGAGAATCTGAGAGGATGGAGCCATGAAGGCGTTGCTGGTAAATCCGGCCATACCTGACACATTTTGGAGTTTCAAGCACATCCTGAAGTTCATCAGCAAGAGAGCTGCACATGTGCCTCTGGGACTGATCACCGTTGGTGCCATGCTGCCCAAAGACTGGGAGATCAAGCTGGTCGACCTGAACGTCGAGCCCCTGAGGGACGAAGCCCTCCGATGGGCTGACATGGTCATGCTTGGGGCGATGGTAGTCCAGAAAGAATCCGCCCTCCAGATAGCCGAGCGGGCCAAGGCCATGGGAAAAACCGTGGTTGCAGGAGGCCCCTATTTTACATCGACTGAAGATACCTTCGAGAATGTGGATCACCTCGTGCTCAATGAGGCCGAAATCACATTGCCACTCTTCCTGGAGGACCTGGCAAAAGGCCAACCAAAGCGCGTCTACTCCTCCTCCGAAAAGCCCGATCTGTGCATGACCCCTCTGCCTCGGTGGGATCTTCTCCACCTCAGCTATTACGCGTCTCTGTCTGTCCAGTACTCCAGAGGCTGCCCATTTGATTGCGAATTCTGCGACATCGTCAACCTCAACGGTCGCAAGCCTCGAGTCAAGGCCAACGACCAGATGATTCGGGAGTTCGATGTCCTTTACGAATTAGGGTGGCGGGGCCGTGTGTTCATCGTTGATGACAATTTCATCGGGAACCGGGTTAAAGTCAAGTCTCTGTTGCGTGCACTCATACCGTGGCAGGAAAAACGTGGGTATCCATTTTGCCTGTACACCGAGGCATCGGTGAACCTCGCTCAAGATCAGGAGCTCATGACTCTCATGACCTCCGCCGGATTCGATTCGGTTTTTCTCGGCCTGGAAACTCCCGAGGAAGAATGCCTGGCAGAATGCGGCAAACACCAGAATCGGTCCATGGACCTGCTCGAAGCCGTGAAGACCATTCAGCGCAATGGCATGGAGGTGATGGGCGGCTTTATCATTGGATTCGACAATGATCCTCCTAACATATTTGAACGTCAAATCAAGTTCATTCAGAGCGGCGGAGTAGTCAAGGCTATGATCGGCCTGCTGCAGGCAATCCCGGGAACGAGGCTATACAAACGCCTTCAAGAGGAGGGACGCCTCGTCCTCGAGTGCACGGGGGACAACTGCGACGGTACTCTCAATTTCATACCCAAGATGGACTTGCAGACAGTGCGGGACGGATACCAGGCTGTCCTGAACTACCTCTATTCACCGAAGCAATACTATATCCGTGTGCGGGAATTCCTCAAGGACTACAAGCCAGTCCGCCGCAGGCGCTTGGATCGAGCCGAAATCATGGCCTTCTTCCGATCCGTCTGGTATCTGGGCCTCCTGGACAAGGGAAAGAACAAGCTCTACTACTGGAAGCTCATAGTCACTGCGTTTCTTTTTCACCGAGAGGCTTTCGGCGAAGCAGTATCAAGCGCTATTTTCGGGTATCATTTCAGGAAGCTTCTAAGGGACCGGGCTCCGTCGGCTGACGAATATCGGAATCTGCTGGCGACTCGGACACAACCCTAACAGGTTTTCTGGCAAATACGGTTGCTAATTGCCTTTGCTCTGTTCACAAGAGGGCGGGTTTAAAACCCGCCCCTACATCCGCTACTTCGGTTCTTCTGCCGCAAAGATTAACGCTCCACCCCACGGTAGGGGCAGGTTTCGAACCTGCCCTTCCCCAAAAGGGGCTGGCGTAAATACGGTTGCGGATTCTGCGACGGCTCATGAGGAGACTTGCGCCCTGAAGGAGCGCACCTTGAGCAGTCTCTCGGGATTCGGCACGGCATAACAACCAACCGACCTTGAAGGGGGCGACCAAGAGGTTTCCCATCGCCCTGTATTGACACCGATTATGAATGAGCCTTGGCTCTTGGGCATCTCGATGGTGGACCCCGGGGTCCTCGTTTGTATGTGGTCTCCTCCCGTGAGTTATGATCTCAGAACCCGAGTCTGTTCCTCCCGATACCCCCTTGTCTTACGTACAGGCCCTCTGACCTCCTCGTGAACACTTCGCCGTCAAGCTCCATTTTCCATTGGGCGTCCTCCAGTTTTGGTCTCTTCTCGATACGCCAGGTCTTAACAAACCCGAGGAAGCCGATCGAAAGCACATCGTCTTCGATCTCGACAAGACCGCCCGTCATCGAGGTGTGCTCGCCTTGGAAGTCTGCTCTCCCGTCCGGGTGAATGCGAATAAAGGTTCCCTCGCTGCCGTGCCACTCGCCCACAAAGACCATCTGATGGGGACCAAGAGGCTTAGGTCCTGCCAGGCTTCCTATCCCGTCATGAAAGAATCGAAAACCGCGGGACACGGCAACGGCTCCCAGGGCGAGCGTAATTCCGAAAAGCACTGTTCCGACAATTGCCAGAACGCGGCCTACTCTTAGTGTCCGGATCTTTTCAGAGGACATCACCCCTTGCCTGATTTTTCGCAGATCCGAGTTGGCCATGATCCAGGCTATGATGCCCAGCGGTCCGCACAAGAACAGGGACAGAGCTCCGAAAACGAGTATGAGGTCGCTCCGGTTGCTTGGGAGCCTTCTGGGAGATCCCGAACGTTGCGGAGAGATGTCCCGTTCTGTTTGGGATCCGGAATTCATGGAATCCTGGGTCATGTGCACGCGTCACTTTCATGAAAAAGGGTATATGGGACGGGGATCCTTCCCAAGCCGAGCCACGGGAAAGACGGCGGATTGACATGCGGCTCAAAAAGATGCCCGACGGATCTGACAAAGGGTATGGCTCCAAGCAAGGAGGATACGGTCGTTCCGCCGGGCGATTGCAAGGCTAGCGTTGCTAGAATACTCTGGATTACGCAAGATGTCAAGAAATTTCCGCTTTTCACACGCCTATCTCCCGGGTCCGCCGATCCATCGGTCCCCGCGTCTTGCATCGCGCAGCACCCTGACAAGGATCGGATGCAGCAACTCCACCGATTTCAAAAACTTTCGCACGAACTTCTGCCATCGACACAACGCTATCAGCGTACCCGAAATCTGCGGACCCCTTCGCCAGAGATTTCTCAGATTCGGCTTACCGGCGAGCGGCGGAGAATCCATGTCGTCGGAGATCACGCGCAACGCACCGAACGGCACTCCCAATCTGGCAGCCTCCAGACCCATGGCATGGGTTTCCATATCCACCGCGTGGGCGCCCGTCAATTCGTGCAACCTCGCGCGGTCTTCGCCACTCAATACCGGGGAGCGGACTGTGGCCATACGGCCCACTCTGTGACACACCCCTTCGGCAGAACAGGACGCTGCCAGCCGTTCGGCCAGCTCTCCGGACCATTCTTCGATTGCGTCTGGAGAATCGCCTGAAACCGTCTCCTTCGCTATAACAATGTTGCCAAACTTCAGATCCTTGACCAGCGACCCCGCTGTTCCTACACTGATAATCGCAGCGGGCTTCTTGTCCATATTTCTGATCGCGGCAGCAGCGCGCGCAGGTCCTATTCCGCAGCGTACTACCCAGAAGACACTCCCTTCGAAAAAGGCCTCCCGGTACACTGCCCTGCCGCAAACTTGGCGACTGACCACTTCCACACGTCGAAGGAACGGGCGTGCCTCGACTCCCATGGGGAACACGAGGCAAAGTAATGCATTTTCTCTGTTCATGTAGGCCGGTGACGTATATAGTGGATCAATTATAGGAGGCTTACTGCCGTCATGTCCAGTGTGGAGATCGATTCCCTCGACAAGCTGATACTCACGGCCCTGCAAGGAGATCTGGATGATTCACGAGAGCCGTATGCCGACATCGCGCGAGGGTTAAACGTTACGGAACAGGAAGTAATTTCGCGCATAGGCCGGATGCGAGAGATGGGCGTCATACGGAGAATTGGAGCCATGATCCGCCACATCGAAGCCGGCATCGGGTACAACGGGATGGTGGTCTGGGCGGTGGAGCCGTCCAGGGTCGAGGAGGTTGGGAATATCCTCGCCCGATTTCCGGAGGTGACCCATTGCTACGAACGGACACCGTTCGGCAAACGAAAGGGTGTCCTCTTCACCATGGTCCATGCCTCCTCGGAAGAAGACTGTCTGGACACCATACAGAGAATGTCCCGAAAGGCTGCAGTAGATGACTACGAAATCCTCTTTAGCAAACGGGAGCTGAAGAAGATTAGCATGGTCTATTTCGACGACAACGGCCTGGACGTGTCGTGATGATTCTCAGCGCGTGTTTTCGAGCCGGGAGAGAGTCAACGCTGAACCGGTTTTCTGAATTTGACACACATCCCAGCAAGGATGGAGCTCATGAGTAAGACGGAAATATCGGAGGCACTGTTTCGCAGGGCCGCGGAGGTTATCCCCGGAGGGGTAAATTCCCCGGTTCGGGCTTTCAAGTCCGTGGGCCTGCCCCCGCGATTCATGAAGTCAGGCCGCGGGTGCCGCCTGATAGACGAAGATGGGAATGAATTTATAGACTTCGTTGCCTCGTGGGGACCTCTGATCCTCGGCCATGCCCACCCCGAAGTCTTAGATGCTATCTCGGAAGCCATGAGACAGGGGACATCATTCGGTGCTCCTACGAGACGCGAGGTGGAAATGGCCTCCTTGATTTGCGACATGGTGCCGTCTCTGGAAATGGTCCGGCTGGTGAATTCCGGTACCGAGGCAACCATGAGCGCCATTCGTCTCGCCAGGGGATACACTGGTCGCGAGGCAGTCATCAAATTTTCGGGTTGTTACCACGGGCACGCGGATGGATTACTGGCCAAGGCTGGATCCGGAGCGGCGACGTTTTCCATCCCCGACTCGCTGGGAGTCCCTGCGGGCGTGGTGCACGAGACCATAGTCGTTCCGTACAACGACCTTGGGGCCGTTCGCAGCGCCTTCGAGCAGAATCCCGATTCTGTGGCCGCAGTAATCGTCGAGCCTGTTGCAGGAAATATGGGAGTTGTGCCGCCTGCAAAGGGCTTTCTCGAGGGTCTGCGTGATTTGTGCTCCAGCTTCAAGAGCCTGCTCATCTTCGACGAAGTGATCACAGGGTTTCGTCTGGCCCCCGGCGGAGCGCAGCAATACTACGGCGTCATGCCCGACCTTACGTGTCTTGGGAAGATAATAGGGGGTGGACTGCCAGTGGGAGCTTTCGGCGGTCCGAAACGAATCATGGAATCGCTGGCTCCTGTCGGTGGAGTATACCAGGCAGGAACCCTGTCAGGAAATCCTCTTGCAGTTGCGGCGGGTTTGGCCACCCTGAAGATCCTGGTGAGAGACAACCCGTATCCGGAATTGGAGAGAAAGGCAGCAGCCCTTTCTGAAGGCATCGGACGGGTCCTCACTGACAAGGGGATTCCTCATACGATCAATCGAGTCGGATCCATGTTGTCGGTATTCTTTCATCCCGGCCCACTGACCAGTTACGAAGAGGTTGTTACATCCGACAGGGAAGCATTCGTGCGGTTTTTCGGAAAGATGCTTGAGAATGGGGTGTATCTTGCGCCTTCACCGTTCGAGGCGTGGTTCGTTGGGGTATCTCACGAGGATGAGGAGATAGCGTGGACGATAGCGGCTGCGGAAAAGAGTGGGGAGTAGCACAGGATCGAAAATAGTAGCACACTGAAATTATTGCTTAATCCCTCTTGATTTTGCTCGCTCCTTGAAGTACGTTGATCTTTATGCAGAGCCTTGGAGCGAATGCGTTCTCTCCTTCTTTTGTGAGCGGTTTTGTTCCCAGTCATCATCGAACTTCGAAATGCCTGTTTTACGGGGATGGGAAGGCACGTGAATTGCAGCGGTTCGCAACAAACCTCGGAGGGGTGGGGTTAGTTAAGAATCTGTGATTATACCTGTGTAACTACGCAAGAAAATCCATGCAAGGAGGTTACTAATGGACAGTCCTATCCAAGTACCGGAGAGGTTGGCACAAAAGGGGGTTTCCCGGCGGGACTTCATGAAGTTCTGCGGACTTATGGCGACGGTTT
>CAYZET010000082.1:0-1302 GCA_964477215.1 uncultured Syntrophaceae bacterium | reverse complement strand
GAGGCAGTCGCAAAAAAGAGGCCGACCGTGGTTTGGCTCCATCTCGCGGAATGCACCGGCTGTACGGAATCGTTCATTCGCACCACGTATCCTTGGGCGGCTGACATCGTGCTCGACATCCTGGACGTAGCATACCTCGAGACGATCATGGCTGCAGCAGGCGACCAGGCCGAGCAGATTCTGGAAGACACTATCAAGAATCAAAAGGGCGAATACATCCTGATCTGCGAAGGCGCGATTCCTACCAAGGACAATGGGGTGTACGGCAAGATCCACGGCAAGACCTTCGCAGAAATTGCCAAGCACGCGGTGGCGAATGCGAAGGCAACCATATGCGTGGGCAACTGCGCATGCTTCGGCGGAGTGCAGGCTGCTGCCCCGAACCCCACTGAGGCCAAGAGCGTTTCTGAAGTGACCGGCGCAAAAACTCTCAACATTGCCGGCTGCCCTCCCAATGCTGACAATATGGTGGCTGCGGTGGTCCACTACCTGTTGCTTGGAAAGCTCCCTGCCATGGATGATCTTGGACGTCCGCTCTTTGCTTACGGGTATCTGATCCACGATACTTGCGAGCGAAGAGGCTATTTCGAGAATGAAGAGTTCGTCAAGGAATTCGGAGACGAAGGAGCTGCAAAAGGCTGGTGCCTCTTCAAAGTGGGCTGTAAGGGGCCGGAGACCTACAACAACTGTGCACGGATCAAGTGGAATCAGGGTACCAACTGGCCGATCGGCGCCGGACATCCATGCATCGGTTGCAGCCAGCCGCACTTCTGGGACGAGATGAGCCCGTTCTACGTCGAGAAATAGTTACATGAGACAAGTTATTGAGAAGGAGCGATACAATGGCGAGAGTTGTCGTTGATCCCATACCCAGGATCGAAGGCCATCTCAGGATCGAGGTGGAAATCCAGAACGGTAAGGTCAAAGATGCGTGGAGCAGTGGAACGCTCTTCAGGGGGCTCGAGATCATCCTCCAGGGTAGAGATCCCCGGGATGCCCACCTGTTGACCCAACGCTCCTGCGGTGTGTGCACCCTGGTCCATTCACTGGCGTCCGTACGGGCAGTGGAGGACGCTCTGAAGATCAAGATTCCGCCCAACGCACGAATCGTCCGAAACCTCACACATGCTGCCCAGAACATGCATGACCACCCCGTACACTTCTATCAATTGTGCGCGCTTGACTGGGTGGACGTGGTCTCCGCGCTCAGTGCCGATGCTAACAAGACAGCAGACCTTTCCGCGGCTGTTAGCGGCCGACCCCAAACCAAAGCGTATTACGAAGGACTCAAAGGCAAGCTGA
>CAYZET010000081.1:409-15434 GCA_964477215.1 uncultured Syntrophaceae bacterium | reverse complement strand
GACGGTTTACAAACCACGGATTAGTGCCAGAAAAGTTCTTGTCGACATTCGGGCCGGGCTAAGCGACCGGGAGTTGATGTCCAAATATCGGCTTTCGGCCCGGGGCCTTGCCAGCTTGTTTGACAAGCTCATCGCGGCCAATCTTCTGTCCCACAGAGAATTGGAGGAACGGCCTGAGCACCTGGAGTCGACAATCGACCTCGAAGTGGCAGCTCCTCGTCTTTTTGACAGCCAGGAACTGGCCATCTTTTCCTATCGGTGGCGTTTTTCTACGGGTGCGTGGATCGTCTCCGCGCCAGCCTTCTGGGAGAGCCTTCTGTTTTTCGGGAGCTGGAATGCGGTGTTCTACGCACTGGATTGCGAGACGGGAGCGAACCCGTGGAACTTTCGCGCCGGTGACGTGATTCGATCGTCACCGGTGGTGGCTGATGACCTCGTCTGCTTCGGGAGCTGGGACGGCTTCGTGTATGCTCTCAGAGCAGACTCGGGCACGCAGGTGTGGCGCTTCAAGACCCGAGGCCCCATTTGGTCCTCCCTTGTGAGGGAGCGAAATACGATCTTCTTTACAAGCTCGGACGGTGTCCTCTATGCCCTAGACAGCTTGACTGGAGCGATGAGATGGTACTTCAGGGTGAAGGGGGCCACACTGCTCTGGGCGCAGTCCTCTCCTGTCGTTCACGAGGGTTTGGTATTCATAGGGACTCCCGAAGGTTTCCTTTACGCGCTCGACAGCTCGACCGGAGAAGTTGCGTGGCAATACAAGGCGCGCCAACCGGTGGATTGTTCACCCGCCGCCGCGGACGGAATTGTATACTTCGGCAGCGGGGCTCGTACCCTCCACGCTCTCAACTGCTCTACAGGGGGGGAACTGTGGAGCGTTGGTACGGACCGAGCCGTGTTTGCTTCCCTCGCTGTCATTGGCGGCATGGTCTCTTTTTCCTCTCTCGATGGCGCTCTCTTGGCTATTGACCGGGAATCCGGCAGGGAAAAGTGGAGATTTTCCATAGAGAAGGGAGTTTTCACCACGTCGGTGGCATCCCAGGGAGTGTTGTACTTTGGGTGCTCCGATCACAACCTGTACGCTTTAGAGTTGGAAACCGGCAAGAACCTGTGGAGTTTCTCCACTGATGGAGCCGTCCTTTCCACGCCGAGGGTCCGCAATCAAACCATATACGTTGGCAGCACAGACGGCTATCTTTATGCCCTTCCCATCATGCTTGAGCTATAGAGTGCACGGGTATCAACGGTCTTGACAGAATAGAGCCCCGAGTCGAGGGATCTTCCGGGGAATGAAGGCCGGGACCTCCTGCCTGTACCGCACGTATTGGTCACCAAATCGGGCCGCCAGCTTGTTTTCTTCGATTTTCGAGCCCAAAAGAAGGTACGTGCTCAAGACGAGGTTTATCACCAAACCTGTGTCGGTCAAATCCCTCGTCCACAAGAACAGCAATCCCGCGGCGAACTGCGGATGCCGGATCACCCCATAAATCCCGTACGTGATGAGCTTCTCTTCGGAATGCTCCTGGTCGGTGCCGGTCTGACCGAAACGAAAGCCCAGGAACGCAAGAACACTCTGGAAACGGAAGGACATACAGAAGAGAAAGAGTGCCATCCCCCAGCATACCCATTGAAGAGCCCGCCACGGTCCTTCCCACGACCAGACGCTGATCTCCCCAGCCCCCGCGGTGAGAATCCACGCGGCTACGAAGCTCGCTGCAGCGAAAGCCACATAAAAGAGCCGGTAATGAGCAGCAAACTTTGTCCGCCCTACCGAAGTCCTCTTGATGATCAATTCTTCGGTTGTCAAGGAATGCACCAGACACCAAGAGAGCCACAATAGAGCCGTCACGAAGAGTCTCATCCATGTTGACGAATCGGTCACGGTGCCATCTTGAACGCGCTCAACTATAACCGGCTTTTCGCGTCCTTGTGCCAAGATGATCTCGACCGCAGCCTTCTCGTGCGTCGAGCTTGCGATTGTACCAGCACATCCGCCTCGGGCAACATGTCCCGCCCGATATCGCGGATCATCTTCTCCACTTCCGCCACACAAAGCATAACGTTGTCAATGGCCTCCACTCGCTTCTGGAACTCGCTCTGTTCACGCGAGCTTCTGCTCCTAAATCCATTGCAGGGCATGGGAATCGCCTCCCGCTGTTTCGCATTTCACTGAAAGAACTTTATTCCCGTCGAGAATGATTGCAAGAAGCCATCGAATCATCGACGTTCCGGGTCTTGCCAAGATTACTGTGCAAACGTCATTTGGAAAGCAACCCTTCGAACTTGTCTACGAGCTTCTCCAGCTCCTCTTCCGAGCGGAGATGGATATGCACGACTCTCCTCCCCTTCTTCCTGAGAGCTTCCAGGTCTCCCAAGGCCTGAGCGGCCTTCAAGGCCCCAAAAGAATAGGCCTGACCGGGAATCGGCACATCCTCAGCATCTTCTGCTGTGACGACGACAAAGAGCCCTTTGTCAGCGCCGCCCTTGTGAAGCTGGCCAGTGGAATGCAAATACCGGGGGCCGAATCCGACAGTAGTGGCGATCAGGAGGTCATCTCGCACGACCCTCCTCACCTGTTCCAGAATAGCCATATTCTTTTTCGTGGGTGGCAGGAACACGTTGAATGCCAGATACTTACCCGCGGATGCGGCGGAGAGAAGTCCTTGGAGCGCACCCTCCAGCTCCGGATCGTCGATGGCGAATTGCTCTCCGGCAGGGATCTTTCCCTCTTTCTGGTAAACTCCGAGAAACTGCTTCGTGATATCTTTGGCTTCCTGCACATTGGGCTGGTCGAATGCGTTGACTTGGAGAATTGAGCTGGCAACGGCCACAGCAAACTCCCAGCGAAAAATCTCCCGACCAAGGTCATAGGGCGCATGGAGCCGGAGGGTCACGACGCAACGGCCCGATTTCTCGAGCTCCGAAATCCGCTCGTCGTGTTGGCCTTCGCCATCCAATCGCAGGTAAACGAACAATCTGTCCTGGCCGTAGACCTCCGGCCCGCCCAGAGGCTCCCCGTCTACAGGCAGGATTCCGGTCCCATCCTTCCCCGTGCTTTCGGCCACGAGTTGCTCCAGCCAAGCGCCGAAACTCTCTATCCCAGGGGAAAGGACGAGTGTCAACTTGTCCGTACCCGCGAGAGCAGTCTCGCCCATAATAGCCCCAAGCCAAACGCTCGGACTCTCCAGAGCGGGTACCTGTGGTCCTGAAGCCTCGACAGATTGCGCCGCACGCATCAAGAGTCGATCCAAATCCACCCCAATGAGCGCGGCAGGAACGAACCCGAAATAGGAAATAGCACTGAATCGGCCTCCAATGTCCGGGGGGTTGAGAAAAGTCCTTCTGAACTTCTTTTCAGAAGCCAGCTTCCCGAGGCTGGTTCCCGGATCGGTTATGGCAACGAATCGTCTGCCGGCATCCGGGCCCACTAGTTTCTCCATGCGGTCGTAGAAGTATGCGAAAAGAGAGACCACTTCTATGGTGCCACCGGACTTGCTGGCTACGATGAAAAGAGTCTTCTCGAGATCCAGCGTTCTCTCCAGCTCCAGAATCGCGCCGGGCACCGTGGTGTCTAGAACGTCCAGCTCCAGGTAGCCATCTGCCCTCCCGAAGCATGAAGCGAAAACCAGGGGAGCCATGCTGCTTCCACCCATGCCGAGCAGCACAGCGTTGGTAAATCCCGACGATCGGATTTCCTCGGCAAATTCTCGCAGTCGAGGAGTTTCGCCCTCCATGGTCTCCACTGCCTGAAGCCATCCCAGTCGCTGTCCGATTTCCGTTCTTGCCTTGGCATCTGCCGGCCAAAGGGTAACATCTCCTGACCAGATTCCCTCTGCCAGCTTCTCCGAATCCAAACGCGAGAGCCTTTCGTCGACGTTTGTTTGCAACGTTGCCAGAGAAGCAGACCGGTGTCCCCATCCTCTGAGCAGCCGTGTCCGTTTCTGAGCCACCCCGTCAAGGAGCTTGTCGAACGAGTCGGCAAAGGCCCTCACCCCGTCTTCGAGAAGCTGATCCATTATCTCGTCCATAGGGATCTTGAGCTCTTCCAGCTCGCGAAACACCTCTTGGGCCCGGTCCAATCCCTGCTCCAGGCTCAGTCTGGCCTCGCCGTGATCTCGAAACGCGTTGAGCGTCACAGTGGGCATAGTGTTGACGGTTTCCGGCCCTATGAGCTCATCCACGTAATAGGTGTCCGGATAATTGGGATTCTTTGTGCCAGTGCTGGCCCACAACGGACGTTGCGGACGGACTCCCTGTTCTCGAAGGGGTGCGAAACGATCCCCATGAAAAATATCCTTATACAGTGCATACGCCAATCGTGCATTGGCGATGGCAGTCTGTCCGAGCAGAGCAGAAGCTCTCGCTTTGAGATTCGGGTCCCCCACGTCTCTCAAGCGTTCATCCACCGCGGTGTCTACCCTGCTCACAAAAAGGGATGCCACAGACGCAGGCTTTTTGGGATTCCCCCCTGCTGCCATCCACTCTTCCGCCCCTTCCAGGTAAGCAATCGCGGCGTCCTCGTACTGCTCCAACGAAAAGATAAGGGTCACATTGACATTCACCCCGGAAGCAACGAGCATGCTCACTGCGTCCACTCCTTCCGGCGTGGCCGGGACCTTTATCAGGAGATTCTCGCGGGCCACCAGCTCGAACAGGCGCCTGGCATTGGCTACTGTGCCGGCAGTGTCATACGCCAGGTGGGGAGAGACTTCGAGACTCACGTACCCATCCAAACCATCCGTTTGCTCATAAACAGGTCGCAACAGATCAGCCGCTTCGCGAATGTCCTCGATCGCCAGGGCCTCGTAAATCGACTCCACAGAGCATCCTTCGTCTACGAGGTTATGAAGATCGATATCGTATATCCTTTCCTTGCCGATGGCTTTCTCGAAGATGGTGGGGTTGGACGTCACGCCCGTAACGCCGTCTTCCTCGATCATCCTCTTGAGCTCGCCCGACCGCAACAGTTCTCGGCTCAGATTGTCATACCATATAGATTGGCCCAGTTTCCGGATTTCCAGCAACGGATTGCCCATGACGCCTCCACATGATCGGCTTGTCTCCCCCGTAGTTTCAGGCTTGACAAAGCTTGAGCGGGTGAATAAGTACTATGACCTGGATCTTACACGAATGAAAAGTCCCCCACAACGTATTCACGTGAGCGCAACCATGAATTTGAAGGACTACCTCGAATTCCAGAATCGTGAAATCGAGCGGCACAAATGGATCGAGTCAGAAAAGGCTGGCAAAGATCTGGGAAAAGACGCGGTGATAGACTGGATTCTCAAGTACGCTGACGTGTTCAGCGACAACTACATCCGGGAGAGAAAAACCGCTACGGAAGAGTAGCAGCGTGGATCGGCATGGCTGCCTTTCCAGGCTGCACGGGTCTTCGGCCACGGGATTCTTCGCCCAAATCCTTCAGTCTCCCCACACCCCAAGAAAATGAAGCTATGCCGCCATCTTGAGCTTCCGACTTGCTCGTGCAGGCTCATAGGTCACAAACGCGTGCTCCTGAAAAGGATAATGACGATGCCCGCCTATCTCAGGACGGCATAGATAACTGGAGCTATCGCAAGCCTGTAGTATGCGTAAGGAGCCAGGGTCCATCGCTGGACCAGTCGAATGAATGTCTTGACTGACGCTGCCGCCACAATAAACGACACGACGAATCCTACCGCGAAGAACCAGAAATCCGAAACAGACAGATGATTCCAGGCCTTATACATGTCGTACGACGTGGCTGCTATCATCACGGGGACCGCGGCGAGAAAAGAATATTCCGTCGCTACTTTCCGATCGAGGCCAGAGATCATGCCTCCTACTATTGTGGCCGCAGCCCGCGAGATCCCGGGCCACATGGAAACACACTGGAACAGTCCGATCGTCAGTGCTGTGCCGTACCCGAGCTGATCGAGCGTACCGACGCTCGGTCGCGGCTTCAGGCGCTCTGCAAGCAGGATCGCTATCGCGCCAGCGGCCAGCGCAATGGCCACAGTCAAGGGAGTGAAAAGGTGCTCTTTAATCAGCCGGTGTACAAGGAGCCCGACAACCAGAGCGGGAAGCGTCGTCAGTCCCAAGAGGACCAGACCTCTGAAGCCATAAAAGCCTTGTCCTCGGCCGCTGGCGGAGCTGCTCCATGGAATGAGCCCGAGAAATCTGCGCCAATAAAGGACTACCACTGCGAGAATGGCCCCTAACTGTATGAAGATTTCGAATGAAGCCGCCTTTGGTCCTGAAAAATTGAGCAGTTCCCCTGCGACGATCAGGTGTCCGGTCGATGATACGGGCAAGAATTCTGTCGCTCCTTCGACGATTCCCAGGAGAACAGCAGTCCAAAGATCGCTCATTGCCTACCCTTTCCGCCCGCAAAGGCCTGAACAAAGGATGAGAAGAACGAGCTCTTCCTCACTCCCTCCGGCAAGAGGGGGAGGAAGAGCCCTCCCGAGTCGTGGGCTACCCCCACATCACTGGCTCAATTAATACGGAGGTCGGAGGCTATTTCACGCCGAGCAGCTCCACGTCAAAGATGAGTGTTGCGTTGGGAGGGATGACGTTTCCCGCCCCTCTGGACCCGTATCCCAGGGACGCCGGAATAGTCAGTTTTGCGCGGCTTCCCACTTTCATCAGTGCCAGCCCCTCGTCCCAGCCACGAATGACTTGCCCTTTGCCAATGGTGAAGCTGAACGGTGTTCCTCTATCACGGGAGCTATCGAATTTCTTCCCGTCCTCCAAGGTGCCCACGTAGTGAACGATCACAGTCTGCCCCGGCTGAGGAGCCGGCCCCGTACCTTCCTGGATCATTTCCACTTTGAGTCCGGATGAGGTGGTGATGACGTCTCCCGCTTCGCTCAAAACAGTCATGCACATTCCGAGCACGGTAACCAGACCGACTATTACCAGCAGCTTGTTTTCCAATGACAGTCTCCTTTCCCAGCAAAGCTGTGCCCTTTTATCAGGCTCTCGCATCCTTGTCCAGGCGCGAGGGGATTCAGTGTTGTTTTTTCCGCGGCCCGACCAATTTCCCGGATCACTCCCTCCCTCCTTTTCTCGGCCAAGAACGTGGTATAAGATATTCGTTGAACGCACGCCGCAGCATGCGGTCAAGACCATGAACGAGCGGGAAGTGCCGCACCGCACGGAGAGGATATCCTTCTCATGGCAGAAGTGGAACCAGGAGCTCAGCCTTTCTTGATCCTTGCATCTTCATCTCCCCGGCGAAAAGATCTGCTCGCCCGTCTCGGGATACAATTCCAGATCGTTCCAGCGGAAGTGGAAGAGGAGAGTCTGAACGGCGAATTGCCTCATGAGCAGGTCAGTCGGCTAGCCCACGCCAAAGCAAAAGAAATTTCGGATAGATTTCCCGACTCCTGGGTTCTCGGGGCGGATACCATAGTGGTCGTAGACGGCAGAGTGCTCGGAAAGCCCAGGGACCGGGAAGAGGCCAGGTCCATGCTCGACACGCTAGCAGGACGGACCCACGAGGTATATACAGGCTACGCACTTATGAACGCGTCAGCGGGGGTGAGTCTCGTGCGCTGGGTAAGGTCTCTCGTGACCATCCGCTCCCTGTCGCCGGACGAAATCGAAGGGTACGTGGACACCGGCGAGCCCATGGACAAGGCAGGGTCCTACGCGGTTCAGGGAATCGGCTCAGGCATAGTGGAAAGCATAGGAGGATCGTACACGAATGTCGTGGGGCTCCCCCTGTGCGAGGTAGCCAGGGATCTGCAACAATTAGGGATTTTCGACTTCCTCAAACCGAGGACCGCCCAATGATTGCGAACAACCTGGCGCGTATCAACAGGCGCATCGCCGACGCGGCCAATCGCGTCGGTCGATCCGAATCAGAGGTGCGTATTGTTGCAGCGGCCAAATCCCAGGGGATGGCCAAGATAGAGCAAGCCATCACCGCGGGCATCCGCATCATCGGCCACAATTACCTTCAGGAAGCCGAACGGGAAACTCCGGCTCGCATGCCTGAAGGGGTCCAACTCCACATGATCGGCCATCTGCAGAAGAACAAGGCCGGCAAGGCCGCCGAGCTGTTCGACGTGATCGAAACCGTTGACGATCTGCGACTGGCGGAGGCGCTGAGCCGAAGAGCTCATGCTTTGGGCAAGGGGCTGGGCGTGCTCATCCAGGTGAATCTTTCCGGAGAGACTCAGAAATCGGGAATCTCGGAAGAAGAGCTAAGCGCATTGGCACAGGCCATACGCGGCCTGCCCGGTTTATCTCTCTTGGGGCTGATGACCATGCCCCCGTTTTTCGACGATCCTGACCTCGTCCGGCCGTACTTCGCCCACCTGCGGAGGCTTCGGGACGAGCTCATCGATTCAGGGGTGCTATCACCCGGGATGAAGGAGCTTTCAATGGGAATGACCGGCGATTATGAGGTCGCGGTGGAAGAAGGCGCCACACTGGTACGAATCGGCACGGCGCTGTTCGGTTCGCGACCGTGACCGCAGTACCCGCAATCTACGAGCGGGATCGGGCCGGTTATTCGGAGGCCTTCGAATCTTTCGCCAGAACGGTTATGTGTTCGTCCTTGTGCTCCTTGACCGTGCCAGTCAAGTGGTGACTGTATCGAGCGAGGAGCCAGAGCTCCGGGATTATCTCTGCGATCAATTCACCATCATCGAAAACCCTCACGACAGAGCTTTCGGACACAACAACGGCCACCGCGTCAGTGGTCTTGGTAATGGAAGCTGCAGCCACGTGACGGCTCCCCAGCCCCAGTGGGATGGTGATCCCTTTTGAGGAGGCATCTATGTACCGGCAGGCGGAGACTGCAACTCCGTCATCAGAGATGACGAAAGCACCGTCCAGTTGAGCGAGCTCCTTGAGAGTCTCCCTCGCATCCGGGTTGTCGACGCGCTTGAGGTGGTCCGGATGCCCGTACAACGGATCGAGAATGAGGGCGTGGGAATTCTTGAGCACTTCAGGCGTGTCGGCCACCACGAACATGGTACCTACCTTCCTGCCTTCGCGTCCTTCCCTGGCTATCTCGACCGCAAGGACGATAACTTGTTCCAACGTCTCTATGTTGACCCCCCGCTCCTTGCAGCACACATCTGCCAGCACGTTCGTGTGATCGTACTTCATTGTTCTCCCCGTCCTGCCGGAAGACGTAGCAGTGCCCCGGAGACCACCGGGCTCGCCTGTGATCCGGCCCATTTCTCGATCCCTCAAGAGCGCATCAGTGTTCGTCTTCCCTTATCAGGCACAAGGTCGGTCACGCAATCGGTGCATCGCATTGCATGTTTGGTTATAGGTGATGACTGTAGGAAAAGACAACCCTCCGCCTGTCTTCTCCGGCCCATCCGGGGGAGCCCAGGAGTCTTCGGATTTTCCGAGGTGAAGACCCAACCTCTTGAGAAAGGAGTTACCATGACCGCTACCTCGTACATCAAGAACATCGTTGCCGCTGAGCCGATCGTCCTAAACAACTTGGTGGACTACCAGGAAGGAAGGGTGGTGAGCCGAACCCTTGCCCAGACACCTTCCCTGAGCCTGACAATCTTCGCGTTCGATCGTGAGGAAGGACTCAGCTCTCACACCGCTGCCGGCGACGCGTTTGTTCAGGTGCTCGACGGGGAGGCTCGAGTCACCGTGGGGGACAAAGAAGTAACGGTGAAACAGGGAGAAGTAGTCGTCATGCCGGCAGGAATACCCCATGCCTTGCACGCGTCCGAGCGCTTCAAGATGCTCCTGGTCGTGGTGAAGGGGTAGACTCGTAGGGATCGCGTTGTTCCAGGTGGCTGCTCGACCATGGCGATAGCCGTCCCCCCGCGAGGACGACCACCAGCCGCCCCTGCAAATCGTGAAGTACCTCATGATCAACTGTAGCGCGGGCGTACCGCGGGTCCGGAGAGGAAGAACTTTTTTTCTTGCCATACGATTCCATTGTGCTATGAGAGGGGTACATCTTATCACCATACCGCATATGCGTACCGAGGGAAGCCTGGCGGCTTCAGATGTCCTGTCGTCGGGCTTTTCGTTTGTACGGTGCCGATTTTCTCGCGAAATACTTCATGGTTTACAAGCTTCTTCATTTAACACTTGAAATGGCTTAACACTTTTGATATGATTAGCCAGTCAACCATTTTATTTTGCACATTAATCAACCAAGAAGAGAGGTCCAGTCATGCGTAGGGCTCTGGTTGCAGTCGTTGTAGGGTTACTCGTTTCGAGCGTGTCGGGAGGTTCTGTCCTTGCCTGGAACTGTTATCCCCCCGCTCCGCCCCAGTGCGCTCCGCCTTGTCCGCCGCCATCGACGCTCATTACCAAGATGGTCCCCTGCACGAGGACTGAAATGGTGGCGTGTGTTCAGCCGGTGGAGCAGTGCGTCAACGTTCCCAAGATCGCATATCGGCCTCAGAAGTTCCTACTGAAGGGCACTCCGGTAGGCCAGCCGTGTGGGCTGGATCCGTGCACGAAGTGCTGCCCGCAGCCATTCTGTGAGGTCGTCGAGCAACCGGTGCCGTACGTTTATTACGAACAGAAGAAAATTCGGTCGTACACAGTGTCCTATAAGCCTGTCTGCAGGCCAGTCATGCTCCCGCAGACCTACCTGGTTCAGGCTTATCCTGTGTGCCGTTGAGCGGGGCTGCCGTGCAGACCAGGGGATGCTCTTAGCGGCGTTTTCCGAGGAATACGCCGCGATTTATCAACCATACCCAATGCGTATGTGTCGCTGGTCCGTTTTCAAATGGACGGATTGACCGTTGGCGTGCCTTTCGGGCACGCCATTTTGTTTTACACCTGCGGACCTCTCCCTTCCGACCATTGACACCGCGCTGAGAGATTGACACAACCTGTGGTCTATCGGATACTGGCGCGCGCTCTTATAGCTCGCAGGAGAAGGCTATGAAGACAATCCTCGTAACGGGCGGAGCGGGGTTCATTGGCAGCCACCTGGTCGAAGCGCTGCTGACCGCTGGCAACTCCGTCATCTGCCTGGATAACCTGTACACGGGCTCCAAGAAGAACATTTTGCCATTCTTGGACAATCCCTATTTCGAGTTCGTACGACATGACGTGGTCGTGCCCATCCTGCTCGAGGTGGATCAGATCTACCATTTGGCTTGTCCCGCCTCGCCGGTGCACTACCAGGACAATCCGATCAAGACTCTCAAGACATCGGTCCTGGGAACGCTCAACATGTTGGGCCTTGCCAAGAGAGTCGATGCAAGAATTCTGCTGGCTTCCACATCCGAAGTGTACGGCGACCCGGAGATACATCCCCAGAAGGAAACGTACTTCGGAAATGTCAATCCCGTTGGGCCCCGCGCATGCTACGATGAAGGCAAACGAGCTGCGGAAACACTCATGGTCGGTTACAAGCAGTACAACAACGTCAATGTCACTATAGCGCGCATTTTTAATACCTACGGTCCCCGAATGCTGCCCAACGACGGGCGAGTAGTTAGCAATTTCATCTGCCAGGCGATCCGGGGAGACGAAATAACCGTGTTCGGTGACGGAAGCCAGACTCGATCTTTTTGCTATGTCTCGGACATGGTCGACGGTCTGATGAAGCTCATGGACAGCTCTGACACGGGACCCGTTAATCTGGGAAACCCAGAAGAGATAACCGTGCTGGAGCTTGCAGACAGAGTGCTCGCCAAGATTTCGGGTACTGGCTCTCGGTGTGTGTTCAAGCCGCTGCCTACGGACGATCCCGTTCGCCGAAGACCCGATATTACACTCGCCATCGAACGGCTCGGGTGGAAGCCGTCGGTTCCGCTCGACACCGGTCTCGACGCCACGATCGCCTATTTTCAAGAACGATTAGGTGGCCATGATGGCAGCAACTAGTAAAATGAGTCGTAATTGGAAGCGCGTGCTCGTAATAGTCGCGGGGATTCTGGTAGGGGTCTTTTTCTTCTATCTCGCGTTTCGCGGCATATCATGGGACAATTTTGTGGATGGCATCAGGAGCATTCAGTTGATATACCTGCTTCCTGCGGCAGTGCTCCTGATATTGATCCAGCTTGTGCGTGCCTTGCGGTTCGGCGTCATTTTAAGCCCATTTTGCGAGCTTGGTATCAAGGCCCTTTGGGATGTCTTGAACATTTGGGGCGCGGCAAACATGATCATGCCGGCACGCCTGGCCGAGTTCGTGAGACCGTACCTGCTCCAACGAACTGGTGCTCCCTTTTCGAGCAGCTTTGGGGCTGTCATGGTAGAAAGATTTTTCGATCTGTCGAGCCTCCTTCTTCTCCTGGGGGTTGTCCTGTGGCAGGCACCTGAAATTCCTGACGAATATTCATCCCTCGGCCTCGCTCTGCTGGGAATTCTTATTGCCGGGTATGCCATGGTGCTCCTGGTCCTTGCACGCTCCGACGCCGTCTTCGCTGCGGTTTCCCGCGTGCTCTCCGTGCTCCCCGAACGGATCTCCGGCGTTCTCGAGGGCATTATCCGAAAGCTTATCGAAGGCTTCGGGATCATGGCGAGCTTCAAGCAGGTCATGATCATCTCAGGATATTCCCTGCTGCTCTGGATCTTGTTTTCGAGCTTAACCTATCTATTCCTCCTCGCCTTCTCCATCAAGGCGTCCTTTCTCGTGGCTCTGACCATTCAAGTCTTCGTCTGCCTCGGGATCGCCCTTCCGTCAGCACCTGGCTTTGTGGGAACATTTCATGCTGCGGGGAGGTACGCGCTGGCCTTGTTCGGAGTCCACGCAGTGGTGGCGGTGTCGTTCGCGACCGCTTACCATCTGTTCAGCCTCGTCGGTTGCCTGATTCTGGGCGGACTGTCCTATTTCACCAGTGACTTCCGATTCGACAGATCGATGCTTGTCCAGCAGGTCAAGTCGACGGAGCCAAATCTCGCATAAGGAGTGTCTGTGACGAACTGGTCCGAGCTGGACAAGAAGTATATATGGCATCCTTTCACGCAGATGCATGAATGGGTTGGCTCCGAGCCACTGATCATAGACCGGGCAGAAGGCAATTACCTCATCGATACAGAAGGCAAGCGGTATCTCGATGGAGTATCCTCCCTCTGGGTCAACGTGCACGGCCACAGAAAGAAGGAAATCGATGAGGCAATCATAAGCCAGCTTAGCAAGGTTGCCCATTCCACTCTCCTCGGACTGGGCGGAGTGCCTTCGATCCAATTGGCGGAAAAGCTTGTCGCCATCTCTCCAAAAGGTCTCGATAGGGTCTTCTATTCCGATTCAGGATCGACCGCAGTTGAGGTCGCTCTGAAAATCGCTTTCCAATACTGGAAGAACTTGGGCCGCGACCAGAAGAAGCTCTTTGTCACGCTCGAAGAATCATACCACGGTGACACGATAGGGTCAGTGAGTTTGGGGGGAATCGATCTGTTTCATAGCATCTATCGTCCCCTGCTTTTCCCTACCCTCTCCATACCAACCCCGTTCCCGTACAGACACCCGAACTTGACACCGGAAGCATGCAGGGACAGATCCCTCGATGCCTTTCGATCGATAGCCAAAGAGCGGGGAGCAGAGATTGCAGCACTAGTGGTCGAGCCGAAGGTTCAAGGAGCGGCCGGCATGATCGTCCATCCCGAAGGGTTCCTGAAAGGACTCGAGCGGATCTGTCGGGAGCACGAGATTCTCTTGATCTGCGACGAGGTCGCCACAGGATTTGGCAGAACGGGCACTATGTTTGCCTGTGAACAGGAAGGGGTCCGGCCGGACATGATGGCCCTGGCCAAAGGCCTCTCGGGCGGATACCTCCCGCTCGCCGCTACGCTGGCCACCGAGGAGATTCACCAGGCTTTTCTCGGAGAATATGGGGAATATAAGACGTTCTTCCACGGTCACAGCTATACGGGTAACGCTCTCGCATGCGCGGCCGCGTGCGCATCTCTCGAAGTATTCGATCGCGAGAAGACCCTGGAGGAGCTGCAGCGGAAAATTCCCTTCCTGGGAGAGCGACTGGCCCAAGACGTGAAGCCCCTGGCTCACGTGGGAGACGTGAGACAATGCGGACTTATGGTTGGAATCGAGCTCATGGAGGATTGCGATTCGCGAAAGCCATATGAGCCGACCCTGAGAATGGGCGCCCGCGTCACCCAAACTGTGCGCAACCATGGGGTCATTCTTCGACCCCTGGGAGACGTGGTTGTTATGATGCCACCTCTGTCCATAACATTCGCTCAGATCGAGCACCTGGTATCAGCCACTGCCCGATCCATCGCGGACGTCTGTGGGCGTTCCTGAAGGCCATCGATTTTGAGGAGTGGCAGTTGTGCAATGAGCGCCGAAAAATGTCATAGGGGTATCTTCATCGCGGGAACAGACACCGGGGTTGGTAAGACGGTGGTCAGCACCGGGCTGGTGCGCCTCGCGCGGCGCTACGGAATTCGATGCGCAGGTTTGAAGCCAGTGGAGACAGGATGTATAGCAAAGTCCGGAGAGCTCTTCCCGGAAGATGGAGCGCGGCTGGTCGAGGCTTCTGAAGGAGAGATTACCCTCGACGAGTGCGCCCCTCTGCGTTTCTCCATCCCTGCTTCTCCCGCGAGGGCAGCAGCATTGGAGGGAAGCCGGATTTATCCCTCCGACCTTGTGGAACACGTGCGCGCTGTGGCGGAAAAAATCGAGCTGCTCGTCGTGGAGGCTGCCGGCGGCCTCATGGTTCCCATTGACGAACGCACCATGATGATTCATTTCATCGAGGCCCTGGGATTTCCTGTGCTTCTGGTGGCCCGTTCCCGTCTGGGCACGATCAACCATACCATGCTGAGCCTTGAAGCGCTCCGGAATAGAGGGATCGAGATACTGGGAGTAGTCGTCTCGTCTACTGATGCGACCCCCGGCCCGGAGGAGGAGTCGGACCCGCCGCAGCCGGCGACGGCCAGGGACGAGGCCAGGGCGAGGGAGGCGGCGAGGGCGAGGCGCATGGGAACCTCCGGCGGCGCGGGGCCGCGCTGGGAACCGGGAGTGGCCGGGAAACCGGGCCGATTCTAGGTCTCCCCCCCCGGGGGACGCCCCACGAAAACGCCCTCCCGGGCCGTGCTCCGCCCGCGAAGGCGTCTGGATTCTCTGCTG
>CAYZET010000081.1:0-399 GCA_964477215.1 uncultured Syntrophaceae bacterium | reverse complement strand
GACCGCCCCTCGGGATTGCCCGTGCCCGGCCGCCCCGGGCCCCGGTAGGATCCGGTCCGGTTCCCGCCCCCCGCGGAGGAAGGAAGCGGTATGAGCGCTCTGGACACGACGCTGCGCTACTTCAGGGCCGCCTCGAAGGTCATGGACCTCGGCGACCGCGTGGAGCGCTTCCTGACCACCCCGAGGCGGGAGATCTCGGTCCAGATCCCGGTGGAGATGGACGACGGCCGCCTCGAGACCTTCGTCGGGTACCGGGTCCAGCACAACAACGCCCGCGGTCCCATGAAGGGCGGGCTCCGCTACCACCACCTCGTGGACATCGACGAGGTGCGATCCCTCGCCTCCCTGATGACCTGGAAGACCTCCGTGGTGGACATCCCCTTCGGCGGCGCCAAGGGG
>CAYZET010000080.1:7238-15612 GCA_964477215.1 uncultured Syntrophaceae bacterium | reverse complement strand
CAGTTGTATCATCGTGCTCATGGCCATAGGTTTCAGCTTGACCTTCGGCATAAGCGGCATTGCCAATTTCGCCTATGGGGCGCTGTATGTTACCGGAGCTTATGTATGCTGGCTCCTTCTGAATTCATTGGGGCTGTTCTACCCCCTGTCCATTCTGGCATCGATTCTGATCACGAGCGTGGTCGGCATCTGCGTATACAGATTCTTTCTGTTCAGAGTAAGAGGTATTCCCCTATCCGAAATTATTGTCACCTTCGGACTAGGTACAGGCATGCTGGAGCTGTACCGTGGTGTCGGATTGACGGGCCACAGCTTCAAGCTTCCAGTGTTTGTCGACGGCAGTGTGGAATTTTGGGACGTATATATTGACTATCAGCGGCTTATCATCACAGGTCTGGGGATTAGCCTTCTCATTGTTCTTTGGCTGTTTACCCACTACACCAAAATTGGACTCGCTTTCAGAGGCATAGCTCAAGACGAAGAGACGGCCCTTGCGTTTGGCATCGAGTCTGAAAGCGTTGCCATGGCCAGCTTCGGTCTGGGGTCGGGTCTGGCTGCTCTGGCCGGGATGGCCGTGGTGCCACTCTCGTTACTTACCGTTGAAGACGGAGCCAACGTCCTGATTCTGGTTCTTGCAGTGGGGATCGTGGGAGGCCTGGAGAGCACTTTGGGCATCATCGCGGCAAGCTTCATCTTTGGGTTTTCTCAAATCATTTTGTCCACGTATCTGTCGCCGCTCTATAGTTCGGTCCTAACATTGGTGTCGATCGTCGTGATTCTCATAGTTCGGCCTTCCGGTCTGTTCGGCAAGTTCAAAGAATTGGAGGAGAGGGTCTGACAGCCGGGTGCCTTTAGCATTTCGGCAGAGGGATACAGGCTCGCATTAGTGCAGACCGTGTCCGGCGAACGGTCTGACAGAGGGTGGACTTCCCTCGGAGGCCGGGCGACAACCCGGGAATATTGACGGACGCCAGCGATACTATCCCTTTTCGGGTCTTTGGCAAGAGGCTCAAATGGTTGGGAAAGCTATGAAGGATTCTCGAGCTCCGAAATACCGTAAGGAACGACTTGATCGCGGTATTAAAGCGAGATCGGATACCATCTATTCGCTCACGTCGTACAGAGAGGCGCTCTACCTGATAGCCCCGAGGGCGATAACGATCTTGGGGATTCTCGCCTTGCCTTTGGTACTGGATGAGTACTGGACGAGAGTGGTCGTGCTCACTTGCACCATAGGAATTCTCGCTTTGAGTTGGGACTTCATTGCATCCGCCGGAATGTTCTCCCTGGGGCAGGCGTTGTTTTTCGGAATGGGAGCATATACCGCGGGCGTGCTGAACCACTACTTCGGGTTGCCGCCCCTCATTACGATTCCCGTTGCAACCGTTTTGGGCGGTGTCGTTTCCGCGTTTCTGCTCTTGCCTGTGATGCGATTGAGGGGCGTTTACTTTGCCATGGTCACGTTTGCATTACCTCTCCTGTTCCGCGCTTTGATAGAGGCAACGGGAGTCTTCCAAGGTCTGGAAGGCTTGAGTGCATTGTCTCCCCTGCCCAACCTTTGGGTGTCCGTATACTTGATCATTGGAGCTCTGTTAGTCTGCTTTTTCGGTGCTCGCAGGATAATGGAGACAGATTACGGGCTCATATTGAAGGCCATGCTGGATAACGACCAGGCAGTAATGGCGGGCGGGATCAACATCTATTGGTACAAGACCCAGGCTCTTCTAATTGGTGCGATGGCGACGGCTTTTGCCGGGGCATTCATGACTCATTACTATAGATTTGTGGGAATTTCGTCCTTTGCCCTGGATTATTCAGTGCTTCCGGTAGCAGCGGCGGTGGTCGGCGGCCCCGGCGGTTTCGCCGGAGCACTTCTAGGCTCGTTCATCCTGGTGCCGTTATGTGAGAGCCTGAGGACCATCGGCTCCTGGAGAATAGTCTTCTATAGCTTTCTGATGGTTATATTCGTCGTCACCGTGCCGGAGGGTATTTTTCATTACCTGGCTCGAAAATACCACCAGTACGAGCGATGGGTAGAGACGGAGTAACACGATGCAGCCCGAGTATATTCTTGAGGTGAAGGGTCTGAGCAAGAGGTTTGGTGGCATTGTGGCCCTGCAAGATGTGAGTTTCCGTCTCAAGGAAGGGGAGTTCGTAGGCGTCATCGGACCTAATGGTTCGGGAAAGAGTACTCTAGCGAATCTGATTACCGGCTTTGTAACGCCCACGTCGGGAACGATACTCTTTCAAGGGAAAGACATAACCGGCAAGAAGCCGTACGTCATAGCCAACCGGGGCATAGCGAGGACGTTTCAGATGGCCAAGGCCTTTGACCATCTGCCGGCTTTCAAGAATGTCATTATTCCGCTCTGCTCCGATAGAGTGAAGAAGTTCAGGGGAGGTCAATACGGCGAACGAGACGACATTGCGGTTGATCTGTTGGAAGAGGTTGGTTTTGAGCGGGACTCATCCGTCCCGTACAAGACCGCGGCTACTCTGCCGCACGGATACCTGAAGCGGCTGGAGCTCGCCCGGTGCCTGGCCCTGCGGGCGGATCTCGTGATCTTGGACGAGCTGTTCTCAGGCATGAGCATGTCCGAAGTCGCGGCCACGCTCCCCATCGTTGAAAAACTAAAGGCAGCGAAGAAAACTATCCTCATGGTCGAGCACAGACTAAAGGAGCTATTCCGAGTGGTGGATCGAGTCATGGTTTTGAACTTCGGGGTCATGATCGCTGAGGGCATTCCCGCCGAGGTCATGAGTAGCGAAGTCGTCAAATCCGCTTATCTCGGCTCCGAGGAGTAAAGTCTATGGTGGCGCTTCTTGAAGTGGCAAATCTGATGGTCTTCTACGAGAATGCTCTGGCCCTCAATGATTTCAACATGACCGTTGACGAGGGTGAATTTGTGGCTGTCCTCGGGTCGAACAGCGCGGGAAAGACTACGTTGATGAATACCATATCCGGACTGATAGAAGACAAGAGGATCAAGGAAAAAAGAAGGGGCGGTGTCAGGATAACCATCCATGGTGAGATAAGACTGGACGGTGAAAATATTACAGGGCTCAGGCCCAGAGAAAGAGTTCGCAAAGGGATCGTGCTGAGCCGGGAGCGACATCCGATCTTTCGGGAGAGTGATGTCGTGGAGAACTTGAAAATAGCGGGCTACTTGCAAAAGACCTCTGAAAACAGGAAGACGATCAAGTCCGCATTCGACATCTTTCCCGGCCTCGCGAGGCTGAAGAACAGAAAGGCGGGGTTCCTGAGCGGGGGCGAACAGCAAATGCTTATCGTGGGCATGGCATTGATGGCAAAGCCGCGTGTGTTGATCCTGGACGAGCCCTTGCTTGGCCTGGCTCCCGTAATTCAGTCCAGTCTGGTGTCCGCCATACGGAATATCAACAAAAACAACATGACGGTCGTGATAACGGAACAGTTCGCGAGACCGATCCTGCCGCACATTCACCGCGGCTACATCCTGGAACACGGCATGCTCGCGCTTGCCGGCAGCGGAGATGAATTGACCAACAACCCTGAAGTGAGGGCGGCGTACTTCGGGGTGTAAGAGGAGGCCTGCTGTGAGCGGGAAACAAGCGAGCGATACCATCTACCAATATTTCGCGGAGACCGCGGAGACCAACCGCGATAGGCCGGCAATCGTCTACCTCGGAACGGTCTGGACGTACGGACGGCTGCACGAACTGATTGAGCGATTTGCGGCGTCGCTGTATCAGTTGGGCCTGAGGAAGGGGGACCGAGCTGTTCTGTATCTGTCCAATACGCCGCAGTGGGTTATCACATGGTTTGGAATGTTGCGCATCGGCGTGATCCCTGTTCCCATAAGCCCCATCTATACTCCTACTGACTTGGTTTATCTTGTAAATGACACCGGTGCGGACACTATTGTGTGCCTGGACACCAATTTCGGATATGTCGAGAGCGTTTTCGATCATACGTGCCTGAAAAGGGCGATCGTCACCAATATGGTTGAGCTATTGCCTGTTTGGAAGAGGCTACTGGGCAAGGCGTTCAACACGGTTCCTGAAGGCAAGTATAGCCTTCGAGAGCCGAATCTTTCTTTCAAGAGACTCCTGAAAGAGAGCTCCTCTAGCTTACCTCCCTACGCGGATCTTAGAATAGGCGGTCGGGACGTGGTGGAAATGCTCTATACTGGTGGGACAACCGGTTTTCCCAAGGGTGTGCCCTTTTTCAATCGGGACCTTCTGGATACCTGCCTCACCCAAAGATCCATGAGCGAACCGGTAATACCGCTCGGCCGGGACGTGCTGGTCCAGGGGGCCCCATTGTTTCACGCACTGGGTCAAGCTCTGGCAATCGGCGGTATCCTCTCCGGAGACACCTGCGTGCTACTGCCGCGAGTTCAGTTAGACGGTATGCTGGACCATATTGAACAATACAAGGCCACTTCCTTATTTGGCGTTCCGGCGCTTTTCAGGATGATACTAGAACACAAGAGAATGGAGCGGTACGACATAGGATCGCTCAAGTACTGTTTTTGTGCCGGCGACGTGCTCCCCCAGGAGATAGAAAGGAAATGGAGGGCACGATTTGGCGTAAAGATATCCCAGGGCTACGGAGCTACCGAAACATGCGCCGGAGTGGCGCTAACCCCTGCCGACCGGGAAGCCCCGGAGGGAAGCTGCGGAAAGTTGCTGCCAAGAAAGAGAGTGCGGGTGGTAGACCCCGTAAGCCTGGAGGCTCAGCAGCGAGGAGAGAGCGGCGAACTGCTCGTTGGATCCGAATACATGGTGCAAAGCTACTGGAACAAGCCCAAGGAAACGGAAAAGTGCTTCGTTGAGCTGGAGGGTCATCTCTGGTATCGCACAAGTGATATTGTACGAATCGACGATGACGGTTGGATATACTTCCTGGACAGATCTGCGGACATGATCAAACACAAGGGATACAGGATTGCAGCTTCGGAAATAGAAGCTGCATTGCAGGAAAATCCGGTTGTTATGGCCTCGTGTGTCGTTGGCGTGCCAGACAAGAAAGTCGGGGAAAGGATCAAGGCGTACGTGGTTTTGAAAGAGGACGTAAAAGGGGTTACTGGCTATGATCTTACAAAGTGGTGTCGCCAGAGACTGGCTCCGTACAAGATACCGGAATACATAGAATTTAGAGATATGTTGCCAAAGTCGAAGGTCGGGAAAGTTCTTCGTCGAGAATTGAAGGAAGAAGAACAACGGCGGATGGAGTAACAGGCAGACTCAATGTAGTTACTGTCAGCAGAATCCGGAGCTGCCATGTTGTGATGCACGGATCACACCTGGATTGGGCTCTTAGGGGCGCCTCCTGCAGAAGAGACCACGAGAGTTGTGACTCCAGACAGGAGCCGTACATTTTGCGGCGTCCTCATAGGGGTGACTGCAGTGAGTTCATGAAGTTCTTGTGAAAGCAACTGAGTGATACACGGCTTGGCTGTGTCGCCGAGATTAAATCAGCCGTCATCCCGGGGCCTGGCGGTCTCCGGGCAGGAGGAATTGGAATGGAAATAGACAACCACGTAGCCGCTGTGACCGGCGGAGCATCGGGGCTTGGAGAAGCATGTGTACGAGCATTGGTGAAACGGGGCGCAAAAGTAGCTGTACTGGATGTGGATGAGGACAGAGGCCAGGCGCTTTGCGCAGAACAAGGGGCCTCGGTCATTTTCTGCAAGACCGACGTATCGGATGAGAAGACTGTTCAAGATGCATTCGATAAGGCTGTGGAGACCTTCGGCTCCGTGCACGCGTCCATCCACTGCGCCGGAATCGGTCCGGCTGCAAAGATTCTGAGCAAGAAAGGCTTGATGCCGCTGGAGCACTTCAGACAGGTGGTAGAGATCAATTTGACTGGCACTCTGAATGTCATGAGATACGCGGTTGAAAGGATGGTGCACAACGATCCAAACGAAGATGGCGAGCGAGGCGTGATCATCAATACCGCGTCCATCGCTGCATTTGAAGGGCAGATTGGCCAGGCTGCGTACAGTGCTTCCAAGGCCGGAGTGGTGGGAATGACACTCCCCGCGGCGCGGGAATTTGCCGACTACGGGGTACGGGTGGTAACCATTGTGCCGGGTCTCTTTGAAACACCCATGTCCGCCGCATTGCCGGAACCTGTGAAGCAGTCGTTGACATCCATGATCCCCTTCCCGCGTCGCTTTGGCAAGCCCGAGGAATTTGCGATGGCTGCCAACCAGATCATCGAAAACCCTTTTATTAACGGCACCACCATCAGACTGGACGGGGCACTCCGGATGGCAGGAAAATAGAGAGCCATTTTTCTGGCGTACAGCGCTTCCTTCCGGGACTGCAGCCATGTGCAACTAGTGATGATGAGTGGGGAGAAGGGATATGAACTTTGATCTAACCGACGAGCACCGAATGATTCGCGATACTGCCCGCGATTTTGCCGAAGAAGTCGTGGCGCCGCGCGCAGAAGAGGCCGAAAGAACGGGCGAATACCCTTATGACATCATGGAACGGATGGGACAACTCGGGATGATGGGCATCCCTTTTCCCGAAGAGTACGGTGGCAGCGGAGGCGACTGGGTAGGCACACACATTTGCATCGAAGAGATCTCCCGGGCTGACGTAACTCTGGGGGGGCTGCTGGACATTACCACGTGCGTAGTGGGCCAGGAGATCTTTGCCTTCGGCACCGATGAACAGAAACAGAAGTGGCTGATTCCCCTGGCCCAAGGCCGTATCATCGGGGCCTTCGGTTTGACGGAGCCGGATTCGGGATCCGACGCAGGTGCGCTGAGAACTACAGCCGTTCTGGATGGCGATGAATGGGTGTTGAACGGTACGAAGCAGTTCATTACAAACATAGGCTTCGATAACTCACCCATTCTGCTGGTTGCCGCCCGTACCGTCACCAACGGAAAGGGGAATGTGATCTCGACCTTCATTGTGCCCAAGGAGTCACCAGGATTCACGCTCGGCAAGAAGTATCGCAAGCTCTCCTGGAACTCCTCGGCTACCCATGAGGTGATTCTGGATGATTGCAGAATCCCCAAGGAAAATCTCCTGGGCGATCCGTCTCGTGGATTTGCGCAACACTTGGCAGTTCTGGAGACTGGGCGAATAAGCGTCGCTGCCATTGCCGTGGGCGTTGCCCAAGCGTGTCTCGATGCGGCGCTCAGTTACGCGAAAGAGCGCGTGCAGTTTGGAAGGCCGATCTTCAACCACCAGGCCGTTCAGTTCAAGTTAGCGGACATGGCAGTGAATATCGAATTGGCACGCAATCAATACCTCAAAGCAGCATGGCTCAAGGATCAGGGGCGCGTACATACCTTCGAGGCGGTGACCGCAAAACTGTTCGCCGCGGAAATGGCGGAAAAAGTCGCGAGCGACGCGTTGCAGATCCATGGGGGGTACGGCTTCATGGAAGAATATCCAGTGTCACGCTATTACAAGAGTGTGAAGTTGCTGCAAATAGTGGAGGGCACATCAGAAGTTCAGCGTATGCTGATTGGCCGTATGCTCTCCGACGAAAGCTGGAAAGTATCACGTGGTTGAGGAGGCCGGCCTGGTGACAGGCTCCCCATTACGCACAAGGAGGGCTTCATCCATGGATCGTAATGTATGCATTATTGCCGGAGGCATGTCCAAGTGGGGTGTGCGAAACGGCAATCAGCGAGACTTCTTTCAGGAAGCGGGGAAGGCTTGCTTCAATGACAATCATGCCCTGAACCCGAAGGACATAGACGGATTGTTGGTAGCATCCGCGTACACGGAGCGGACCTCCTACCAAACGCACCTCGCACCAATGGTAGCGGAATACCTCGGCATAAAGCCGATAAACATTTGCGCCCGCGTGGAGTTGCTATGCGCCAGCGGCAGTTCCGCCATAATTCTGGCTTATAGTCTCATCAAGTCAGGCCAGGCTGATATCGTGATGGTAGCCGGAGGAGAAAAGCTGCAAACACCCCAGAAGTGGGAAGTGTTCTACAGCGAGCTGGCATCCGTGGACCACGACTGGGACGGCCCGCAGGGCTTGGGCCTCCCGCCGCCGGTGTTCGCTATGGTTGCAAAACTACACATGAAGCAATACGGCACCAAGAAAGAGCACCTTGCCCAGGTTTCCGTAAAGAATCGGCGAAATTCATCACTAAACCCAAAAGCGCAATTTCAGACTCCGGTCACCATGGAGGAGGTCATGGAGGCCCGGATGATTGTGCCGCCGTTGAGCCTTTATGACTGCTGCCCCATAACGGACGGCGCCGCAGCCGCTGTGCTTGCCGTGGAGGAGAAGGCCCGGTACCTGACGGACAAGCCCTTGGTTTATGTGCGCGGGGCAGGGCAGGCTGCTCTTCACAGCATGTCGGCGAACATGCCGAATTGGACCACGTGGGAGTCTCTCAAG
>CAYZET010000080.1:0-7228 GCA_964477215.1 uncultured Syntrophaceae bacterium | reverse complement strand
AAGGTGGCTGCAGAACAGGCTTACAAGAAGGCGAAGATCGGCCCAAAGGATGTGAGCGTGGCCATGACGCATGATTGCTTCACAATTTCGGAAATCATTGAAATGGAAGACCTGGGCTTCTGCAAGAAAGGCGAAGGCGGCGAATTCGTTGCCTCCGGCGGGAACGATCTGGGAGGACAGGTCCCAACGAATACTGACGGAGGACTCTTAGGCTGTGGGCATCCTTTTGGAGGGACCGGCATCAGGCAAGGCATTGAAGTGATGAAGCAGTTGCGAGGCGACGCAATCCAGCAAGTGCCCGATGCTACCATCGGACTGACCCATAATCTCAGCGGATTCATCGCAGGTAACACGGTGGTGATCTACGGAAAGGAGGCGGCATGACCACCCCGGGAATCCCCATACTGGAAGGAAAATACATGATGACCATGGATCTGTTTCCCCAACAGTCCGAAAAGTTCAATCAGGTCTACAAGTTTTATGAGTTCCTCAGAGAAGGCCGATTTACCACCACCAAGTGCACCCGCTGCGCCGCGGAGACCTTTCCGCCGAGAGTGGTCTGCCCGGAGTGTTACAGCGAGGAGCTCGAATGGACAGACTGGCCCACAGAGGGGACGGTAATTGAGCTGACTGAGGAAGTCGTAGGCGTACCACTGGGCTTCGGCCCGCCTCCGCTTATTCACGCCCTTGTTGACCTGCAGGGCAAGAAAACATTGTTCGTTCGCATTACCAACTGCCGACAGGGACAGCTCAAACCTGGTGACAAGGTGAGGCTAACGGTCTTTGACGTTGATCCAGTCCCTCAGGAGGTTGGCCGCGAGATCGTTCTTGCGAATAGAGTTTTTTATGCCTTTGAACCGGTCACCGAAGGCTAATAGCAATGCGCTCTCAAACGAGCGATTTGTGAGCGGTTGTGGTTGGGATGCTGATTCACTGCGAGTGACGCAGGGCTCTCAGATCTTTGTTCACCGGTCTCCCAACCCGCCGCCCACCATCTTTACCAAGCGTCCAGCCTTAATCAGTCCCATATCGGGAACACCATTGGACCATCAGCTCCCCACATGCCTCGTAATGCTCCGCGAAGAAGAAGGTCTTCTGGCCACCATCGCCGGGCTGCATGATATGGTGTGGAATGCGTAGTGGAAGAAGAACAACTGAATCGCTGTTATGAAGATCTCTGTCTGCTCAACAGACTCAATCATCATTCTGCTACTGAAATTCCAGGAATCGCTCCCGCGTGTGTAAGGAGGCTGCAAATCACCGCCTCATCTACAATTCCCTCCACGGCAGCCGAGATGACCACGTTAATAGGCATCTCACAGATCCCCGAAAAGTGTAAGTTGGTCGGGCCTGTCGGGGCCTGAACTAGGGATCACGGCATCAGCGAGCGCCAAGCCACCTTCCAGGAGGTCCTTGATTTCCTCAAAGTCGCTGGCTGGGACGACAAGCGTCCCCTCTCGTCCTGGTTGCAGTAACAGAGTTTCATCCAGCCCGATCCTAGAAAAGTGCATGGGGACAGTCCCCATTCGCTTCATAGGACATCCTTGACAAGATTACTCTCGCGTGTTGCATCAGGGCATGGCGACCCCCGTCGCCTACACAAATGGCTTCAAAGGGAATCACGTAGGCCGGGAGCCCCATGGTTCTCTTGTTTGCAAGAGGATTGCGCTATGGCTCGCTGATACCCAATTCGTCAAAACAGCCTGCTGACGCTTACTTTCGAGGGGCGTCACACGGGTCCTCAGAAGGTTCGTCTCTTCAGCCTTCCAGGTCTTTCTCCGCTCGCTTGCACGCAGGTCAGCTTGTCAAGCGTTACCACAAAAGCTGCGCTCCCACAAGGGACAGCCCAGTGAACCCCGCGCTGCCCGAAATGACGAGGATAGCCACAGACCATGTCGGAGACGAGACCAAGGGAAGTAGAAGAGTAGAGCTTAGGCTGGACATCTTGGCATTTGTGCAAGGCATCCCTTGCCCTCTCAAGTTCTGCCGCCAGACTCGGATCCGTTTCCGCGCAGTTGCGCAGACGATTGAACGCTTGACCCCTTCTTCCAACAGATCGTGCGAACCAATCCGATCCGACTCGTCAAAGAATATGTCCTGGCCACCGTTCCCGAGTAGCAGTAGCATTACATGACAGACAGCGCACTGATAGTGAATGCGAGCTCTCCGTGCCATCAAACGAGCATAGACTCAAATACAAAGACGGCACCTCTGACCCCAGTTCATTTCACTAACCCTCAGCCCCACGGTGCCCCTGTGCATCGACGAATATGGTTACAAGGGCACATCGTGTGGACGTCAACTCCACCGGCTTAAGGAGTTTCACATTGCCATGTTCGTCAATAGTCGCTTCAACAACCTGAACCGCCTCCCCGTTTTCGCGCTTAGAGTCCCCATTTCTGTCCCGCGTGCTTCCGTCGCCTTCACCATGACGGCCTTCTTTCGCTCGGCTCGCCTCCCCAACCTTCGCCTGACTAGAGGGCTTGGCTCCACGAGCGGCCGCGTTGATGGCGCACACACGCCTGAGCTGGTAATTGCGTTCCGCGATGGCAAGGAGTCTTGCTTCCTCCTCGCCGTAGCGCGCTACGGAAAACTTGCGCATGCGGCTCGCACCGTGCTCGTCGATCCACCAGGCAAGCCAGTTCGCACGGACGTTCCCACTATGGGGATTGTCCATGACCTCATGGCGGCCAACTCCGGGAATTCCGGACGTATTGTTCTTCCGGAGGCGGGTGCGAGTCCAGATCTGTTGCTCAAAGGGGTTGTCCCGGGCGAGAAAAGAATCCCGATACTTGACGGCGGCCTTCAGTGCTTTTCGTTTTCCGCCATAGACGCCGTCAGAGAATCGCTTCACCACTGACGTCCCCTTTCGCCGCAATGTGACCACCCATGCGTGGTCGCCACTTGCATTGTTATCGATTCGGGTGATGTTACGATAGGGGTCCATGATGAATACACCTTACCGCCATGAGCGTGATCCGTACTACTCACGGAGTCCGGTCTCCTCACCGGATGGCCCAGACGTCTGTTAATCTTCAGTACCCGTCGCAGGTAATCTTACCCAGACTCCTGAGAAGGTCAAGACCTCTGGGATCTCCGCTGAATACACATGGAGCCCCCCCGGATGAGGATTCCTTGACCAGGAAGTGTAGTGTCGGTATCGGTGTCTGTCGGGGCCGTGTCGGGGGCAGGCTTGACATCTTTGTATTTGCGACAGGTCTTCTCGTGTCCTCTCAAGTTCCGCCGCCAGACGGGGATTCGTTTCCGCGCGTTTGAGCAGACGAGCGACCGCTTGCCCCGCTCTTCCAAGAGGTCTTAGAAACACAGCCGGTCCGACTCGTCAGAAAAAACATCCTGGCCACCGTTCCCGCGGAGCATCGCATGATAAACGGCGCCTGGATGTGAATGTGTGCTCTCCGTGCCATAAGTCCGTCATACACTCAACTACAAATATGTTAAGCCTAACCCGAAACCTGATCCTCTGGGGCTCCTTGAACCGTCAAACCGATGATCCCGCTCCACCGCGATTCTGGCAAGCTCCTGAAAGCCTCCGGAGCCATTGCCTCGCCGTCTACAATCGCCTTTTCCAGTCCTTCCCAAAAGTGCTCCGGCCTCTCCAACAAAAACTTCTCAAAGTCACGTGCTTCAATCCAGACTCCGGAACTGAGAATTCGCGATCCGAATTTATCGAGCATCAAATCAAAAAGTTTCAGGAAAAAAGAGATGTGTTCCTTCGCTCGACCAACATCTGTAGGTGGCTGGGCGCTCTCATAGGGCCTGAGGACGCGGGTCTCCACATTGCCGTATGCGTGGAGAAGGAAGGGCTCGGTGAGACACGTCGATATGGCTAGGGTGGAACCCGGTTGCAGCACTGCGGCATCCGGTTGCGCCACGGTCTTTCCATCGAGAAAAATGGCCCGAGCTCGCCGGCACAATTCCTCGTCGGTCATCTTGAGCTGACCGGACAGGACCGATCTGACAGTCGCCCCCTCCTCTGCTCTCATCATGATACCCCGCAATAAGAGAGGATAGAAGTCTTTCATTCTGTCAGACTTGCAGCAAAGGCGTATCATCATGGAAACGCTTCTCGGAACCGCTTCATCCGCGGGAGCATTCAATCTGTTCAGCATCATTCTTGAGCTCCTGCTGCCTTACATGGATATTCTCTTCGTCGAGAGTCCGCGAAATATTCTCTCCGCTGCAACTCGATCTTTGCATGAATAATCTTCTTCCACGGTCAATCGCGATCGTGAAAATGAATTCTCATGACTCGCATTCTCTCCTCACCGGAAAATCGATCAAACTGAGGCCTATCCGGTCGCCATCGTAGTATTTTCTTACTGTAATTGACCTATTCGGATCGTTCTTTGACTCAAGTCAAGAACTCTTCTTTTTCGCCACTGTTCCCGCGTAGTATCACATGAGACACAGCGCTCGGATAGTGAATTCGTGCGCTCCGAGCCTGGCTCATCCCAGAGCTCGCTTACCGCACCACGGCCACCACTGCTCCGACGCCCTCTTCGGTGGAAGTGCAGTCTCAAGACCCCGCGAAGAAGTTTCCGTGTGGTACCACCCAGCAAGCTCCCTCGCCCTCTGGGAGAGGGCCGGGATGAGGGTCCCATGCGCCCACCATGGCCCGGGGACGGGCCTGCACAAAGCTTTCCCGTCCCTGGCCGGACTTTCCCTGCCCTATCATCCTGCCCGCCGGCTGGCGACAGGTGAACTGCCAACGATTCGTTCGATTCGACTTTCCACTGCTCCAGATCTGAGGTTCACCGCGACACGCAGGGCACGGAGTCCCTTCACCCCCGGCAGATCGTCCAATTCCAGATGCTCGACGTCATAGAGCACATATCCCTGGGACTGGAGAAACTTCACGTAACGCAAAGTCTCCTGGGCCTCTTCTGGTCTGGAATAGACCATTGCTATATGCTCGGGCTGCGTCACGCGCTCGCTGCGACCTTTTACCACCGCTTTATCGATTCGCGAGCGAACGATCTCATGGCCGATGTTGTAAGCACCATCCACGTCAAATCGCTTTTCGTCGAATCGAAAACGTATGGCCAGGGGAGTGTGATTTACGAGAATGAGGTGCGTGCTGCGGAGCGGGACCTTAAGCGAGCCCTCGAGCTGATCTGCATACCACGCTAGGCCACACGCGACCATAATTTGCCAGATGCGCAGATTCCGGACGTAAACTTGGTGGAATTCGCCGGTCTCTACCATGGAAGCACCGATATACATAACGTAATCGAGACCGTCAGTCTGTCGCTTGTCGAAGTAGTGAGGGAACACCGTCTGCGCTTCCGCTTCTTCCGCGTCGAGATAGCCTGCCAGGCGCTCGTTGAACAGGGATACGCTCTGCTCGAAGTCTCTGCGCTGCCTGTAAACCGTCCGCTTCACCGAATCCACACCTCGCTCGTATCTGGAAATCGCGTCCGACACTCGGGGACCGAAAGAGCGCAGCGCGGGGAACAAGGATTCTACCTCGTTGCGGAGAAAGCTCGTCACCGCCATCTCTTCGCCAGTCGTCACCCCCTCCTCGATGCGGTCCCTGTGCTCGCCGAGGCGGTGCGACACTTCCCGCAGCACGGGCAGGGCTTTGGTCTGCCAGGCGGCTTCGATCACGTTGCCCGCTAGACTGAGATGCTCCTCGAGATCGTCGCGGATGGCGCTGTTGCGAGCGTCAGATGACCCTCGAATGTCGGTCGCCCCGTACAACGGGTACACGTCCCTGAAAACGATAGGGGCCATTTCCCGGGTCTCGCCGCGGTATTTGCCCTCCAGATTCGCCATCACGGCCTGTCGAAAACGCCACTCCACCGATGGATGGACTGCTGTACATTTTCGCTTGATGAGCGTCTCCACGTCGTTATCCAGCTTTTCCAACGCTCGTTGTAGTGCCATGGAGAACATCGGGGCGAGCTCTCTTGCCAGCAATTCATCCCCTGCTCGAAATGCTGCCGGCCGCGGGGAGCCCAACTTGAGCATGCCGATCAGTTTGCCACGAAATTCGAGCGGGACCACGAGTAGCGCTCTGAGTCCGTGGTTGACTATCTCTCTGTCGACCCAGGTAAGATCGGGCTTGTCTCGAACATCTCGAACTCGTGTCACTCCGCGTTTTTCCGCCGCGGTTTGGTACACTGAGCCCGCAAAATCGGCCGTGGAAACGTGTTCGGAATCCCCAAATATGCAGTTGCATTTCATCTCGCAGAAGCCACTGAGCAGAAATGCCTGATCTTGCCGTATCGCAGCTAGCCCCGCGCTGAGGTCTGCCTGCCGGAATAGGGTTTGCAGCCTCTCCTGGATCTGTCCGAAAGCGGCCTGGGAAACGATCGTAGCGGTATCCACCAAATCTCTCTCCAGGGCTGACATTACTTGGCTTTTGGTGACGTCCACGGCCCGGATCACGGTGAAGCCCCGAAACTCGAAATTCTCGGGTGGGAGAACCTCTCTGATCGCTGCCGGATCGGTCAAATTGTCGAGGATGCGAAGCCGATCTTCCTCGCTGAGCTTTTCCGGGCCGCCGATATTGTGGACTTGTACGAAGCTGAAATCGGGCTTGAACTTGTAGTACCGGGCCAGACCGGTGGCAGGGTCCACGATCATGCTCTCGGGGTCAGGAATGAGATGAACGGGGTCGTCGTCCCATCCCGGATCGATGTCATAACATTTCTTGAGTATCAGGAAGTACGCCCTCATGATTCTGGCCTGGTACAGCCCGTCCGTCGGGCAGGACAAACGGGCCGACAGAGAGCCGCCATCATCGAGGAACGATCGTCTAAACCCCGCTGACATCAAAATTGGCTCGGGTAGGAATGGAACCATTGCGGCCAATGCCGCTGATTCCCAGAATGCCTCGGGGAATACCACGGCCATCAAGCGCCGCAACAATCCCTTCCGCTTCCGGAGTATGGACAAATCTTCGATTGGACGGCTGAGCTCTGGTGCTGCCTCGAGATCTCGTCTGAGATCCTCCGGCATCCCGGCCCAGCCTGAGTCTTCAGATTGGCCGACACCGTTCCAAAAGTCCAAAAGCGGCTCAAGGCTCGCCACACAGCGGAACGGATATTCTTCGCATAATACGGTCATAACTGCCTCCCCTGGTCGGCGAGCCGCGAGGTCATTCGACTCCGGAGCGAGGCTTCTCCCTGGAGTGCCTAGAATCAGCCCACTCCCTGATGAGAAGCCCATTTAAATAGTTATTATGACAGACTCAGCATTCGAG
>CAYZET010000079.1:0-15746 GCA_964477215.1 uncultured Syntrophaceae bacterium | reverse complement strand
GATCCAGGGCAGGGAGGTCGTCTGGAAGTCGTTCCCCCTCCCCAACCTATTCGAGGATTACGAGCGCGTCGCCCGTCTGGTAGGATTCTCCGACCTTGGCCCGGATCTCCTTTACGGTCCCGGCTTCAGACGCCACCACGGGAAGCTCCATTTTCATGGCCTCTATGATCAAGAGCTCCTGATCTTCTTGAACGCTGTCACCTACAGCCACTTTGACATCGATGACCTTTCCGTTCATCGGCATACTTATTTCCGACATGTCCGCTACCTCCTAATCTCGACTAACTCATTTCAAGAACTTGCTCGCTGAGAGATACTCGACCCTCAGAAGCGATATTGTGACTTATCCAAGGGTCGAAGACAAGTTGTAGTGGGCAAGACACGGAAGCACTGCGGTTCACGCTCTCTGTACAGAGACGCTCACATACCGTTGCGAAGATCCCCTCGGGACACTCTCCGCTCGCGCGTCCAAACCCACCTTTCCCGGTTATTTCCGAATCGCCGGCTACTTCTGCAGATCCGCCGTCGGCTGAACCAACTCCATGAGTATTCCGTGCGTCGCCTTCGGATGCATGAACGCGATCGACATGCCGTGCGCACCCTCGCGTGGTCTCTCGTCAATGAGCCTGACGCCCTTCTCCTTCAGCTCAGCCACAGCCTGGTGGATGTCGTCCACTTCAAAGGCTATATGGTGGATTCCTTCGCCGTTCTTGTCTAAGTACTTGCGAATCGCAGAGGTTCCTGACACATCCTGGAGGAGTTCGATGGAACTGTCTCCCACGGGAATGAAGGCGATTCTCATTCCCTGGTAGTCCTCAGTATGAGTCATTTCCAGGGGGAGTCCTTCCGTGAAGAACTTCAACGCTTCATCAAGGTCCTTGACCGCCACCCCGAGGTGAGCGATTCTCTTGATCTTCATTCGAGCTTCTCCTGGCTGCGTCCCGGAACACTCACGTATCCGAAGACGTCCCTGCGCTAGAACTGCTGGCTTCGGACGAAGACTCTTTCTTTTCGGCCGGCTTAGAGGAGGGGCAACTCGAGCCCCGACCATAATCTGTGACGTACCACCCCGTGCCCTTGAGGACAAACGAAGACTGGGATATCAGTCGGCGGGTTCGTCCGCCACAACAGCTACACCGCTCTACGATGGGATCGGAAAACTTCTGCCATTCCTCGAATTCCCTTCCGCACGAATCGCAGCGATACTCATAGATAGGCATCTCTAACACCTCCGAAATAGCGATCTCAATTGGTGTCCCGTGACTGACAATTATAAAGATCGATGATGTGGTCTATTGGTGAAATTCCCGCAAGGATTTCGCGTGTCATGCTGTGCACGACGCGCTCCTCCTCATCGCGCTCCACACTCGAAGCAAAGAAGTCGACGTTAAACTCCCGGAAACGCACAATATGGATGAGCTCATGGGTCAGAATGAACAACCCGAGAGCCCACAAGTCATGACGAGACGATCGAAGCAGGGCCAGCAAGATGTTGGGATCGTGCAGGACTATCCCGTACAAAGATTTTGCTCTGAGATTCCTCGCCAAGGGATGGGACGCCTCGATTCGGACGATGTTGGCAAAGGCATCGTCATGAAACAGGGTCTTCCCCACCTCTCTCCGAGTGAACAGAGCATAGGGGTTACGCATCCAGACGCCTCGGTCCAAGTTGAAAAAGCGCTGCGTGAGGCCTTCGGCTAGATGAGCGGCTCTTTGTAACGTGGCACGATCGGATGGTGTGAAGTAACCCACGGCCCGCATGACGACGCCTCTATTTGCTCTTGTGACGTTGCCTACGACGCAGCTTCTTATGCTTGTGTTTGCGCATCTTCTTTCGACGCTTCTTTATGACGCTCCCCATCAAGCCCTCTCAAGCTTTTGTGAAGTAAACACGTGTATCACGTCCCACCTCCACTGTCAACGAGGAAGGTGATTCGGCGCGTTTTTCCCCAAAAACTCCCCGGAAAAACGAGCCACCAGATATTTGAAATACAAAGCTTCACGCCCGAGTGCTCGATGAACAGCACATAACCAGACGTAACTCTACACCTTTAGAATACAGGGAGTACATGCCAACAGCTTATCTCTTTGTCAAGATGCGCACCTGCCCCAAAGCGGCAGATGGTACGATTCCGTAGGGTACTGCGCCCCGAGCTTCGTCCGCCCTCACGAATCTAGAGTGGTGACATGCATCGCACGTGAACCCCTTCCTGCCAAAGCCTGAGTAGAGGGTTTCATAATTACGGTCACGTATTCTACCAGACTCAGTCGGGGCAGAATACGTGACCGTAATTCTTGAATCATCTCCAAGTACACCGCGCTGCAGATACGGTACCGTATTTGTGCCATCGACCACTAAGCTCTGACTTTCCACCAATGTGCTTGCACCAGAACGAGCGGTCCAGACCGATGGGAATCTCCGCGAGGTCCACCCCGGCGGATCGCTGGCCGCCCAGCACACCGCTTCGAGTACAAAACGGGTTCGCCAATTATCTTGACATTCCAAGTAAAGTTATTTATAACAACTCTAGCAAATTCTTCAATGCATGAGACGTTTTTCTCGGGGATTCTCCATGCGCATTACTACGACGAGCAGATACGGAGTTCGGGCGCTCTTTGACGTCGCATACCATGGCGGTGGACAACCCACACAGATCAAGGATATATCGCGGCGTCAGAAGATCTCTCAGAGGTACTTGGAACAGATCTTCAACAAGCTGCTCAAGGCAGGGTTACTGAAGAGCCGTAGGGGACCGAGAGGCGGTTACATGTTGGCCAAGGACCCTTCCGAGATATCCGTGGGAGACATCGTCAGGGCAGCCCAGGGTCCCATCGTTCCCGTCCGCTGTTTGGCCGAGGATTACCCGAAAAAGAAGGGGTGCGATATTTATCCAGGCTGCATTACCCGGCACGTCTGGAAGGAAACGCAGCGCCTCCTGAGCGATTATTACGATTCCGTCTCGATCTCGGATCTTTGCGTTTTGGCCCGGAAGCATGGAGTCTCCAGAGACCTTGACCACAAATACATGTACTTCATTTAGCCGAAGGATCGCGGAGCTCTTGATTAACACAAGGAACAATCTATTGTCGTACGTGGGACAAACTCCCATTGTCAGGCTGAAGTTTCCCGAAGAGAAGGGCGCTCAGGTCTGGTGCAAGTTGGAATCGAGAAATCCAGGCGGCTCCATAAAGGACAGGATGTGCCTTTCGATCATAGAGGCAATGGAGCGCAATCAGGATTTGCGGCCTGCTGACTGCTTGGTTGAGGCCTCTTGCGGGAACACGGCCGTAAGCTTAGCCATGATCTCGGCAGCGAAGGGGCATGCCCTCAAGCTGGTCATGCCGGACACGGTGACCCAGGAGCGGAGACAGCTTCTCTCCTCGTATGGTGCTCAAATCATTTTGACTCCCGCTTCCAACGGGATGCGGGGGGCGGTTAACAGGGCCATGGAGATTCTGCACAAGAATCCCAGAACCTTTATGATCAATCAGTTCGAGAATCCCGCTAACCCCGAGATTCACAGAAAAACCACGGCAATCGAGATCATCGAGGCGTTGGGGAGAGTTCCCGACGTGTTCGTAGCGGGCGTAGGAACTGGGGGAACTATCACCGGTGTGGGTGAAATCTTTAAGGAACGGAGCAAGTCTGCGCGAATTGTTGCAGTGGAGCCGGAAGAGTCTCCCGTTCTCTCTGGAGGGAATCCGGGTCCGCACATGATTCCCGGAATCGGCGCGGGTTTCGTCCCCACGATATTGAATACGGAGATCATTGACGAGGTCGCCCCTGTTTCGTACGAGGATGCCGTGGCACGAGTGAAGTTGCTAGCCAGGACTCAAGGCATCTATGCCGGTCTTTCTTCAGGAGCTGCCTTGCACGTGGCACTCAGTGAAGCCGAGCGGCTGGATCCGGAGCAGATTGTCGTCAGCATTGTGTACGATTCGGGTGAGCGATACTTGTGTTTCGGTCCGTGAACCGCTCCCCCTGACCCAGGAGCTACAGTGGACCGCATGGAGAGCAGGTCCGAACCTGATCCGTACACCGAGTCATGGACGACTGTGCGAAAGCACTGGGCGTGCACCCCCAATTATTCAATGCGTGGAAGTATACCTGCTGGGGCCCGAATCATCTGCGCGGGACTGTGTCCGTCTTGTTCACCTAGACCGTAAGGTAGTCATATCCCTTTGCGCGTTTCAGATGTATTATGGACGCATTTGGGCGTCACCGAGGCCGTAGCGGCAGCGGCTGCTTGATCCGGGCTTCTCAAGCGTTCCTTGAGTGTGACTGTCTCGGACGCCACCACTCCATCGGGAGATTGCCATGATGCGCTTCAAGATACTCTTAGTCATGGTTTGTTTCGCAATGGTCTTCTTCACCGTCATGGACCTTCGATCTGCCTTTCCCAGTGCTTCAACTGCGCTTGGGAGCCACAAGAATGGCATTTCCGATTCCGTGCCGAATCCAGGGATGCGTGAGGGGCCTGCCCTCCGTTCTGCTTTGCAGGCCGATGGATCAATGGCGAGGCTTGCGGCCGCCCGACCGTCGGGTCGTGTCGGTCAAACTCATGACGCAGGCCAAGTTTGGCGGAGCGAGGAGTTGCCCATATTGGGAATCGGGATGGGTATCGGGGACGTGGACGGAGACGGCAAGAACGACATAGTGATTATTAGCCCTTCCACCGTGCACCTTTACCAGGTCTCTGGTGGAGGCATGAATCTTCTCACCGAGTATTCGGCGAGCAACCTCGAGCTCAAGAGCGTGGATGTGGCAAGTATCAGGAAGGGACCGGCTCGCATCTATGTGTCAGCGCAAAACCGCGGAACCGTGTCCTCTTTTGTGCTCGAGTACAGAAATGGTGCTCTCGTTCCCGTGATTCAGGAGTCTCCCTATTTCTTGCGCGTGATCCTGTACCCTACTCTCGGGCCTGTGCTCTTGGGTCAGGAGAAGAGTCAAAGAAAGATGTACGACGGTCCCATAGTTCGTCTCGCGGACAAGGGTGATGCTCTACAGTCTATGGATCGCTTCGGGGTCCCGATAAAGATTCCCATTTTCGGGTTTGCTATCGGTGATCTGTCCGGAGATCGAAAGCCGCTCATCGTAGTGTACGACAAGAGCGATCATCTGCGGGTCTACAGACCCGACGGTAAACGTTTGTACCTCTCCCAAGACTACTATGGAGGATCTGACGTGCCATTGAGATGGGCTGGAGTGGAGCGACGCACCCCCCCTGCGGGCATCGTCGAAGACGATGACACTGTTTTCTATAGGCCCAGAATCATGTGCCTAGATGTCACGGGAGACGGCATATATCAAGTCCTAGCTATAAGCCATCATTCAAAGACAAGGAGATTGTTGAGCAGATCCAAAATGCTCGAGGAAGGCCAGGTCATAGGATTAAGGTGGAACGGTGACGCGCTCGAGGAATTGTGGAGCTCCCCCAAGATTGAAGGGGTTGTCACAGATTTTGCTGTGGACTCCTTGCCGGGGATTTCTGGAACACGATTGATAACTTTGGAGCGGAAGAAGACGGATTGGCTGTCTTTCATCCGATCCAGGAGCCAAATTCGGGCGTACGACCTCCAGTACGTGCTGATGGAAGGAAGAAGAGGAAAGGATTGAGCGGAGGCTTGCAAAAAAAGGAGGAGGTTTAGGGACGGGGACTCGAATCTCGCAACAAGCGCTCCGATCCCATCTGCACGGCGCGGACCGGCTCGGGATCAAGGATAGCAGGGGGGAAATTATCCTTGACACGTTGCCGGGTCAAAGGAATAATCGAGCCACTCGTTTCACGGTATTTTCAGGGTAATTCGGCTCGACAGGCTCGATGGGTGTGGGTATGCCGTCAATTTACGACATTTATGAGAGAAAGAATTACCGCAATCGGATTCCTCTGGCTCATTCGGTGAGCTTTGAGGTCGAGGTGCGTGAGACCAACCTGTATGTGCAGGCTCATTCTGATTTGACCCCCAAGGTGAAAGATGCGGTGTTCCGGTATCGGTATCAGATCGAGGAATACTTGCGGCAGCACCCAGCGTTTCGCGAGACGGTCTCACCGATTCAGATATATGGTTCTGCCCCTGAAATTGTGCGGTACACCGACCTGTCATGCCGCAAGACCGGCGTGGCACCAATGTCGTGCATAAGCGGAGCCATAGCTGATTTTGTCAGCCGGGACCTGGCTGCTGATTCGGCAAACCTCGTGGTGTCCAGCGGTGCGGACACATGTATTCGAAGCAGCTATCCCGTAGACGTCCACCTGTATGCGAAGGGTTCCCCCCTTCACGAGCGACTAATTCTCGCATTACCCTCATATAAGCTGAATTTCGGGATATCTACGTACGTTCCCGGCCGCGGAGTTCACGCGGTAACGGTGATGTCGAGATCCGCGTGTCTGGCTTCTGCCTTCTGTCGAGACATCGGTGATCGTGTTGCGTCGGGCGAATCGGTGACTTCGGTCCTGAACCGTGCCGAATCGTATGTTGATGTGGGCGGAATTATTCTTATTGCAGGGTCTACTGTTGTAGTCGGAGGAGACTTGGTGATCAGGGCGTCGAATGCTAGCGCAGACTGACCACAGGCATTAGGCGGAATAATATGAAGATTGGAGTACTTTCCGACACGCATCTCAGGACTCCCAACGCTGCTCTCGAACATATCCTGGAGGTGATCTTCGCCGACACGGACATGATCCTCCATGCTGGGGACATCGTAACACGAAGCGTGCTTGACCGACTGGAGGAGCGGGGCGTCCTAGCAGTGTGCGGAAATATGGACGACCACGAGGTTGCCGATTCGTTGCCTCCTGCGAGAATTATTGAGGCAGCAGGGAAGCGAATCGGCTTGATCCATGGATGGGGATCGGGAGAAGGGCTTGCGGCACGAATTCTGGCCAGGTTCGGAGAGGACCTACCTGACGTCATTGTGTACGGTCACTCGCACGACCCTTTTTGCGGAATGGTGAACGGGACTTACATGTTCAATCCCGGGTCAGCGAGCAGGAATCGGTACCTCAATACGCCTACTGTGGGCTTGATTGAAATCTTAGACGATACCGTGACCGGGAGAATTGTGGCCCTGTAGTGGGAACGAACACGCTTCCCGGCACATTGGGAATATAACGGCACATGGAAAGACTCTGGGCGCCCTGGCGAATCGACTACATTCTGGGAAAAGAGAAAGAGCTGGAATGCATTTTCTGCACAAAACCGGTCTCAAGAGAGGACGAAGAAAACCTGATTGTCCACAGGGCTCAAGGCGCCTTTACTATTATGAACAAATATCCTTACAATAACGGCCACCTGTTGGTATGTCCGTACAGGCACGTGTGGGACATTTGCCAGCTCAAGCCGGAAGAGAACGCTCTGCTCATTCAGGAGGTGTGTAGAGCTCTCCAGGTACTCAGAAAGGTGATGAGGCCCGACGGATTCAACGTGGGACTGAACCTGGGCTCTGTAGCGGGAGCCGGCATCGAGGAGCATCTCCACTATCACGTTGTGCCCCGCTGGAACGGGGACACCAATATGATGCCAGTCTTGGCCGACGTACGGGTTATTCCCGAGCATCTTCGAAGTACATGGGGTAAGCTGCGAGAGGCGTTCACCCGTCTGTATCCAGACATAAACGGATCGGAGGAAAAATGAGGCTGCTCAAGAGGATCATAGAGCTCGCGTTTGTAATATTCGTCATTTCCTTGTTCATGAAGAACAAGGAGATCGTGATGCAAATTAACTACTTCGGGCTTTCCGAGCCAATAACTGTACAGTTCTGGGAACTGGTGACCTTTTGTGTAGCTTTGGGAATCATCATAGCCGCGGTAGGCGACTTCGTGACCCAATTGAAATGGGTGCGAGAGCGTCGCAGGATGATTAAGACAGACAAGGAGCATCAGAGTGTGGTGGACGAGCTCAACGGGAAGATTTCTGCTCTTGAATCGGAAGGTTTACGTCTCAAGAGAGAGATCGAGCAGAAAGATCGAGAGATTTCGGATCTAAAGGCTCGCGTCGAGAGCCAGCCCCCGTCCATGAGTTTAGAGGAGCCCGCAGAGCCCGCTCGGGATTGATCTCGTTTCCGAAGAGGGACGGCAGAAAACAGTCAGCACGTATGGAAATCATTCGCGTTCGCGAAAAGATTTATCACAAGTTCGCAGACCCTTCCGTAGCCCTGGGGAACTTTGATGGAGTCCATCTGGGCCACCAGGAGATACTTGCACGTACTGTGGAAAGTGCTCATCGGAAAGGTCGCGATGCCATTGTCTATACCTTTGATCCCCATCCGAGGGTCGTACTGAACAAGGTTCCTGAAATCCCGCGTATTACCACGCCGCGGGAACGTGCTGCCATCCTCGAGCATATGGGAGTGGATGTCCTTATCCTGGCGGAATTTACCCTTGATTTCGCCGATCAGACTGCTGAAGAATTCGTGGAAAACGTGCTCGTCGAAGAGCTGGGAGCTCGGCACGTATTCATTGGAGAAAATTATCGGTTCGGCAAGCATCGGGCAGGAGATGCTCAGGTGCTCAGGAAAATGGCTGCTCAATTGGGCTTTTCCTGTCACATCGTGCCGCCGGTAAAAAAGGGCAACGTGATGGTCTCTTCAAGCAGAATACGCGAACATCTCTTGCGAGGTGAGATTCGAGAAGCCAACGAGCTTCTGGGGCGTGAATTCACGGTGGAGGGTCGAGTAATCCACGGTCATCACCGTGGAAAGGGGCTGGGATTCCCTACGGCCAACATCAAGCCCGAGGTGAAGCTTCATCCTCCCGAGGGAGTGTACGCGGTATATTGTCGTGTTGGTGACACCATTCATCGAGGGGTCATGAACATCGGGTACAATCCGACTTTTCGGGATCGCCGAGTCTCCTACGAGGTGCATATTCTCGATTTCGACGGAGATCTCTATGGCCAGACCATTGTTGTTTACCTGGTGGAACGGCTGCGCAACGAAGTGAAGTTTGCATCCGTCCAGGATCTCAAGGCCCAGATCGCTAGCGATGTGGAGCGAGGACGCGAGATCCTCATCGGGCGGCCGGCAATACCCTGAATGGGCGAAACAATCGTGATCAATTAAGTGTCCACTCTCTCGGCCGGGTAAGTCATGCCTCACATCGACGATCGACAAAATGAATTCATTCTTCCGGACGATCTGGTGGAAAAGGTCCACAACCTGTCGAAAGCTCTCGGAACCTCGCCGAGACAGATCGTTATTGCTGCAGTCGAACACCTTACTCGGATCCCTGAAGAACAGAGAAAGGCAATTCTCAAGGGAACGTCAATCCGTCGGGGATGGTAGAAGCACCCTTATTCGCAAATACGGTCTCGGATTCACAGCAACGCGGTTTACCTGACGGCGGTGTCACGCGCTGAAGATGGTGGCGAGGGTGACCATCTTCCAGCAAGGGCAGGTTCGGAACCTGCTCCTATCGCGAAGATCTCGGCGCGAATTCCCCGTAGCACAGGCGTCTCGCCGGTATTCTTGTTTTGAGCTGGCGTCGATGTGTAGGCGGGTCTGGGGCCTGTACCGATGTGAGGGGGACAAAGGTCGCAGGCTGTGCTTTCTCGGGGGCTGAATTGCAGTCAGAGGATTTTTTTTCTATAGTTGCTGGCCTTGAATCACCATCGCAGATGACCGAACCCCTGGAGAAGGACCATGCGCTTCATCCATACCGCAGACTGGCACTTGGGACGGTCCCTGTACGGCGTTCGGCTCACTGACGACCAGGCCTATGCGCTTGACAACCTGATCTCCGTGGCTCGAGATGCCAAGCCAGACGTGCTGGTCATCTCCGGAGACGTGTATGACAGGTCCGTTCCCCCACCTGAGGCAGTGGAGCTGCTGGACGACGTGTTCGCGAAATTCGTGCTGGACTTGCGGATTCCTGTCATCTGCATTGCGGGGAACCACGATAGCGCCCCGCGCTTGGAGTTTGGCTCACGGGTAATGGCTGGAAGAAACCTCCACGTTTTCGGGACGGTCAGCTCCCACCCTTCACCGGTCACCTTTGCGGATAAGTGGGGGCCCGTGGTCTTCTATCCTATACCTTTCGGCGAGACGTCCGTCCTGCGGGAGCAGCTCGCGTGCGAAAACATCAAGGACCATAATGACGCTCTTCGAGAGATGGTTCAGAGGATACGATCTCGGCAATCCCATGAAGAGCGAAGCGTTATTGTCGGTCACGTCTTTGTGGTAGGAGGGTCGGAGAGCGAGTCGGAGCGTCCTCTCTCTATCGGGGGATCCGACAGAGTCGATCCGGCATGCTTCGGCGGCTTCAACTACGCGGCGCTCGGGCACTTGCACCGGCCGCAGGAGGCTGGAACACCCCGCATACGATACCCGGGTTCGCTACTGAAATACTCCTTTTCCGAGGCAAATCACACGAAATCAATCGATGTGGTGGAAATGGATGCCCAAGGAGACACGCACGTCGAATCGGTTCCCATCGTACCCCGAAGAGATGTGCGCGTCATTTCCGGATACGTGAAGGACATCCTTAAGGGTCGCGGACCCGGAGACAATCGCGAGGATTACATAATGGTCGTCGTGCAAGACCAAGGACCGATCTTGGACCTCATGGGAAAGCTTCGCGAGGTTTATCCCAATTGTCTCCATGTGGAGCGTGCACAATCCGCTGCAAGTCCCGATGCCTTGGAACGTGGCTGCGACTATCGGCACATGAGGGACGCGGATCTCTTTGCGCTCTTTTTCCGGGAAGTCACGGGAGAGGAGCTATCCGAGCAGGAGGCAGAGGCGTACGAAGTCATCGCGGACAAGGTACTCCGGCAAGAACGGGAGGTGTCGAGCTTATGAAGCCGATAAAGCTCGTTGTCCGCGCCATAGGACCGTACGCGGGAGAGGTTGTCCTCGACTTCGAGGAGCTGCGCGACCGGACCCTGTTTCTCATCCACGGTCCCACCGGATCGGGCAAAACAACGATTCTCGATGCCATGACTTTCGCGCTGTACGGGGAGTGCTCCGGCCCGGAGCGGGATGTTAAGCGAATTCGGAGCGATCTGTCTGACCCGCAAACTCCAACGGAGGTCATCTTCGATTTCCGCCTCGGCACGGAAAGGTACCGCATTCATCGGAGACCGGAACAGCAACGGCCCCGGCTCCGCGGCCCGGGAAGTTCAAAGATCCGCCCGGAAGCAACACTAACCAGACTGGCAGACAACCCCGCAAATGGGAATCCCGGTACGGTGGTAGCCTCGCAATGGTCGAAGGTAACCAGGGCAGTAGAAGACCTCCTGGGATTTCGGGGGGATCAGTTCCGTCAGGTCGTTGTGCTTCCCCAGGGGCAATTCCGCAAGCTCTTGCTGGCGGATTCCAAGGAGCGCCAGACGATCCTCGAGGTCCTCTTCCAGACGGAGCTGTACAGAAGGGTCGAAGAAGCCCTGAAGCAAGCGTCAAAGGAGATCGAGGTCCAGGTGAGAGATCTGGGAAACCGCCTGAAGTTCATACTGGACCAGGCTGAATCGGAAACGATCGGAGAACTCAAAGATCGGAAGTCCCAGATATACGAACAGCTTGCAGATGTTCAAAATAAGATCCAAATCCTGAAAGCCCGAGAAATCGATGTCCAGCAGAAGCTTACGGAGGCAAGGCGGACTGCGGAGAGGCTGGCGGAGCTTTCCGATGCTGAACGAGCGCTCGCCGATTTGGAGCACCGGATTCCGGTCTACCAATCCAAGAGTGCCACCCTCTCCCGAGCGAGACGAGCAGCAACGCTCATCTCTGAAGAGAGGAGTTTGGAGCGGAGCAACGAGGAGTCTGCCAAGGCGTCCGAACGACTCAAGACTGCCAGAGCTGCCTTTCTGAAAGGGAAGCTTAGTGCTGAAGAGGCCCGGCAAAAACTCGAAGCGGAAAAGGAAAGGGCCGGAGAACGTGAGGACGCCCGCCGAACTTTGGGGCGCCTTGCGGACCTTGCCGGGCGAGTGAAGGAATTGGAGGGAGCAGCACAGCGCGCCGATGAAGCTCGGCTAGCGCTTTCCCGCAAAGGGCGAAATCTGGCGCAGGCCACAAGTCGCTTGGAGGCCTGTGCAGAGAAAATCGGCCAAAACCAAGAGCAATTGCGGAATGTAGAGCGAGTGGCCGACCAGCGTGAGCTTCTTCAGCACAAGGTGGCCCATGCTGAGACAGTGCAACGCAATGCGCGGCGCGTTCAGGAGCTCGTCCAAGGGGAAGCCTCTCTAAGACAAGCGCTCGATGGAGCAGAAAAGCGATTAAACAAGGCCGTGCAAGCGGTCGATCGCGTCGTGTGCGAGCTGGAAGCGCTGGACCGAGCATGGATAAAAGGCCAAGCTGCAATACTCGCTCATCGTCTTGAGCCGGGGCTCCCTTGTCCTGTGTGCGGTTCCACGAACCATCCTGCTCCCGCGGTGGTGGACCATGACATACCAAGTGATCGCGCTCTAAGAACCAAGAAAGAGCGCGTTGCCGAGCTGCAGAGGGAAGTGGAGAATATCAGGGCCGAAAAGATGGACCTGGAGCGCCGGATCGCAGAGGTCGCAGCAACCTCAACCGTCCTGAGGGAAACACTGAGCGACGAGATCCGTGATCCGAAAGAGGCCGAGAGCGAATTGGCACGATTGAAACAGGAGCTGAAGAAAGCAGACGCTGCGCACAAAGACTTGATGCGGTTGTCCGAGGAGACCGCTAAGCTCATGGAAAACTTCGAACGCTTCCGCGAAGAGCGGGACCGAATGGAGCAGGAGCACCAGGCCGCCATGATCGAGAGCCAGGCAGTGGAAGCGGAGGTCGCTGCGCTCCAGAGCGGCATCCCTGAGAATCTGAGGAAGGAGTCCGCCTTGCGACAAGCAGTTGAGCGAGAGCAGGCGAAGCTTGGATCGCTCGAAGCAGCCTGGGAGGCAGCTCAAAAGGCCTTGTCCCAATCTCGCGAGGAATTAGCCTCTCGGACTGCAGTTCTGACAGCGGCGGAGGAATCCGCGGCCGAGGCAGCCCGATCCTTGCTAGACCATCAGGAGTTCTTCTTGAAAACCGTAAGGGCCGCGGGCTTTACAGATGTGGACGATTTTCGATCCGCGAAGAAAGGCCCGCACGAAATGGACTCACTCGAGCAAGAAATCCAGACCTTTCACACGAGTCTGGAATCAGCGAGAGATCGGCTTGCACGAGCGAAGGAAGCGGCCGACGGACTCGTCCCTCCGGATTTGGAGGGCATCGAAAAGACCGCGCACGAAGCCAAGTCGCGGCTACAGACTGCGTTGCAGCGCGAAGCAACCCTCGCCGAATCTCTCAAGCGGGTCGCAAAGCTTGCTGCCGATTATGAATCGTGCTCCCTAGAGCTGGCACACGAAGAGACGCGCTACGCGGTGGTGGGAAGAATCTCCGAGGTCGCCAACGGTCACAATCCTGTTGGGATAACCTTTCAGCGGTTCGTCCTTGGGGCCCTGCTCGACAGAGTGCTGGTGGCCGCGTCAGAGCGGCTGGAAATCATGAGCAACCGGCGGTATTCTTTGCAGCGTCAGAGTGAGCGTGCCGACCGACGCACATCCGGCGGGCTCGATCTCGAAGTCGTTGACTCCTACACGGGAAGAGAGCGCCCCGTGTCTACCCTCTCCGGCGGAGAGAGTTTCCTCGCGTCCCTTTCTCTGGCCCTCGGCTTGGCGGACGTCGTACAATCCTATTCGGGCGGCATACGACTGGATACGATATTCGTGGATGAAGGATTCGGAAGCCTCGACCCCGAAGCCCTGGATCTGGCTTTCAGGGCTCTCGTCGATCTGCAAAGCGGAGGAAGACTGGTTGGGGTGATCTCACATGTTCCGGATTTGCGGGACCGTATAGACACGCGGCTCGAAATAGTGCCTGATAAACGCGGCAGCAAAGCCCGCTTCGTGATTGGCTGAGCCAGTCTTCTCGCGGGCACGGACACTCGAAGCATGGACCCGTTGCCCACGACGCGAGGCTCAAGATCGGAAATCTCCGACCGGGAAGTCGTTCCCTCTTCGGAACGGGGCAGCAATGGAAAAGGTACCTGATCGCAATGCTCGAGCGCTTGCGTTCGATCCGCCGAGCGATGGGAAAGACCTACGGGGAAAAGTTGTAGCAAGAGCCTTACTCGCTGCGTTCGTGCTCTTGACCATGATCGTCTACGGCCGGAATCTCCCTCAAGAGCTCGCCGGCTGGGATCTGGGGGCATATCGGGCAGTACTGGACGCAACGGATCCCGTGGCTATGACTGGCGGCCTGTTCATGGATTTCAAGGGCCGTATTGTCCCGGGATATTATGCGCCGATAAGCTCTGTAAGCCTGATGCTAGACAAGTATCTCGTAGGCTCCACCGTTGCCGAGCCCTCTGTGACCGCGTTCGTGAACCTCGTCTTCCACTGCATAAACGGCTGCTTGCTCTTTCTGCTCTTGAGCGCTCTCGGAGCAGACGTGGCATTCTGCTCGATAGCGGTCTTCATTTTTCTCCTGCATCCGGTCCAGGTGGCTGGAGTCATCTGGTTTGCGCAGCGGAAAACTGTGCTGGGAGCCATGTTCTGCCTCTTGTCGTGGCTGTCTTTCCTCAGATACCGGGACTATGGCTCTCGGCTCCATTTTGGATTGTCGCTCCTCACCTTTGAGCTCGCTGTGCTCGCGAAGCCTACGTACGTGTTCTTTCCGGTGATCTTGCTCGCTTCCGAGGCGATCCTGCCCAAAGATCGTGGATTGGGCGATGCAGGAAACAGTTCAGGACAGCCCAGCGGATGGATCGCTCGCCTCAGATGCGAGCCAGCGATATTGGTAGCTCTTGTCCCGTTTTTCATCGTGTCCGCGGGAAGCGCTCTGCTCGCCATGGGCACCGAGCCGACGGACACAATAGATCTTCCCTGGATGAAACGGCCCTTTATTCTAGCATCCGCCCTCTGGTTCTATGCCGCTAAGATTGTCGCGCCTGTCAACCTGACGGTTGTGTATCCTCTTTGGCACGTGGATCTGTCATCCTGGCGATGGTGGATCCCATTAGCGGGCCTGCTCGGTGTTACAGGGCTGCTGATCGTGTTTCGAAAGCGGCTGGGAGATCGGTTCTTCTTTGCCTTGGCCGTATTCTTGATCCCCATTCTGCCCGCGGCGGGGATATTCAAATTCGGTCATCAGCTCCATTCGTTTGTGGCAAATCATTTTCTCTATTTCTCAATGATTGGCGCAGGTTGCCTCACGGCGCTCCTCGCACACCGCTTGGCGACTGTCTCTCCGCCCCTCTTCAGGCGCGCACTCCTTGTGGCCGGAATCGTGTATCTCGCGCTCCTGGTGGTTCAAACCGAGGCCCACACCAGAGTCTGGAACAGCACGGCAACATTGTGGAATGACAATCTTCGCCAAAACCCTGGCTCCCTGACCGCTCGTCTAATTCTTGGCAGGCTGAATCTCGATCGGGGAAAACTGCCGGAAGCGGAGGATTACTTCTTGAGCGCCCTCAAAGTGGACTCCCAGAACGCGATTGCGTTCAACAACCTGGGTCTCATCAAGAAAATGCAGGGCAGGACAGCGGAGGCCGAGGAGTTGTATCGGAAGGCTTTGGCAAGCAACCCTAGCTTGTCCGAAGCGGCAAACAACCTGGGACGCATAGTCGAGGGCAGCGGCCGGTTCGAGGAGGCTGTCAGCCTTTACAAGAGAGCTCTCGAGGAAAAGCCCGATGCTCCCCCGATTCTTCTAAATCTGGCTAACGTGCTCGTTCGTGCGAACCGAATCACCGAGGCGATAGAGGTCTACAGAAATGTTATACGGATAGGAGCTGGATCCCCCGACG
>CAYZET010000078.1:9202-15788 GCA_964477215.1 uncultured Syntrophaceae bacterium | reverse complement strand
CCAATGGGACGAGAACCACCGGGATGAACATCACTGCCTGGGACTGGCCCATCGTAAGCACGAGAGGCTGCGCACGTCGCTCTTTCGGCCGAATGGCGATTAGGTTCTCGTCCGCTGCCAGCCAGGAAACCGTGTTCATGAAGAGGTCCCGGTTCCCGGAAAGGTTGTAGAATTTGTTCGATGCGAACTGAGCGCTCCCGAACGTGGCTATCCGAGCTTTGACCAGTTGACGAGTCTTCTGGTCAGAATCTGCGGGGCCTTCGGACGCGGAGGCGGAGCCAGGGCCTCCATCCTGTGACACCTTGTCCAGCGTGCCGGGCTCTTTAGCCTGGTTCAAGGACTCGTAATTGGTATACGTGGAGATGGCCATCACTGGTATTGGACCCTTTTCACCGGTTTTCGGATCAAAGGTGGCTTCCCCCGTTTGGAGCTGGTTTTCCGTGATTGTCCATGAGACCGGGCTTGAAAAAGCCAGTTCCTCGGCGATAACCGCAGGAACCGGTTTTTTCGGTACTCGCACAGATCGGACCTCCGGAAAGAATGAAGCAAGCGTGAAATTTTTTGTGATGGGAGATTCCTTGTACTGCGTTATCACGGGCATGAGATAATCGCCACCCAGTGCCCTGCTCATCTTGTCCACTACGATGTCCTTCTTCGTATCGAATCCGTACGTCTCGAGGAATTGCGTGAGCTTGGGTGTCTGGAAGGGGTTAAGCAGGACCATCAGGCTCCCGCCTCTCTTGATGAAATCCTTGATCGCGTCCAATTCCGATTCCAGCGGGTCAGCTTTCGGACCTGCAATGATCAGCATGGTCGCATCCTTGGGCACCTCGGGAGCTTGGAGCAATATGAGCTCCGCTGTCTTGTAGTTCTGCTTTTCGATGTGCTCTTTGGCAATGTTCATGCCGTCCGGCTCCGAGGATTTTGGCGACAGCTCTCCGTGACCCTGGAGAAAATAGACCGTTTTCACCTCATGCCTCAGGAGCCTGGCAAGGGCATTGGTGATATCCTCCTCCGTGGCCGACTCCAGACGTTCTTCTTTGTCTTTTGCGATGAAAACAAGGGTTGGATAGGCGTCGACCTTGTACTTGTGAGCTGTGGCGCGTTCGATGTCGGGATCGACGAACGAGTACGTGAAGTTGGGGTCCACGTCCCTGTAGCGGTCCAAGAGGTCCCGGGCAGCCTCACGAGCCTGTGATGATTTCGTTTCGTAAAAGGCCAGCACGTGGACCGGGATATTTTGGCTCTTGAACGTGTCGAGCACTTTCTTGCTCTGCGGCGCAAGGGTATGCTCCCCAATGCTGGTGAGGTCCCATCTTACAGGATTGCGGACCGTGATGAATTGGATCGCTGCAATAATGGCCAGAAACAGAATGATTCCTGCAGCGGTTCCCCCGCCCAGCATAATCTTTTTCCTGGTATGGCTGTTCGTCATTTTTTTACCCCTTCCACCTGTGCGCTTCCAAAGTCCGTAGCGTCAGGAACAGAAAAAACGCGCTGAACAGTACAAAAAAGGAGACATCCGACAAAGAGATGATGCCTTTGTTGAACGTCTCGAGGTGCTCCAGGACGGACAACTGGCGCAGGACATAGCCTGCCGTCTCCCCTGCCAACGAGGCGCTCCAGCTCATCACCCAGAACAGCAAGGCCGCTCCGAACGATACCGCTGCAGCCACGATCTGGTTTTCGGTCATGGAGGAGACGAACATTCCGAGAGACATGAAGGCTGACGCCATGAGCAGCATTCCCAGGTAGCCGGAGATGAGTGTTCCCGGGTCTGGTTCGCCCAATGCGAACATGAGAAGGGGGACGGTGAATGTGCCTGCAAGCATGACAAGCAGGAAAAACATGGCGCCCAGGAATTTGCCTGCGAGCACTCCGGTATCGCTAAGGGGATAGGTGAGCAAGAGCTCAATGGTTCCCGATTTCTTTTCTTCCGAGAACAGACGCATACTCACCAGAGGCATGACGAACAAGAGTATGATGCTGATATTCTGTATGAGCGGCCTCAGAACAAAGTCAGTAATGTTTATTCGTCCTGCTATGCCAGGATTGCTTGCGGCCTGGAGACTGATCAGGCTCATGAAAGAGATGTTCGCCCAGAAGAAGAACCCGACAATGAGCACAAATATTGCCATGATCGCGTAGGCGATAGGAGACACGAAGAAGTGCGCGACTTCTTTTCTGAACACCGCGTACCATCCTTTCATTGTGCCACCTCCTCTCGGGAATCTTCTTGCTTGAAGGAGGCCTCGTCGGACTCCTCGGTGACCAGATCGATGAACACGTCTTCCAAGCTTGCCTGAATAGGCTTGAGCTCAAGCAGATCCCACCCTCGATTCAGCACGGCTCTTGCCAGAACCGGGCAGATGTCTGCTGTCGGTTGCGCTTCTACCATGAATCTCGCTTCTCCGTCCGAGCTCCCGTCAGCCGGCTGTACGGAGAGGACCCCCGAGATTGCGGATAGCAGCTCCTGCATGCCGGCCTGGGGGGCTCGCGCCGCGACCGTGCAACGGCTGGCCCCTGCGTGCCTGCCAATGAGATTTCCCGGCGTGTCTTCGGCTATGATAGACCCCTTGTTGATGATAATCACTCGGCTGCACACCTGGCTGACTTCGGGTAATATATGGGTGGAGAGGATCACCGTCCGGTTTTCCGCGAAGCCCTTGATGAGTTGCCGAATCTCCCGTATTTGCCGGGGGTCGAGACCGATGGTAGGCTCATCGAGAATCAGAATGGGGGGGTCGCCTATGAGCGCCTGAGCAAGGCCGACCCGTTGCCGGTATCCCTTCGAGAGAGACCGGATGATCCGGCCTAGGACCTGGTCGAGACCCACCGAATTGGCTACCCGCTCCACCTCCCTGTCGCGATCGGAAGCCAGAACTCTCTTGGCTCTGGCCACAAATTCGAGATACGATCGAACTCGCATCCACTCGTAAAGCGGGACGTTCTCCGGGAGATAGCCAACTTTCTCGCGAATCTTGAGAGAATCCGTTCCCACGTCCATTCCGAGGATACGTGCCTTGCCTGACGAGACTGGCGAGAAGCAGGTAAGAATCCTCATCGTGGTGGTCTTGCCAGCCCCGTTGGGTCCGAGAAACCCGACTATTTCGCCTGATTCGATGCGAAAGCTCACGTTCTTGATGGCCGCTAGTCGACCGTAATATTTGGAGAGATCCTCCACTTCGATCATCAGCCGCCCTCCTTGAAGTCCAATATTCAAGCTCCTCGTTTTACCGATAATCGCGTCTTTGTCAAGTCGTTAGTCCGGCATACACTGGCAGTTACCCTTATGGTGTTATGAGAATTATCGCATGATTATCCAATATTACATTCAAAAACTCCTTTCGTGTCTTCTTCCAACGGATTACTTGTCTGAATTACGATGGCAAGAGACGATCTTAACGTTGACCGGCAATGCAGCCCATGGTAGAGTCCTGCCGAGCGCTGCGGCAGGTCCGTGCCGTGCAGCCGCGGCTCGAGAAAACACGAGGGTCGATCGCATGGAATGCAAGATCGAAAAGCGCGGTTTGGCTCATCTTGTCATCCTCCTGCTATGCATTGGGCTATCCTGGAGCACCACCGAGAACGCGGGAGCGGGCGTAGAAAATGAGATTCAGGCCGAGAACGCCTTTTTCAGAGGCAGTCACCTGCTTTCCCAGGAAAAGATGGATCAGGCCATATCAGTCCTCGAAACCGCCGTGAAACTGGACCCTTCTAACCTGAAGTATAAGGAAGTTCTGGCAGTTGCATACAACAACTTCGGCTTGAAACTGACACGGGAGGGAAAAATCTCCCAAGGGCTTCGCTCTCTGGCCAAGGCCGCTGCATTGGCTTCCGACGATAAAGAGATTCGCGCGAACTTCGTCCAGGCTACTCTCCAGGCTGCTGCAGCGCCATCGGAAAAAATCAACATCGAGGACAGGATTGGTTTTCTCAAACACTTACTGGAGATCGAGCCGGACAACCAGCCCGCTCGGAAAGCTCTGGCGGCGCTTCTCAACAATTACGGGGTAGTCAAGGGACGAGGTGGAGTGGGTGAAGAGGAGATAGCCCAATTGGAGCGAGCTCTCTCGCTTGACCCGAACAACGACAAGATCAAGGCAAACCTCGGGACAGCGTATTACAATCTTGCTCTCAACAAAGGGAAAGCAGGAGAGTTTGACGAGGAGAGCACGCTCCTCAAAAAGGCTCTCACGTTCACGCCAAAGGACGCGACCATAACGGCAGCCCTCGCGAAAGCCCTGTCAAATCTCGCTGTGGCCAAAGGGAAAAAAGGGGATACCGCGAGTCAGATCGCGCTCCTCAAAGAATCGCTCGCTCTGAATTCCGAGGACCAGATCACGAAAAAGAACCTTGCAGCAGCGTACAATAATCTTGCCGTTTCCGAGGCACCGCATCTGAACATTGCGGAACGAATCGCGGCACTGGAAGAGTCGCTCAAGCTTGAGCCGAACAACAAGGCTACGGTGCGAAACCTGGGGAATCTCCTCGCCAAGGAGGCCGTCAGGGAAGCCAAGAGTGGGTCCAGCGGTAAGGCGGTGAGCCTGCTGGAGCGGGCAGCGAAGCTGGATCCTCAGAACCAGGTGGTAATGAACAACCTGGCTGCAGTGTATCACAACGAAGCACTGAGAAGCGGCGAGAAAGGGGATCATAAAGAAGAGATCCGCTTGCTGAAGAAGGCCATCGAGGCGGCGCCCTCCAATGCCACGATCAAAGCGGATCTTGCCATGGCATACAATGACCAGGCAGTTGTTCTCGGCAAGAAAGGGGACCCGGAGAATGAGATCGCCCTCCTCTCCAAAGCCGCAAAGCTGGACCCGGAAAATGCGGTGATTCGCGAAAATCTTGCACGCGCGAAAAAGAACGCCGCTGCGAAGACTCAGAAGAAGGGAAGTCATGCAGGGAAAAAGAGCAACGAAGGATGAGCCCGAACCGAACGGAGCTTTGACGAGTAGACGTTCCGGCTGGTCTTATGCTCGATTCGCGTAGTCAAGGGTTGGAAGGACCGAAGAAATCCGGATCGCACCGCGCGAGCACAGAACTACTCCCGGAAGTCATTGCTGCCCACTGAGCGGGCCCATCCTGGGATTGACATCGGCGCAAACCGATACTAGAATTGACGACGAGCTAGTCTGCCACCAAGCCAACAGGGTTTCTCCATGATCGCCAAATTTACCCGCAAGGACTTCCTCGAAGCCCTATTCGGCCAGTACTACAAAGAGCACAGGGGATTCATACTGGTTAAGAGCTTCAGGCGGGGTGATCCCAAGATGAGCACCCGCTACTTTCCCAATGTGGAGATTCTTGCCAAAGAACATTACGGCGAAGAGCGCGATGTGTATTTCGGCATTTGTCCGAGAGAGAGAATGAAGGCCGAGAAGGAGCACATTCACTATCTCGTGGCATTGTGGGCTGACCTAGACATAGGCTCCGAGGGTCATGAGGACAAGAAAGTCTACTTTGAAGGCCCTCAACAGGCTGCCAAAGCCATAAGAAGCTTTCCGCGCGCGCCGTCGATCATCGTGGAATCCGGAAGAGGCGCCCACCTGTACTGGCTCCTCAAAGACGTCCAAGAGGTGGGTGACCAGGAAAAAATTGAGAGACTGCTTAAGAACATCAGCGATCATCTTCAATGCGATACCGACCCAAACCTGGACACCGTGCTCAGGCTCCCTGAAACGGTTAATACGAAGATCTCGGGCAAGCCTGTCAATTGCGACGTCAAATTCATCAATCCGAATTTCCGGTATGCGCTGCAGGACTTCGAGAATCTCGGTCAGCGGGTGGTTGCTCCGAGCCCCAAACCTGGCGTGAGCCCCCCGCCCCCTGCCTATACCCGGTCTTCCGACGATGTTCCCACATTCACCGAAGAGCCTGACGACATGCCTCGGCAGCCGGGGATAGTGTCAAGCCAGACCGTGGAAGACTCCCTCGTCCTGGACGAGACGATCATAGATGAGCTCATTGACGACATATCGATGACGGGGAGCGTCGTGGCAGACCTGCCCACGACCGGGGTTGTGGAAAAGCGCTCGAAAGCGCAGATGCCGCCAGAACCCGCGCCCTCGCACGTCAGTCCCCTGATGGCTCCTCCTTCCGCTGCGGTGACAGGGCCCGTGGCCACCACTAGCAGCGTCTTGGACAGGCTCTCGTCCTCCCGCGCGGAGGTAGAGGTCTCTCTGTTGGGGACCCAGAAAATCATAAACGGGATCCTCATCTGGAGCGAAAACGGATTGATCGGAGTGGAATCGGGGGGCCATTCGTACACAATTCCGCTGTCAAGCATCTCCTTCATAAAGAGCGCTGCGCCTTACTGAAGCGCAGATTCACCTGTGAACCAAATCTGAAGCTCGTCTGGCAGACGAACACAGGGGTAGCTCGCGAATGCTGAATACCATTTGGCTCCTCTTGTTGGTTGTATCGGTGGTGGTAGCAGTGTGCACTGGCCATGTCAAAGAGGTCGTGGCTTCCGTGACGGAGAGCGCGACAGCCGCGTTCCGCCTGGCACTCGGTTTCACCGGCGTCATGGCGCTCTGGCTCGGGATCATGACGGCGAAGACCGCGCCGGCCAGGAGCAAGGGCT
>CAYZET010000078.1:2036-9192 GCA_964477215.1 uncultured Syntrophaceae bacterium | reverse complement strand
CTGTTAAATCGAATGACTTCGCTGATCAGGCCTGTCATGGGGAGGCTTTTTCCTGGAATCCCGGAAGGCCATCCCGCCATGAGCAGCATGGCGATGAATATAGCGGCAAACATGTTCGGCCTGAACAATGCTGCTACCCCTTTGGGAATCCGGGCGATGGAGGATTTGGACACTCTTAACCGACGCAAGGGAACTGCCACAGACGCGATGTGCATGTTTCTGGCGATCAATACCTCGAGCGTTCAAATCGTTCCCGCAGGGGCCATAGCTCTGCTAGCTGCCGGGGGATCCTCCGATCCCACTGCCATAGTTTTCCCGGCCCTTGTGGCAACCTCGGTGTCTACAACCGTGGGCATTATCGCAGCATACCTCTTTTCCAAGAGCGGTCGTTTCCGTGAGACCTGCAAGGGGGGTGGAGATCATGACCGGGCTCCCTGAGCTATCATCCGCAGCGTCCAATGCCATTTTTCTCGCGCTCCTCGTGGGGGTCCCTGTTCACGGATTCTTCTCAGGCGTCAAGGTGTACGAGGCTTTTGTGGAGGGGGCCAGGGAAGGCTTCGAGGTGGCAGTGAGGATCATCCCCTATCTCGTGGCTATTCTTGTGGTGGTAGGGATGTTCCGTGCGTCGGGGGCCATGGACCTGTTGGCAAAGGCGCTGCCAAAGGCTTTCGGGTCCCTCGGGCTGTCTCCGGACGTCATCAGCTTGGCACTCCTCCGTCCTCTGTCGGGCGGGGCTTCTCTCGGAATATTGGCCGAAATTGTTGGGCAGTATGGTCCTGACTCATATCAGGCGAGGTTGGGAAGCATCATCGTGGGAAGCACGGAGACGACCCTGTACGTTGCTGCGGTCTATTTTGGAGCCGTGTCGGTGAGCAGAGCTCGTTACGCGATCCACGCGGGCCTCATTGCCGACGCAGCAGGCATCGCTGCAGCAGTAGTGGTGTGCTGGCTCTTCTTTGCTTGAGGCAGGAATCTGTGGCGACACACGGAATGGCGGAGAGAGAGGGATTCGAACCCTCGGTAGAGCTCAACACCCTACACTCGCTTAGCAGGCGAGCACCTTCAGCCGCTCGGTCATCTCTCCGCACGCCTGACACTCCCAGATTATTGGTCCCCAGATCGGATGTCAAGTTCTTCATGATTCGCGTCAAAAGCGAAGGTAGCGGAAGTACTCCGTGGGGACTTCCTCGAAGAAGCGTGAGAGCCGCACGACCACGACTCCCATTCGCCTGTCAAAGAAGGTCTGCGGTGCAGTGACGACAAGATTATGCTTCGCTCGTGTTGTTGCCACGTACAGCAAGCGTCGCTCCTCCTCCAGATCTTCCGGAGACAGCAGCGATTGGGGGGTAGGGATTTTCCCTTCCGCTGCCCACAGGAGGATTACCGTGTGCCATTCCAAGCCTTTGGCGGAATGGATGGTGGACAGGACCACCCCGGTGCCGGAGGCCGCGATACCTGTGTCCTCCTGCTCGGGCGGTTCGAGAGCCATATCGCTCAGGAAGCGGTTCAGGCTCTTGTACGACGCGGTTATATTAGCCAGATGGTCGAGATCCCTCATTCTCTTGGGATAATTGTCATATCGCTCTTTGAGAAACGGGTAATAATACTCGGTAATCCGCTCCACTTTCTCAGAAATGGGACCCCTGTGCTCGGTCAATTCCCAGATCAGGCCGAGCAGATCTTTCAGCCCCGAGTATTTCTTCGTGGCCGCCGTCAAGGGGCCGGTCGTGGCGTCGATCCCGTTCTCGGCGATTGTTGCAGCAAGGTTCGCAGCGGTCTTCAGGCCGATGCGCGGCAACAGCTTGAGTATACGCATCCAGCTCAATTGGTCCTTGGGATTTTGGATCACTCGCAGGTGAGAGAGGACGTCCTTGATGTGGATGCTTTCCAGGAACTTGAAGCCACCATATTTGACGTATGGAACCTGATTGCGGGTAAGCTCGCCTTCCAGATCGAAGGAATGGAATCCTGCCCTGAAGAGTACGGCAATCTCGTTGAGCTTTACTCCGTGCTCGTACAGTTCTTCTATGCATTTGAGCACGAATCGACTTTGATCGCGCTCGGTTGCGGGCCGCACTACAAGCGGGAGAGGCCCTTCTGCCCCCCGGGAGAACAGCCGTTTGGGATATCCGATGGCGGCTCTCTGGATGAGGGAGTTGGTAACCTTGAGAATCTGCGGAGTGCTGCGGTAATTCTCTTCAAGCTTGATAATACGGGTGCCGGGAAAGATATCGGGAAATTCGAGAATGTTTGCAAAATCGGCGCCTCTAAAGCTGTAAATGCTTTGGGAGTCGTCACCTACAACCATGACGTTGTCGTGCTGGGAGGCCAGTAGGCGCACCATTTTGGCCTGCAACCGGTTCGTGTCCTGGTACTCGTCCACCAGGATGTGCTGCCACTGGTCGGAAATCTTGGTTCTGACGTGCTCGTTTTCTTCGAGCAGCCGAATGGCGTTCACCAGGAGGTCGTCATAATCCATGAGATTGCAGGTTCTCTTGTGCTCACGATAGAGAGCCAGCACGCGCTCTATGTCCCTCGCATATCCCAGAAAATGGGGATGCCTTTTCTCGAGGACCTCAGCGACCGAGCCGGCTCCTCCTACGGACCGGCTCATCATTTCCGCAATGGTTCTGCTCTTGGGGAAGCCCTTAGCGTCTTCGAGCGGGGGATTGAGATTGGCTTTGGCATGGTCGAGCGCGTCAAAGGTGTCCGCCTGATCCATGATTGCGAACCCCGGTTCGTATCCAATCAGGGCCGAATATCTGCGCAAGAGGAGGTTTCCGATCGAGTGGAACGTCCCCCCAGCCACGAGCGATGCCCTCGCGTCGAAGAGCTCCGCGGCGCGGGACAGCATTTCTTGCGAGGCCTTTCTCGTGAAGGTGAGCAGGAGGATGGACGACGAGTCTATGCCGTGCTCCAGCAGCCAAGCCACGCGGTAGACAACGGTCCGGGTTTTTCCCGATCCGGCCCCTGCTATAACGAGGATAGGCCCCCCGGGTATGGAAACCGCCTCGGCCTGTCGAGGATTGAGGTCTTCGAGATATTTGTGTTTTACCGCAGTGTGGGGTGTCATGGGATCTCCGCTGTAAGAGTAATCATTTTACCGGCTTTATGGGAAGAGAAAAAGCTCTCCGTCAAGAAAAGCCTTGTTCAAAAGCGGGCGTTTGTGATATGCTGCGAGCATCGCTGAATTCGGGGGAGGTTTAATTCGGTGGAGAGAGTCTGAAGGAGGATTGTGTGAACAATTCAGCTCAGGTGCTCGCGTGCCCACTGTGCAGCAATAACTTCTCACATGTCCGATACAATGGCTATCGAGACGCCGCGGTTTTCGGATATGGCTTGGATTTTCGGCTTGTTGCCAGGGATTGCAATCGCGCTACCGACGTGGCGACTTGTCCGAATTGCCTATATTCAGCACGGGCTCACGAGTTTGGACATCACGTCCCGGGGCAAGTGAGGGATCTGGTCCATTCACGGGACTACCAGAATATCTTTGCGCTGCATCCGGCGGACCAACATCAGGCCCAGAGCTGGGTGGCGCTGGTGTCAGTCCTCGACGCCAGGAGACTTAACCCTCGAGACCTCGGAATCACCTGCCTGAAAGGGTCATGGGTAGCGAGAGAGTTGGGATGCCTGGACACTGAAGAAAAGCTCCTCAGTCTGGCCGATACCTATTTGGACGATGCTTTGAGGCGCGGCCTGACAAAGGGAGATCCGGCAATGGTCATGTACCTTCTGGGAGAGATCAACAGGAGAGGACGAGAATTCCTCCGGGCAAAAGAGATGCTCACCTTCCTCGGAAACAATCCCCGTTACCGATACCCAGCCCTACTTTTAACCGTCCTCATCGAAGAAGAGGATCCAACCCCGTATTGGTCTCATTATCCACCGGACCGGATGGAGCAGCACTCCCCGGTCTTTAAAGGCCTATTTCCCGCATTGCGAAGTGTCCCGCCGAGAAAGACCCAGTTCACCCCGGACGAGCTTCGGGAGGAGTGCGAGCACCAGGCAGAACGTCCCGACGAGGACGATCGACGCACATTCTAGATCGCCACGATTTCACCATACGGAACCAGACAATCTCATCGTGAGCCACCCTCGCCCTGGGGTAGGCTCACGCCCAACCGCTTCCAATGGGCCTTTGCAGCACACCGAGTCCTCCCGAGGGTACCGCGATACCTGCGGCAGGCGTTCGTAATAGTTGAAAAGGCGCGGCCAAGCTGCTATCCTTTTGTGTCCGAAATGCGCCACGTGCTGTAAGTATACGGAGGGATTGGGATGAGACCGTACTTTGAAAAGATGGCGGAGTTAGGCAAACCTTTACCGGAAACAAAAGCCAAAGAGGCTCAGGAAAATGTGGACCAGATCCGAGCTGTGATGGCGGGTATAGAAGAAGCAGTGGAACAGGTCAAGAACGCGGGACTGCCAGCGAAGAAAATTAACGAGCGGGGACAGCTCACCGTCTGGCAGCGCTTGGAGTACCTCCTGGACCCGGGCACGTTCTGCCCGCTTCATACCATCTACAATCCAACAAATAACGAGGAAGGGACCACAGGCGTCGTTGACGGCCTTGCCAAGATAAGCGGTCGCTGGGCTGTGGTCATAGGTTTCGACAACAAGGTTATTGCCGGCGCCTGGGTTGCGGGCCAAGCCGAAAATGTGCTTCGCGTGACCGACCTCGCCAAGCGGTTGAGAGTTCCCCTTGTCTGGCTCGTTAACTGCTCCGGCGTGAAGCTGACCGAACAGCAGGAAGTCTACCCGGACCGTAGGGGCGGCGGTACAACGTTTTTCCGGCACGCGGAGCTCCAGAAACTGGGAGTCCCGGTAATCGCTGCCATTTATGGGACGAACCCAGCCGGTGGCGGATACCATGGCATCAGTCCGACGATTCTGCTCGCGCACAAGGATTGCAACATTGCGGTGGGCGGAGGCGGTATCGTGAGCGGCATGAGCCCGAAAGGCTATTTTGACGAAGAGGGAGCCGAGCAGCTCATAGACGCGACCAGGCATTTCAAGGAGGTTCCGCCAGGGAGCGTCAGTGTCCACTATGACGACACCGGCTTCTTCCGCGCAGTCTTCGACACGGAGGAAGGGGTTCTCGAAGCTGTGAAAGAGTACATGAGATATATCCCTGCCTACGATCCGAAGTTCTTCCGTGTGGCGGAGCCCGCGGAGCCTCGATTCCCCGCAGAGGATCTGGACCGTCTGATCCCTATGAATCAGAAGATGATATACAGCTTCGACCAGGTGTTGTCTCGGCTGATAGATAACAGCGAGCACATGGAATTCAAGCCCAAATATGGTCCCGAAGTTTACACGGGACTCGTGAAAATCGACGGCTACCTTATCGGAGTCATCGGGAACAAGCAGGGTTTTCTTGGGGCCGGTTACCCTGAGTATGCCCCGTACCCAGGGATAGGGGGAAAACTTTACCGCCAGGGTCTGATCAAGATGAACGAGTTCGTTACTCTGTGCGGGCGGGATCGCGTTCCTATCGTCTGGTTCCAGGATACCTCCGGGATAGATGTGGGGGACATTGCGGAGCGTGCCGAGCTGCTGGGGCTGGGGCAGTCGTTGATTTTCTCCATAGAGCAGACGGATGTACCCATGATGTTGATCGTCCTGCGTAAAGGCACCGCGGCTGCACATTACATCATGGGCGGACCGACCGCGAATAACCATTGCGCGTTCACCCTGGGAACCCCGACAACAGAGATCTACGTGATGCATGGGGAGACTGCTGCAGCAGCGTCCTTTGCTCGCCGTCTGGTAAAGGAAAAAGATTCCAACCGTCCTCTCCAGCCGGTCATAGATAAGATGAATGCTCTGGCAAAACAGTATTACGACCAATCACGGCCGATTTACTGTGCAAAGAGGGGGTTCGTGGACGAGGTGGTGTCCTTCACGGATATGCGGAAATACATGAAGGCGTTTGCCGGATGCGCATACCAGAATCCTAACTCGACATGTGCTCACCATCACATGATGATTCCGAGGATCATTAAGGGATGAAGAAAGAAGCCCACTGGTTTCGTCAACAGCACTGATGTGGATGCAGGTGGGAGGACGTGGTAAAATGTCACTGGGCAAATTCAAAGACATCAGAATGACTAGCAGACTCGGTTTTCAGGGAGGAGCGTCCTCTACCCTACATCCGGAGAAAGGCTGAAAGGAGAAAACGATGGGCGAGAGTGAAAAGAATTTGCAGGAAGCTTTTGCCGGAGAATCTCAGGCGAACCGCAAGTACTTGGCTTTTTCTCGTAAGGCTGACGAAGAAGGCTTCAAGGGGATTGCCAAGCTGTTTCGCGCTACCGCTGCTGCGGAGACTATCCATGCCCATAATCATCTTGCTGAGATGGGCGGAATAAAGACGACGCTCGAAAACTTAAAGACAGCCTACAGCGGCGAGCACTACGAATTTACCAAGATGTATCCTGAATTCATCGAGAAGGCCAAAGAAGAAAAGCATGGGGGAGCGCGCAAGACTTTCTTCTACGCCAATGAAGTGGAAAAGGTTCACGGCCGGCTTTATGACGAGGCCATTCAGGCACTGGAAGCAGGCCAGGAATTTCAGGAACGGGATTACTACGTCTGCAACAAATGTGGTTACACCGTGGCGGACGCACCGCCGGACAAGTGTCCGGTCTGTGCGGCAGGAAAGAAAGATTTCTTCCTCGTTGAATAGGATTGGCGCCTACTTGCCCCGGCTGGCGTTTGCGCCATCCCGAAGGGAGCTCCACCATGGAGGGGCCTCATGCCCGGCCCCTCTGAAAAGAATGTTGCTGAATATCGGCTGAGAATACCTGAGGAAATCGAGCGTCTTGGAGGGGAGCATCAATGGCGGAAGTAGTTTCGGTGAAAAACATTGGTTTGAGAGGCGTCGCGGTAGCTGACACCAAGATCAGCTTTATTGATGGGGACAAGGGAATTCTCATTTATCGAGGGTACCGAATTGAAGAGCTCGCCGAGAAATCCACATTCATGGAAACAGCCTATCTTCTCTTAAGAGGGCATCTGCCTTCTGAATCGCGGCTTAAGGCCTTTGAGAGCGAGGTGAAACGAGCCCGACGAATCCCGGATTTCATCTACACCTGTATGACGACATGGCCGAGCAACAGCGATCCTATGGACGTCCTGCAGGCTTGCGTGCCCATGT
>CAYZET010000078.1:0-2026 GCA_964477215.1 uncultured Syntrophaceae bacterium | reverse complement strand
ATGGAGAAGACAGGGATGCCAATCTTCGGATGTCTGCACGGCTTATTGCGGGAATACCCGCGATCACAGCGGCCTGGAATAGGATTAGAAATGGCCTCGATCCGCTCGAGCCGGACGAGTCGCTATCTCACGCGGCGAACTTTCTCTGGCAGCTCTCAGGTGAGAAACCGGATGCCCAGACTGCCCGAGATCTTGACTGTTGTCTCATTCTTCATGCCGATCATACGTTTAATGCCTCCACGTTCGCCTGCAGAGAAGTCTGCTCCACACGAGCCCACATGTACGCGGCTGTGTCTGCGGGGATAGGAGCTCTATCAGGAAGCCTCCATGGGGGCGCGAATACGCGAGTGATGAAAATGCTCATGGAGATCGAATCGGAACCGGACATTGGGGCGTGGGTGCGGGACCGGATAGATCGCGGAGATCGAATCATGGGCATGGGACATGCGGTGTACAAGACCATAGATCCACGTGCTACCTACCTCAAACGGATGGCGACCCGTCTTGGAGAAAGCAAAGGTATGGAGAAGTGGGATCGGCTCTCGAAAACCGTTGAAAAGGTCGCCACAGATGAGTTCGACAGACGGGGGAAATCAAACATAAGGCCAAACGTCGATTTTTTCAGTGCTCCCGTCTATCACATGATGGGCATTCCTCACGACCTGTTCACCCCTATTTTTGCCATTTCCCGCGTGGCCGGATGGTGCAGCCACATTATTGAAGAAAAGTTCGGGGATGCCCAGGAAAAACCAATGCTTTACAGGCCTCAAGCCGAATACGTAGGGCAGTATTGCGGGCTCATGGGGTGCGAATACGAGTCTGTCGACGCGCGACAACAGGCAGAAACTCATTAGTTACATTGTGTTGATGTGACGTCTTTCCTGTTCGGATGTATAGCGTGAGCTCGAAAGGGAAACTGCCGCACCTGGCTCCCGGTTTTGTGCTGGAAGCCGAAATGCAGGGTGTGCACTCGTCCATAGTGTTTTCGCTCAGGGGGGTCTATGGCTATCAAGCATGATGTCGTCATCGTAGGCGCAGGATTGGCCGGTCTCCGTGCTGCCCTTGAGGTAGCAGGATCGATCGACACGGCTGTGGTGAGCAAGGTCTTTCCTACACGCTCTCATTCCGGGGCAGCCCAGGGCGGAATCGGAGCGGCGCTTGGCAATGAAGAGCCTGATTCCTGGGAATGGCACATGTACGACACGGTGAAGGGCGGGGATTATCTCGCGGACCAGGATGCAGCCGAAATCATGGCGAAAGACGCTCCCCGAGCGGTATATGAGCTCGAGCACCTGGGGGTTCCTTTCAACAGAACGTTCGAAGGTAAAATAGCGCAGAGAGCCTTCGGCGGACATACGAGGGATTTCGGAGCGGCTCCAATAAAGCGCACATGCTACGCAGCGGATCGAACCGGCCGGGTCATTCTCGACACATTGTATGGAGAGGCTGTCCGACACGGGGTCACCATCTATTCGGAGCTTCAGATGGTTGATCTCATCCGGGACGGAAAAGGAGTCTCAGGAATTCTGGTCTACAATGTCGCCACCGGAGAAGTTCACACGATCCATGCGCGTGCGATCATGGTTGCCACAGGAGGATTTGGAAAAGTATTCCACACCACATCCAATTGCCACGCAAACACCGGGGATGGGGTCTATTACGCATATCGGGCGGGAATCCCGCTCCAAGACATGGAGTTCGTCCAGTTCCATCCAACGGGCATCTATGGGCTTGGGGTGCTGATCAGCGAGGCTGCTCGAGGTGAAGGCGGCGTGTTGCGGAACAGGGACGGCCACCGCTTTATGGAGGACTATGCGCCGACGATAAAGGATCTTGCACCCAGAGACATGATCTCCCGGGCTATAGTCACGGAGATACGAAACGGCAGAGGAATAGACGGGAAAGATTTCGTCTATCTGGATTTGACCCATTTGGGCAAGGAAAATCTGGAAGCCAAGTTATCGGATATCTCGTCATTCGTCAGAGTCTATTTGGGGCTGGATGCGGCTTACGAATTGATTCCCGT
>CAYZET010000077.1:0-15833 GCA_964477215.1 uncultured Syntrophaceae bacterium | reverse complement strand
GATCACCTTCAGAGGAAAGTATTTCGTCATTGTCTCTTCAACCCATTTCACCGCTGCAATGGGAGTCATTTTCCAGTTCGTGGGGCATGGGGAGAGAATCTCGACCAGAGAAAATCCTTTTTGATCGAGCTGCACCTGAAAAGCTTTCTTGATCGCCTTTTTGGTCTTCAGGATGTTCTTGGGGCTTGAAACCGCAGTTCTCTCTATGTACACGCTTCCGGCTGCAATTCCCAGCATCTCGCTCAAGTCGAGAGGATACCCGTCCCGTAACGGCATTCTCCCGCCAGGCGAAGTGGTGGTCACCTGCCCCAATACCGTGGTCGGCGCCATCTGTCCGCCGGTCATTCCATAGACCGCGTTATTTACGAAAATGGCCGTAATGCGCTCACCTCTATTGGCAGCATGTATTGTTTCCGCCGTGCCAATGGCTGCAATATCCCCGTCGCCTTGGTACGTGAACACTACTCTGTCGGGGAGGATTCTCTTGATCCCCGTACCGACTGCAGCGGCGCGTCCGTGTGGAGCTTCGCACATATCAAAGTCGAAGTAGTTGTACGCAAGTACAGCGCATCCAGCAGGGGGCACACCAATCGTACGGTCCTTGATTCCCAGCTCGTCTATGACTTCAGCTACGAGCCGGTGAATAATGCTATGCCCACAGCCGGGACAGTAGTGAAACGGGGTGTCCTTGAGGGCATCAGGTCTTGCAAAGATCTTCTTCACGTCATCCGCTCCTTGTTCCTCTGGTCCCTGAATCTCTCGTTCTGCACCGATCCCCGTGTTGATTCCGCTGGCGGGTCGATCATTGAGAGCTTACCAGACTCAGTGAAGGACCGTATCGGAGGCCCGACTCGCTTCCTGACCTGCGGGAATTAGCTCGCCTGTACTGGAGCGTGATGACTCGCTCCAGTTCCTCGGGTGTTGCGATGATGCCGCCTGGACGACCGTGAAAAAATACATCACATCGGCCGAGCACAGCGAGCTTGACATCTTCGACCATCTGGCCGGTGCTCATCTCGAACACCACCATACGGTCCACATAGCGACTCAGTTCCGACAATGCTTTGGTAGGAAAGGGCCACAGGGTTTTCGGTCTGAATAGGCCCGCTCGGACGCCCTTTTCTCTTGCCCGTTGGATACCACCCTTGGCTATGCGCGCGGCAGTGCCATATGCGACTACAACGAGCTCAGCGTCATCCATGAGATACATCTCTTGGTCAGGAATCTCGTTGCTTATCATGTCGTATTTTCTGGCGAGGCGCCAGTTGACCTCTTCTTCGATAGCCGGATCCAACCACAGGGAGCATACGATTCTGCTTGGCCTTCCTTTAGCGCCGTCCAGCTTCCATGGCCTGGGGGGCAGTTCTGAGAGAGCTATGGGATCCGGAAATTGCACGGGTTCCATCATCTGCCCCATCATTCCATCTCCGAGGATCATGACTGGCGTACGATATCTATCTGCCAGGTCAAAAGCCTGGCGAGTCATGTCGGCGATTTCCTGTCCGTAAGAAGGGGCCAGCACGATGAGCCTGTAGTCGCCGTGTCCCCCGCCTTTGGTCGCTTGAAAATAGTCGCCCTGGGCCGGTGCGATATTCCCAAGCCCCGGTCCGCCTCGCATCATGTTCACGATCACCGCCGGCAATTCCATGGCGGCAAGGTATGAAATGCCTTCCTGCTTCAGGCTAATACCTGGGCTGGAAGACGAGGTCATGACTCGTGCTCCTGCAACACTTGCCCCTATGACCATGTTGATGGAAGCGAGCTCGCTTTCCGCCTGAACAAAGACGGCATCGTCCATTTTGGCGAACGTAGCCGCCATGTACTCCGGGAGCTCGTTTTGCGGCGTTATGGGATAGCCGAAATAGGCCCTGCATCCGGCCCGGACAGCCGCCTCCCCCAGCACGTGGGTGCCGCGCATGAGAACTTTTGAGCCCATGTCACCCTTCCTTTATTTCAGTATCGTCTGTTTCAGAATTTTCGGTAGAGCTCTCATCCTTGGTATGCCTGTATACCTCTATGGCCAGGTCGGGGCATGTGACAGCACAGAGAGCACACCCTGTGCACGATCGCTCGGCTGGCGCTTCGACGTCTTCTTCGCAGAACCGTGCGGGATAATAACCCTTCGTGTTCAAGTCGGAGGAGATCTCTATCCTCTGCTTCGGACACACGGCGATGCATAGCCCGCACCCCTTGCAGCGCTCCTTTTGGATTTCGATACGGCCTTTCACGGTTTTACTCCCTTAGACATTTGAACAATCACTTACCATAAGCCCCTGAGGCACCCATGTCAACAAAAACGACGACCTGATTGCCGGATCTCACTTTACCGCGGCCCGAACGGATTGACCTCGATTCAGGTCGAGTCAGCCCTGCGGACCTCGGGCGACACTACTGATCCAGCGTGGCAAGCCAATGATCCAATTGACTCTTGAGCAGAGGGTTGCTTGTGAGGTCTACGGATTTCTTGTACAACTCTGCGGCCTCTTCGATCTGTCCGAATTCCAGGTACGCGGCCCCCATCATGAGAACGGAAGCAATATGATCGGGATCGATCTCCAAGGGGGCTGCAAAGTTGAGCATCTCCGCGTTGTGGTTCACTTCCGGAATGAAGTCGCCTTTATACACGGCGTAAGCGAACGCGGGTGCGAGATTTTCGGCCTCATGCCAATCCCGAATGCCCCGCAACACGTGCCCCGCCAGAAGGTAGGCACTGCCGCGATTCACGTGCGCGGCGTAAGACTTGGGATTTTTCTTTATCGCTCTCGTCCACATATCGATCGCGGCATCGACCCGTCCTTTCCGCAGGGCTTGCAAACCTCTATCTACTTCGTCCTTCCCAGCAATTCCCTGAGTCGGCCAAATCTGGACGAGCGCAGCGGCGAGAATAGCCAAGACGACTGCTCGAGACAAATAACTCTTACCCTCCCTCTTCGCAAATTCCCGGAAAACCAATTCCACCCGAATCTCAGGGCTGGCTTAGGCTCCAAGGCGAGTAGTCGGATCCGAAAACTGCACCGGTTATTTTTCGCAGTGCCACACGTTGAGAATTGCGGCCCACGCTACCATAATGGGGCACGGGCAAGATTGACACCAATCTTGCACAGCGGCGGGGTTCAAACAGACCCCCCGGTAGCTATTGCCGCTAGGCTCAATGTACTGTACCATGTAGTATATCACAAGAAGGCCGACAGCTCAGAGGGATCTCATACTCGTTGACACTAAGTACCCTCTTATGTTAAGATAAAGAACCCTGAAAAAATACAGGGCTGATGCAAGGTCGGGAGCCCGGCAAATCACCTGGATACAGATTCGAGAGCCGGGCTTTCGTTTGTACATTGGGGAGGAGATGATCATGCCTGTGTCGCCAAAAATCTCGGAGTTTATTAACCGGGCATCCTGGATTCGGAAGATGTTCGAAGAAGGAGCTCGCCTCAAGAAGGAGCACGGCCCTGAAAATGTCTACGACTTCAGTCTCGGTAATCCTAATCTGGAGCCTTCCCAAGCCGTGAAGGAAGCAATGGTAAAGGCCGCCTCCGATCCATCGCCAGGCATTCACGGATATATGCCCAACGCTGGCTTGCCGGACGTCCGCCGGGCGGTAGCAGAAAAGATCAGGCAGGACGAGGGGGCAGATATCAGTGAGAATGAGGTCATCATGACCGTGGGTGCCGGCGGCGGACTCAATGTCGTCTTGAAAACCCTCTTGAATCAGGGGGATGAAGTCCTTTGCCCCAAACCCTTTTTTGTCGAGTACGTCTTCTACGCAGACAACCATGGGGGCACGGTTGTGCCGGTGGCCACCAAGTCCGATTTCTCGCTCGACCTTGCGGCCATGGAACAGGCCTTCACACCCAAGACAGCAGTGGTGCTCATAAATTCACCGAACAACCCCACGGGCCGAGTCTACTCGGACGGTGATATCAGAGACTTGGCTGCCTTGATTGAAAGAAAAAGCCAGGAGCTCGGACGGACGGTTGTCCTCGTCTCGGACGAACCGTATCGCGGCATTACGTACGACGGTGTCCAGGTGCCCAGCATTCTCAAAGCCTGCAGTAACAGCATTGTGGTCACTTCCTTCTCAAAAGATCTTTCCCTGGCAGGAGAGCGTCTCGGATACATAGCCGTAAGCCCCAGAATGAACGAGCTGTCCTTGACCATGGACGGGCTCATTCTAACGAACCGCATACTCGGCTTCGTAAACGCACCAGCCCTCATTCAGCGAACAGTGAAGGACGTGTTGCGAGATATTGTAGACGTATCGGTTTACAAGCGAAGGAGAGACACGCTGTACGATGCGCTCACGTCGTTCGGATACGAATGCGTAAGACCCGAAGGTGCCTTCTACCTTTTTCCAAAATCCCCAATCGCAGACGATGTGGAATTCGTCAGCCGGCTTCAGCAGAAGCTCATCCTCGTTGTCCCGGGTACGGGATTCTGGGGACCTGGCTATTTCCGCATCGCATACTGCGTATCCGACGAGACAATCACAGGTGCTTTGAAGGGCTTTGAGGAAGCCATCAAAGAGGTACGCGGCTAGAAGGCCATTTGAGGCACGTTTATCTGCTGGATACAGGACCGGGATTCCCCGTATGCCCGAACAATCGACGCAATTGCGTTTCGATGTCGTGGACCTTTGCTCCGATTTCCAGAAGATATGCCTTCTGGGAAGCCATGATCTCCTCCAGCTCTTTGAGTCTCCCTGTCAAGGCTCGGACTTCCTTACCGAAATCTTGACCGGTCACCCGAGACAGCGATTCAATGACCTTACGGTCATGTTCCAGCCCGCTCTGAAGACCGGTTAAAGTTTTCTCGAGGGGGACGAGCCGCTCCCTGAGCTGCTCCACCGCTGCATCACGCACTTTCGGCAACGTTTTCTTCACCGCGGCGACGAGCTTTGTATTGTTGTCAAGCAGGTCCTTCCGCATCTCGGTCAATCCCTTCGCAAGACCCTCCACTTCGTCGGAAAGACTCTTCAGCTTTTTCTTGCTCGCCACATAGTCCCGCATGAGGCGCTGCACTTCTTTCGACGCATTTTCGGCCGATTTCTGGGATTCTGCTGAGGCTTGTCCGAGGCTGTTGAGCTTCTGCTTCACTTCATCTCTTTCCTTCTGGGCTTCTTGAGCCCACTCCCGGAACTCCTCAAGACGGCTATTTACCGGCTCTACCTGCGTCTTCAGTATCTCGGAAATCCGCTCTTGCTGATCTTCTATCCTCTGGATGTCTGCACTGAAGTCCTTCTGGGGAGAAAATCGTGAAGCCAGTTCGCCCATTTCTTTCTGCTGCTTCTCGACCTTCTTTTCCAGTTCAGCGATCTTGTGCTTCAAGCCAGAAGTGTCGTCAGTACACCCGGAAATGACGAGGACACACCATCCTGCTACGATCAGCAAGAGGCTGTGCTGGAGACTCATCGGGAAACCTCCTGCTCCTGTTCAATGGGGCCGATGATATCAGATCCAGATAGAAAAGCAATAATAAACGGATAAATAGAAGTAAAAGGTGAACCAGGCTCTGATAGAGAGAGGCTCGAAACCGTGCTTCTCTTTCTTGGACCTCAGGTAAAAGAGCTTTGCTACTAGGATGCCGTGGGGCGGGCATCGTCACCATGGTCGGACTGACTCCCAGAAAATCGAATTGTCGCTGCAGGCCCGAGTTTCGTAGATGTGACGGATGGGGCCGCGTTGACAGGGAGTGTGCGCTGTGCTAGAGAATTCCCTGCCTGAGGCCGCAATGGTTTGCGTCAACACGGCCCCGGAATTGCCCGGGGAGGGAGGCGGAGCCATGAAGATCGCTTTTTTTTCACCTTTCCTGAACCTCCGGCCAAGAGTTTTGTCTGGTATAGTGACGCAGAATGACCTCTACCCTCGAATGGGACTATCTTGCTTCTGCAAAAAGTGCCGTGAATTTCTGTTGCAGGAACGCTGCGTCACGTGAGCTTAGTTCGCCGGTTCCCAGTATCTCAAGCCAATGCAATGGCGCTCGGCTATAAGGAAGATGGCAGGGGACAGAGCTGAGCAATCGAAGAGGGGCATCCCCTACGCACTAGAGAGGAATTAACCATGATAGGCGCAATAGCGAAAAGACTCTTTGGTAGCAAGAATGAGCGAGATCTCAAGAAGCTCGAGCCGATCGTCCAGCGAATAGGCGAGCTGGAACAGGCCGTGAAGGCGCTATCGGACCAAGCCATGCGGAGCAAAACCGACGAGCTCAAACAGCGGCTTTCAGCCGGAGAAGCGCTCGACGATTTGCTCCCGGAAGCCTTCGCCCTCGTTCGGGAGGCCTCGGTGAGAACACTCGGCATGAGGCATTTTGACGCTCAGATCATAGGGGGCCTGGTTCTGCACCAAGGGAAAATTGCCGAAATGAAGACAGGAGAAGGGAAGACTCTTGCCGCCACTCTCCCCGTCTATTTGAACGCACTGACAGGAAAGGGCGTTCACGTGGTAACTGTCAATGACTACTTGGCAAGACGAGACGCAGAGTGGATGGGGAGCATTTACGGATTCCTCGGTCTCACCGTTGGGGTCATCGTAAATGAGATGAACGACGAGGAACGCCACAATTCGTACGCTTGCGACGTGGTGTACGGCACGAACAACGAGTTCGGGTTTGATTATCTTCGTGACAACATGAAATTCTCCCTCGATGATATGGTTCAGCGAGATCTTCATTATGCCATTGTGGACGAGGTCGACAGCATTCTCATCGATGAGGCGAGAACTCCTCTGATCATTTCCGGACCGACCCATGAAAACACGGACAAGTATTACAAAATCAACCGTGTCATTCCGGGCCTTAAGAAAGAAACCCACTACACGGTAGACGAAAAGGCCAGAAGCGTTGTTCTGACCGAGGAAGGGGTGGCTCGGGTGGAAAAGGCTCTTGGCGTAAGCAACCTCTATGACCCCGCACAGATGGAAACGCTCCACCATGTCAATCAGGCTCTCAAGGCTCACACTCTCTTCAAGAAGGACGTGGACTACATAGTGAAAGACGGGCAGGTGATCATCGTCGATGAATTCACCGGGAGACTCATGCCTGGCCGCCGCTACTCGGACGGCCTCCATCAGGCTCTCGAGGCCAAAGAAGGGGTGCGGATCGAGAACGAGAATCAGACCTTAGCAACCATCACCTTTCAGAATTACTTCCGTATGTACGAAAAGCTGGCGGGAATGACAGGAACCGCTGACACCGAAGCCGCCGAATTCAAGAAGATTTATGATCTCGATGTCGTAGTAATACCGACGAACCTCCCTATGATTCGCATTGACAATTCTGACCTCATTTACAAGACCGAAGATGAGAAATTCGATGCCACTATCGAGGAGATTCGGGACTGTCACAAGAGAGGGCAACCCGTCCTCGTGGGCACCATTTCCATTGAGAAATCCGAGTATCTGTCCAGGCGGCTGAAGAAGCTGGGAATCCCCCACAACGTGCTGAACGCGAAAAACCACGCGCTGGAAGCCGAGATCGTCGCCCAAGCCGGCCGCTTCGGAGCAGTGACCATCTCCACGAACATGGCGGGCCGCGGCACGGACATCCTCTTGGGAGGCAATCCCGAATTCCTGGCCAAGTCGAAATCGAAAACCGGCCCCGGCACGCCTGAGTACGCTGAGATCTTGCAAGAATGCAAGCGACAGTGCGAAGAGGAAAAGAAAAAGGTAATCTCGGCCGGTGGCCTACACATTCTCGGCACTGAGCGGCATGAGTCCAGGCGAATTGACAACCAGCTTCGCGGCCGCTCAGGACGGCAAGGAGATCCGGGGTCCAGCCGGTTCTACGTGGCACTTGGCGACGACCTTATGCGGATCTTCGGGGGCGATCGGGTCCGGATGATTATGGAACGAGTGGGAATGGAGGAAGGCGAACCCATCGAGCACCGTTACACCACCAAAGCCATTGAAAACGCACAAAAGAAGGTGGAAGCCCACAACTTCGACATACGAAAGCATCTTCTGGAATATGACGACGTGATGAACAAACAGCGTGAAGTGGTCTACGCACAACGCAAATTCATCCTGTCGGGAGAGAATCTGAAAGATACCGTGTTCGACATGATCGACGACGTCGTGGAGAACCTGGCGGACACCTTTACCGACGAGCGCACTCATTTCGATGATTGGGATCTTGCGGGGCTGGCGGAAGCGTGTTGGGGTCAATTCGGCATACGGTTCAACTTTGAATCCTTGCCTGCTTCCGAACGGAACAGAAGTGGAATCACGGATTACCTTACTACGGACGTCAAGGCAGCGTACAACCGCAAGGAAAAGGAATTCACGCCACAGATGATGCGTGAGCTGGAGAAGTTCGTCATGCTCCAGTCGGTTGACAACCAGTGGAAGGACCATCTCTTGAGCATGGACCACCTCAAGGATGGGATCGGGCTTCGCGGGTACGGTCAGCGCGACCCGCTCAAGGAATACCAGAAAGAGGGATACGAGCTGTTTCTGGACATGAGTGAGCGAATCAAGGCCGAGACGGTTCGGACCCTCTTGCTCGTCAAGCTCGCAGCAGAAGAGGAAGTCTCGGAGTTGGCGCCCAAGCAGGAGCGCGAGATGGTGCTGTCCCACGGATCGTCTGACTCGGCTTCAGGTGCTGGCAAGAAGACCGTTCGCCGCAGTGCGGAGAAGATAGGGAGAAATGCACCCTGTCCATGCGGGTCGGGCAAGAAGTATAAGAAATGCTGTGGAAAAGCAGCATAATGCCTATTCATGGCAATGCCGACAATTTCATATTGCATTGTCCATAATTGCTTCCCGCGCCCGTGATCTGCAAGTTCCCTTAACTGAACGAGGAGCAATGGGTAAGTTGCGATTGTGGCTGCCGGTCGTTTTGTATTGCAGCATGATCTTTTATGCGTCGTCGATGGAGAAGCTGCCGGATCTTCCGTCGAGATTCACCGACAAGATTGCTCATTTCGTTGTGTATTCGGGGCTTGGGTGGCTGGTCGCACGAGCAATCTCTCGAGGATTCGGGCTTTCGCCACTCAGGACCGTCATTGGTGCATCGTTGGTCTGTCTGGCCTACGGAATCTCGGATGAGCTCCATCAGTCATTCGTTCCCGGAAGGGCCGTGGAGGTGGGGGACGTGCTTGCGGACTTCATTGGTGGATTGGCTGGAGCCTACTTCTATGGAGAGGCTGCACGGTGGCTCAAGAAATCTGACGCAGGTGCGTGATAGGGAAAAGGACATCGGGTTCCACATTCTCCTTCACCAAGGGGCTGCCAAATGCCTGAAGCGACGAGGTTGAATGGTTGCGCAGCAACCCTTTTTGCGATATACACGGTATCTCTCTTTGAGAGCCGACTCTCCTGAAACATAGGAGGATTTAGCCATTATATCGTATCAACGCGACCGTTTCGTGCCCACAGAAGAGTTGGTATTCCCCTACTGGGACGATATCAGTGGCACCATTCGGGGATACCGGGTGTTCACCGCATGCAGAACCATCAGGGGGAAAGCTTTCCGCCTCGAAGATCACCTTGACCGGCTCTACACCTCTGCAGCCTCTATCTTCATGACGCCTCCGATCCCGAAGGACGGCCTTCGAAAGCTGGTGAATGGGGTTATTGCACGGAATCGTGAGCTCGATGGCCAAATTGAGCTGCTCCTCAACATCATTTTGAGTGGAGGGCTGGTAGGAGCCACGATGAAGAAGGCGTCCGTCGGAGCCCATGTGTACATAGCCGCGCAACCCCTCGTCCCGCCACTTCCTGAGAGCTACGAGACAGGGGTAGCTTTGTCTACGTTTGTGCACCAGCGCATGTACGCTGATGTCAAGCTCCTCAACTACGTCGGCGCGATTGTTGCTCACCAAACCGTCGTACCGCTGCGGAACGCGTTTGATGTCATGTTCGTATGCCCCGAAGATCGCCAGACAATTCTCGAGGGATCGACGTTCACGGTGTTCTTCGTGGACGAGGCGGGTGACATTCTCACTCCTCCGTTGGACGGGCGGATACTCGACAGCATTTCGCGAAAAGTCGTGCTGGAGCTCCTCGAGAGAGCTGGTAGGCCTCGACTTCGTCAGGTTTCCGTGCGCGTTGAGCAGATCCCGTCATTTCGTGAAGCGTTTCTTGCATCTACGACACGCAATGTCTTGCCGGTTACCCGAGTAGACGATCTTGTTCTTGGGGACGGCGCCCCTGGTCCTGTGACGCGAGAAGTGATGAGATTGTTCGAGTCGTATCTTGATTCTTACTGAGGCTGTTGGTTCGGTATTGTGAACGTTGCCGATCAGACAACTTCGGGAATCGCTATCTTCTTCTCCTTTAATCATAACATGATATGCGTAGCTGCTCCTATTGGTCGACGTGCCGAGATTTCCCTTGACAGAAGATGCTAAGGACGAATACCCTGGGAGTGACCCAAGACCCTTCGCTCTTCCGGTTAGTGGGTGATCGGCTGTCAGAGGGTCTCTTATTTGTGTTGGAGAGGTCAAAGCGTTTAGTGCCAAAACATAGGAGGTGCAGCGGTGAGCATTCCGGAGAAGATTCAAACCTGGCAAATGGTAAAGGGGCCCACATTCGATGCGGAAACGAAAAAGATAACAGCCCCAGGAGAGCTAAAGAAGACCGACATTCCTGTTCCCGAGCTGGGGCAGGGAGAAGTGCTCGTGAAGGTGGCCGGATGCGGCGTTTGCCATACGGACCTCGGCTATTTCTATGACGGCGTCCCCACGGTTACCAAGCCCCCTCTTACGCTCGGACACGAGATCTCCGGCACAGTCGTTGCCGCGGGACCCGGTGCGGACTCCTGGCTGAACAAGAACGTGATCGTTCCGGCTGTCATGCCCTGCAACAACTGCGATATCTGCGCCCAGGACAGGGGAAATCGATGCTTGCAGCAGAAGATGCCGGGAAACTCGCTGGGAATGTACGGGGGATTCGCTGATTACATTCCTGTACCTGCAGCGGATCTGTGCGTCATCGACGACCTCAAGGACAGGCCATTGGAGAATTTCGCGGTTATAGCAGACGCTGTGACCACCCCCTACCAGGCAGCCATCCGCGCAGAGGTGAAAGCGGGCGATCCAGTTCTCATAACCGGTGTGACGGGCGGTGTGGGTGTCTACATGGCCCAAGTAGCCAAGACATTCGGGGCCAAGCCCATTGTGGGTCTCGCCAGACATGAGGAGAAGCTGAAGCGCGCCCTCGCTCTGGGAGCAGATTACACGATCAATTCCAAAGACAAAGACTTCAAGGCAATTCAACAGGAATTCAGGAACATAGCAAAAGAAGCGGGCGTCCCGCACAATGTGGGCTGGAAGATTTTCGAATGCACGGGAGTGGGTCCGGTTCAGGACGTGGCTCTCGGGTTGCTGGGCTTCATAGGCAAGCTGATAGTGGTTGGCTTCGGAATGGCGAAAAGCTCGTACATGATGTCGAAACTGATGGCCTTTGATGCTGAAATCATTGGGACCTGGGGATGCTTGCCCAAATACTATCCCAAGGTCCTTGAGCTAGTGCAGTCTGGCAAAATAGAGATCGATTCGCTCGTCGATGTCCGTCCCATGTCGTCGATCGGCGAGTCCTTTGAGGAAGCGCACAGCGGCACGCTTCTGAAGCGGATCGTGTTGACCCCTGACTTTTGATCGGTCGCACGGTAGGGGATACATCCAGCAAGAAAGGGGCGGCCACATCCACAAAAACATTCACCCCCGGTCACTAGCGTGAGCCGGGGGTTTTGTTTTCAACGTCTGCAAGCAAGACTATCGCGTCAGTTACGGTCTCCGGGCTATCGCGATCCGATATATGTCATACACGTCGTGCAACTCAACGTCTTGGAATCCTGCCAGTGCCAGGTTCGTTTCAATTTCGGACCGGGTCTCGTAGACATCGCAGACCTCTCCCCGGGAGCCAAACAGTCCCACAGTTCCACCAGGCTTGAGAAAGTTGAACATACACTCATAGATAGCGGGTCTCAGAGTCGGCTTCACGTGAGGAATCATGAACGAGCTAATCACCTTGTCGTAAGGCTGGGTCGGATGATACTCCTCCACAGAGGCCACAAACACGGTGGTGTTGGCCAGCCCCTTTTTCGCTATTTTTTCTTCCGCCAGCTCTATCATGTCGGGGGACAAATCAATCCCTACGACTTCTCTGGCCTTTTGAGCTGCCACTACAGTAGCGGAACCTGTGCCGCAGCCGACGTCAAGGACCCGATCCTCAGATTCGACAATCAGTTCAACGAGATGTCTCAGCCCCTTCTTGTATCCCGGGTCAATCGCCCACTGCAAATCATAGCTCTTGCGCCGGTACTTGTAATAGAGCTGGATCGCTCGTTCTGACGGCATGAGCTTCACTACAGTTGTACCCTGGATGTAGGCAGTCCTCAGAGCCCTGATCACAGGCCGAAGCATCTTCCTGAACGGAGCATGATCCTCACATACCATCGTTTCGTTCATTCCATAACCCCCTGTCGTAGGTGCCCTTGGCAACCAAGACAAACTACCTTAGTGCACACACGAGAAATACGCAAGCAAAAAACCTTGGTTACAGCCCTCCTGCTCCGGCCACTGCTGGTAACCTCCCGGAATGTAGCGCGTTTTGAGCAGCCCCTACCCCGTCCCTGATCACAAGCCGCACTGCGATCATTCCGGCGGAGATGAGATTTCTCCGGATCTCAGCTTCTTCCGGTCTGAAATCGCTCAGCACAAAGTCCTCCGGAGGGATTCCGTGCGGGGGTCTGCCCACCCCGAGTCGGACCCGTATAAAATCCCGGAATCGCAATGAGTCCGCGATGGATCTGATCCCTTTGTGGCCTCCGTCGCCTCCACCCACCTTGATTCTAACCGTTCCCGCGGCCAAGTCCATATCGTCATGCGCTACGATCATTCTCGCAGGATCGGCATTTGATCTCTTAAGTACAGGAAGCACGGCGTGCCCGCTGAGATTCATGAATGTCAGGGGCTTGAGGAGAACTACCTGGCTCCCTTCCAACTCAATGGTACATGTCTCAAGCTTCTCTCGGCCTGCCCTCCATGATGCTTGCGCTTCGCGGGCTAGTGTATCGACCAGGACAAAGCCGATATTGTGGCGATGGGAGGCATAGGCCGGGCCAGGGTTCCCGAGACCTACTACGACGACTTGTTTTCCTGCAGGGGTACCCCTCACCTTTTCATTTCCCCGATTTTCTGGTACACGACCGTACTGGCACAACGATACCGTCGTGTCAAGCCAACAGACTGCCGGTCGGACACGAAGCATATGGATCGCGCTCAGTCGGAAAAAGATTTCTTCGCTCAAAAGGTGGCAGAAGCCTTGGATCAAATTCCCCAAGAGTTTCGTGAGCGCATGGAGAATGTGGAGATCCTTATCGAGGAATTCCCTGACAGGGAGACCCTCGTATCGATGGGCATCCAGTCCAAGTGGGGTCTCTTAGGGCTCTATGTCGGCGTGCCTTTGTCCAACCGCAGCTTCTTCTCCACATCAGTACTTCCCGAGACGATTATCTTGTATCGAAAACCCATTATGCGGGCTGCCCAGGGTATCAGGGATTTGTCAGCGGTGGTCCGAGAGGTAATCATTCATGAGCTTGGGCACCATTTCGGATTCACGGATGATGAGCTTTACTCCATGACGGGACCGGACGAGTGAAACGGGTGCTTACGTTGGAGCAGGAAAAAAGGAAGCGACGGCGCGAGCTGCTTGTAGCAGTATTTGCAGCGATCGCGCTTGCGCTCATATTCCTTCTCGAGTCGCGTATCGCCCGCTCGGCGGAGGACATCCCCTTTGCCGGACACCTGCTCTTGTTTGCCCTGCTCACCGTGGTTACGCTCCTGCTCATTCTGATCATATTCTTCCTGGTCCGGAATTTCTTTAAGCTGGTATTCGAGCGTCGTGGAAGGGTGCTGGGCTCACACCTGAAAACCCGGATCACGCTGGCGTTTGTAGCCCTGACACTGGTTCCCACCGTTGTGCTGTTCATCGCGAGCGCCGGGGTGCTGCACACCACGATCGAGAGCTGGTTCAAGACCCAGGTGGAAGAGTCCCTCCAATCATCGCTGGTTGTCGCTCAGGCGTACTACAAGAACGCATCGGATAAGGTTTCTCAAGAGGGAGCGAGGTTGGCGGGTCTCATCAATGACGACCGCTTTCTAGACAAATCCCGCAGGCCTGAGCTACAAGACGCTCTCGATTCCTGGCGAATTGCCCACAACCTCAGCTCCGTGCAGGTCTATTTCCGCGACGGCTCTCCCCCTGTTTCCAGTCGAGACAAGACTACAGCGGACATCACTCTTCCCGCTCCCCGTGCAAGCTTCCTGAAGATTGCATTCAAGGGGGAAGACACGACCAAGATCATTCCCCTCGACGGAGGAAGTGACCTCATTCGCGGGATTGCGCCCCTGAAGACGACCGGCTCGGAGGCGGTGGACGCCGTGCTGGTAGTGGACTACTACATCCCCACTTCTCTTGCTGGCCGGCTGCTCTCCATATCTAATGCATACGGAGATTACCAGGAAGCGAAGAGGATGAAAGGTCCGGTGAAGACTATTTACGTGCTCATCTTGCTCATGGTGGCATTACTGGTCATTTTCATCGGATTCTGGTTTGGCATGTCCATGGCCAGGGATATCACGGATCCTCTCCTGAAGCTTTCAGAAGGAACCGAGCAGATAGCGAGCGGGAACCTGGATGTATACATCGAGCCGGTTGCAGATGATGAGTTGGGCGTGCTGGTACGGTCCTTCAATGCAATGGCTGCCGACCTGCGCAAAGGGAGAGAGGAGCTCCTGAGGGTCAATATCGACCTCGAAAGCCGCCGCAGGTACATGGAGACGGTGCTCAAGAATGTGGCCTCAGGCGTTCTCGCGCTCGACGCTGAGGGGACTGTCACCATGATAAACGATTCCGCTGTTCGGCTGCTAGGGATCCGGAAGGAAGACCCCATTGGCATGCATCTGCTGGAAGTCCTGTCTGAAGCCTCTGCAGCCCCTGTGCGAGAGGCTCTAGAGGAGTTGGAAGAGTCTCTGACGGGGACTATAGAGCGCCAGATGACTCTCGCCTTTCCAGAGGGGATCGTGACGCTAATCTGCTTTGGAAATAGTCTCGCGGATGAAGGGGAGCGAAATTTGGGGGTTGTTCTCGTCTTTGAAAACATGACCCAACTGATCAAAGCCCAGCGCATGGCCGCTTGGCGCGAGGTGGCGCGCAGGATAGCTCACGAGATCAAGAATCCGCTAACCCCGATCCAATTGAACGCCCAGCGACTCAGACGCAAGTATATGCAGCAGCTAGCGGGAGACGAGGAGGTCCTCGATCAGGCCACTCGAGTGATCGTGGACCAGGTGGAGCAGCTCAAGGCAATGGTCAACGAGTTCTCGAAGTTCGCACGGATGCCTTCGGCAAATCCGGTCCCCAACAATCTCAACGACTTGTTGGAGGAGGTGGTCAAGCTCTACCTCCACGGGAACGACGGTATTTCCTTTTCTTTTTCTCCCGATCCCTCGGTGCCTGTCTTAGACCTTGATAAGGAGCAGATCAGGCGCGCCATGGGCAACCTGATCGACAATGCGGTTGCCGCAGCAGGCCCAGGAGGCTTTGTACGCGTGCTGACCCGGTACGACAAGACCCTTTCCATCGCTTCTGTGGAAATCTCGGACAATGGACCCGGAATCGATGCGCGCGATCGAGACAGGATTTTCGAGCCGTATTTCACGAGAAAGCAAGGTGGCACGGGCCTTGGGTTGACCATAGTCAGCACTATTGTTGCGGACCACAATGGCTTTATCCGCGTGAAGGACGCGCCTGGAGGAGGCGCTCGATTCATTGTCGAGCTCCCGGCGAGAAAGCGCTGACTACAGGATTTCATAAGTACGGTTACGTATTTGG
>CAYZET010000076.1:10646-15834 GCA_964477215.1 uncultured Syntrophaceae bacterium | reverse complement strand
CGCCGGTCAGGGTGTCGGAGCCGATGTCGAAGCTCTCGTCCCATTGCAGGATCATCGGCAACGTACGGGGCATGGTGATGGACTGCACTTCCTTGCCGTCCACCTTGAGGGTGCCGGTACCGGAACGACCGAGACCGCTGAGATTGTTGAAGGCCAGCGTGCCCACGCCAAGGCCGTCATACTTGAAGTCGAATTCAATCGTGTGCTTGCCGGGAGCAAGCTCTGGTCCTTCCCACCTGACGCGTTTCAGGTCTATGAGGTTCCAGAGGAACACCGGCTTGCTCTTGAGGAGGTAGAAGCCATAGCCGGCAAACCTCCCGCCCGATGTGAGGATCATCCCCTCGGCGCCGCCTTGGGGCACTTCGATGTCCACTGTGATAGTGTAGGAGCTGTTGAGGAGGAACGGCGAATCGCCCTGCGGCAGGCCTACCATGGGTTTGGTGTAAACAAACTCGGTGCGACCGGCGGTGATGTTCGGCCGCGGGGCCACGAGACGGGCCGCTACCGAGGCGTCCAGCGGGAAGACCTGGTACTTCTTCGCTTCCTCGATGAACATCTTCTTCATCTCTTCCACTTTGTCCGGATACTTCTCGGCGAGGTTCCGAGATTGGCTGAAATCCTTGGTCAGGTCGTATAGCTCGAGGACCTGATTGTTGAGCGGGTCGGGGTTGGCTGCGCCGAAGGCCTCCCACGGCGCGCGGTTCACCTCGGTGCTCAACAGCCAGCCGTCATGATAAAGAGCCCACTGGCCCATCATCTCGAAATACTGGGTCTTGTGCCGGGACGGTTCCTTAGTGTTCTTCTCGTCAAAGGTGTAGGCGAAGCTTGTGCCTTCGATCGGAGCCTGCTTGATGCCGTCTACGTATTCAGGAGCCGGGATGCCGGTCACTTCGAGGAGGGTCGGCACCACGTCAATGACGTGCATGAACTGCTCGCGCAGGCCGCCCTTGTCCTTGATGCGCTCCGGCCAGGAGATAACCATGCCTTGACGGATGCCGCCGAGCTTCGAGGCGTTTTGCTTGAACCAGGTGAAAGGCGTATCAAATGCCCAGGACCAGCCGGCCGACATGTGGTTGTAGGTCTGTTCCGTGCCCCAGACGTCGTACCACTTCATCTGCTCAGCGACGGGCACGGCAACTCCGTTAAAGAACGCGACTTCGTTGGGTGTTCCCAACGGGCCGCCCTCCGCGCTGGTGCCGTTGTCGCCGTTGATGTAGATGATGAGCGTATTGTCGAGCCTGCCAATGTCCTCAATGGCTTGAATCACTCGGCCGATTTCGTGGTCGTTGTAGGCCGCGTAGGCGGCGAAGATCTCTGCCTGTCTTATGTAGAGCCTTTTCTCCTCGGGCGTGCAGTCGTCCCAATTCTTGATGACATTCGTTGGCCAAGGCTCCAGCTCGGTGTCCGGCGGGATCACGCCGAGGCGCTTCTGGTTCTCAAAAATCCGCTCTCTCAGCTTGTTCCACCCGTCGTCGAAGAGGTGCATGGCTCGAATCTTCTCGACCCACTCTTTGGTCGGGTGATGCGGCGCGTGCGTAGCGCCGGGAGCGTACTTGATGAAAAATGGCTTTTCAGGTGCCGTCTGGTGAATTCGATACAAATACTCTATGGCGTCGTCGGCCATGGCGGTGATCAGGTTCCAGCCCGGCTTACCGTCGAACGGATAGATCTGGGTGGTATTGCGGAACAAGTTGGGCTGCCACTGGTTCGCGTCGCCGCCAACGAACCCGTAGAAATACTCGAAGCCCATGCCGGTCGGCCATTGATCGAACGGCCCGACTTGACTGGCCGTGAAAGCCGGAGTGTTGTGGTCCTTGCCGAACCACGATGTCGCGTACCCGTTGTCCAGCAGGATGCGGCCGATGGTGGCTTTGTCCTTGGCGATGATGCTGTTGTAGCCCGGGAAGCCCGTGGACTGCTCCGAGATAACGCCAAAGCCGGCCGAGTGATGGTTGCGCCCGGTAATCAAGGCAGCGCGCGTCGGCGAGCAGAGCGCCGTGGAGTGGATGTTGTTGTAGCGCAGGCCGCTCTTCGCGACGCGATCCATAGCGGGCGTCGGAATGACCCCGCCAAAGGTGCTCGGGACGCCGAACCCGGCATCATCCGTGATGATCAGCAGGATGTTGGGCGCTCCTTTGGGCGGCACGACACGAGGTGCCCACCATGGTTTCGACTGCAAGGCATCGTCCTTGATCACGCCGCCAAACGGGGGATCCGGAGGCGGAAGCTGCTTGCCGCTGATCGTCGTGGTGGCGTCGGGCGAACCCGGCGTCCCGGTGATCCGCTGGGCTTCTATGGGCACGGTCCCCAACAGACAGACGAGGCATGCAGTGGCCAGTCCGCAGACAGCAACGTGTCGAGAAAGGTGCTGCAAGAAAGACATCGGTTCTCTCCTTTCGAAGTTCAGGGGTTGATCCGTTAATCCTGCGTCACTGGGGGCTCGCAGCCAGATTTGCGGGGCCCACGGCTTGGGGCAGGCAATTCACTTCTTCTCAGCATCGCCTGGGCCAGACTTCAGGACCTCCAGCCGCACTTTCATGGCAATCTTGTGCTGATTCGAAATCCCGTCCGTAGCTAACCCTCTCTCGTACACCCTCTCGGCCTCATCACGGTTTCCTTGCTTCTCATGGATGCTGCCGAGGACGAGGTAAGCGTCGGCACAGGCCGGACACCTGCTTATGAGCTCATTCAATACGTTCGCAGCACCGGCGAGGTCTCCACTCTGTTGCTGAAAAAAGGCCAGCGTATAAGCATACCTGGGTTGGTCCGGCCGGATTTCAGTCGCCTTCTTGCAGAAATCCATAGCCTCATCGATTCGGTCCGTGGCAAAAATCACACAGAGGTTGTACGCGGCCTGAGCCATTTGAGGATCGGCTTTGAATGCTGCTCGAAGGTGCTTCTCCGCCGCAATAAGATCATTCTCCTCGGCCTTGAGCAGCCCCATGTTAAAATTCGCGGCAGCATTATCAGGGGCTAACTCCAATGCCTTCTGTAATGAATCGTTGGCTTTTTGGTTTTCTCCCATACGGGCGTACGCCATCGCTTCGTTGACCATAGCGAGTACGGCGCGGGGCTCCAACTTGAGCGCAGTCTCATACGATGCCACGGCCTGCTGGAAATCCCCCTGGTCGAGGTAATAATTTCCGAGATTGTAATGGGATTCCCACTGGTCCGGCCGCGACATGATCGAAGCCAGGTACTCCTTGTTCGCAGCCTCAACTGCCTGCTTCTCACCTCCCTGTAATAGGAGGTCTTGGTAACCGGCAAGCGACGCTGCCGCGCGCACACGAACGAGGCGGTAGTCATCGCCAGTCGCTTCCACTAGGGTCTTGACAGACTCTCTCGTAGGGACATCTTGCAAGGCTTCTACTGCCGCAGAGCGTACGAGAGGGGACGGATCTTTGATGGCTTTGAGCAAGGCAGGCTCAACCCGCGGGTCCCCGGAAGCCCGCACGAGGCGAATGAGGGAGGTCGCAAAGATCTCGTCACGTTCTTTGCTGGTCACATAATCAAGCATTTCCGGGAGATTGGTCCAGTCGCGCTTGCGTGCCGCGTCGACCAGCGATGCCCGTTTGAGGACGGCCGCCTGATAGTCTCGGGTGCGCCATTCACGAACCTTTTTATCTGCCCATTGGGGAGTCTTGTCCGTGTGGCAGAGATTGCACGCGTTGGGCGATGAGAAGGCAATGGTAGCAGCAGGTGTGGGCGGCAGCATCGAGTGGTCGCTCCTGAGCATCCGGGCGAAATCCGTCATAGGCATGTGGCAAGAAATGCACGTATTCCCCGGGCCGTCATCCTTGTGATGCGTGTGTTGGGTGGCATTGTCGACCTTGTCTTTGTGGCAGGGCATACAAGCCTGGTTGGCCTTGTCCTCGGCCTTGAATCTGTATCGACCGCTGGAAGTGTGGCAATGGAGGCAATCGAGCTTTCCAGACTTGACACAGGGGCTCATGAGCCACGAAGTGTACGTATAGTTCTCTCCCAGGTCGCGACCATCCGGGTAATAGTCAGGGTTTTCGAGGGTCACCAGACCAAAGTGGTCAAAGAATCTGTCCCCCGGCCGAAACGTGTCCGTGAGCACGACCGCCTTGGCATGACACGTGGAACATGTCGCGTTGTTCTGCTCCTTCGAAAAGTCACGCCCACCCCGTGTAATTTTCAGATCTTTAGGCACCGTCCCCTTTGGCGCAGCCTCGCAGACACGAATATGCTCATCTGCAGGACCGTGGCAGGTCTCGCAGTTGATGCCCGGCTCCTTCCAGACCGTACGGTACGTGTCGGTTGTCAGGTCGTAGTTCGTGGAGACCTGACTCACATGGCATCCATAGCACGCTGTGTTGAAGGTGTACTGCCAGTCCTTCCACGGTATTGGTTCATCCGTCTGACCCGGAAAGTGCCGCACTCCGCTGGCGGCCACGTCGAACCATTCCTTATTGTTCACGTCGTACCCGAGGGGCAGAGTCTGGAGCCGCCCACGATCCATCGCTGTTAAGAAGTAGTACACATTCTTGCCGCCCATCACGTGAACCATCGGATACCTGCTCTCGCCTTGCGGACCGCGTTCAATAACCCAGCCGGTGTCCCCTGAAACTTCCGCCCGGTATCGCTGCTGTCCGATGACTATCTCTTCGATTTGGGGAGAGAGCTTGTTGCGGGCCAATTCTGCCGTATACGGCTGCATCGCCAGCCCGTGGTGCGAAGGAGCCCAGAGCTGGTAGAACTTCTCGTGGCATTTACGGCAACTGATTGATCCAGTGTACCCTGCCGACGATGAAGTGCTGTTGTAATGCCTGTCATCTGAGTTGGCAGAAGTGAGCGGGAAGACTCCACACATACCCAGGGCGATGATCAAGAAGGCCCCCATGGGTAGGCCTGTCCCAGACTTCATCGTACTCCCTCCCGAAGCAGCATAGAAGCAGAAGGGGACCGCCAGTCGATCTGCTATATTCGAAAAGTGTCGGTCAAAAAGTCAGTCCTACCATCAGCCCACCTTGGATGACATACATCGTCATGGTTGCTGTCACATCTCTCTGCCGCGAGATACCCAGGGTGGAGTCTTGAAAATCCAGTTGAGCATTTCCCCGAATATCCATCAAAGTGTAATTACCCCACACTCCGAAGGAAGAGCCATTAAAGGGCGTTGTGTTGTACTGAATATTACATGAGAGAAAATTTCCGGGCTTATTCC
>CAYZET010000076.1:0-10636 GCA_964477215.1 uncultured Syntrophaceae bacterium | reverse complement strand
TCAATACCAGTGTGGTGTTCGATGCTGCGAGGGGGCTGTATATGAGTGTGAGCAGCGCATTGGAAGCTTCCATCCCAAATCCTATGTACGGGGCCAAGGTCGTGCTGATCACATCTCCCCTCAGAGTCTGATTTGCCAGAGGAACCGAGCCTCGCCTCGGATCGCCTATCTCAACTCCAAAATGATCCCCGTATAATCCCAGCAGAATAGGTCCCAGCCCCACTCCCCCTTGTGCGTACCACATGCTCAACTTGGACGTCGTGAAATCAACGACTGGTTCGCGGGTAATGGGACCGAGAGCTATAGGAATTTCACCCGAGACCACAAACGGGCGGTTAAGGCTGCCTCCTATCGAAGCGAACATGCTCAGAAGCTTCCCTGCCTTGACGGTGGCGCCCGCAGTGCCGGTCCAGAAATTTGCATCCTTCAGCGAGAGATCGACCTTACCTACTTGGAGCAATCCTGCAATTGGGCCTTCGGCGTCAACCGGGAGATTCATATTAGAGCCAACGCGCTGGAAGCCTGCCTGCACAAACGGGGTGACCGTAAGGTCTTCAGTCAGGGCCCCGAATCCCGGGACTGTAAACCCTACCGATGTTTCAGCGGATACGAGGGAAGCGAAAATCAAGCCCATTGTCATCACGGCAGTCAACAACTTCTTCATGACACATTTCCTCCAGCAAACGCTGAAATAACTGCTTAAAGAAAAAAGAACTAGAAAGTTTAACTAATAACGTAAAATACGAACAAAGGCGCTGTTCCTTTGTGGCGAAAGGTGCTGGAATAACATAGGCAACAGAAGACTAGCCGCGTTCTCAGCAACATTATTGCAGGCAGCGTGCGGACACAGCTCTACCGCTGACTCGGTGCCAACCCTCTGACAAAGACCCACAACCCCCCTGAACGGTATCCTACCTGGATCTTCCCCCAAATGCCCCCCTTCTCGCTTGTCGTTGCATTCTTCCTTCCAGAGACTCGACGGATGAATACAGGACTCTGATTGCGGACATAAAGAAGCCAATTGATTTTTGTAGATCATACCTGTACGATCGAGATATGTCTATCCAGAAACCGTAAAATTTGGAAAACAAGCAAAAAATTGGGTCGGATGACGCGGTATTCCCTACGGGGTTGGTCTTGGACGTGTCCACGGGTAATTTCGAGCACATGGCCTCGGTGGCCCCCCAGTGGGATCAAGAATACTTGAAGCTTGGAAGAGGTGCTTTTTGCGGTACTCTCTTGGGAATTCACACTGCGCGCGTTCAGATAGGACTTATTTCTTGGGAGCCTGGCATTCTCATCAGAGGGAGCGCTCCGCCCCGGGCATTTACCCTGGCCTTGCCGCCCTGTCAGGGAGGAGCTATACTGATCCCTCATATTCAATGCGTGGCAGTATAGATAACGGAGGTGGATGCCTCATGAGGCTTAGCCGATCATTGGCTCTGCCCACGATTCTGACTTTTGCGATCTCTGCAGCGCTCTGGATGCTCTCTGCAGTGCCGGACGCTTCTGCGAAATCCGGGCGAGGCTTCGGCGGAGGGGGCTCCTATTCTCGGGGCTTCACATACACCAAGAGCTCCCCCTGGTCCGGCCAGACGCATAAGACGTGGGACAGGAGGGGTGGGGGCATATTTGGATCCGGGACCGAATCGTCGTCAGGTTATGCAAAGCCGTCCCTTGGGGGAAGCGCCCCTGCGACCGGATATTCCAAGCCACCCGTCTCCGACCCTAGCTCGTCAGGGTACGCAAAACCTTCGCTCCCTAAACAGAGCATCAGTCCAGGTGAATCGCGGCCGTCTCCGGCACAAGGACAATCGCCTTCTGGCTACTCCAAGCCTTCGCTGGGAACTGCAGCGCCCCCGGGGGCCAGCTCCCCCATGGACGTACGCAATCGGTCTTCAGGTTATACGAAGCCTTCGCTGCAATCGAGCTCTCCCAGAGCCGAGCCTGTGAAGGAGAAAGCCGGCTCAAGTGGCTACTCCAAACCAACGGCAGGAACAGCCTCACCCCAGAAAGTCACGTCCGGCACCGGTTTCAGTCCAGAAGCATTGAGTCAGGAGAGAAAGAAGAAGGCACAAGAGTCCCTCCTTCGATACAAGTCTGAAAACTCCCGATTCCAGAAACCGGCTCCAAAATTGGAGTCGGGAATGTACGAGTCCAATCCCCTGTATGACAAGGCCAAAGTGTACTCGGGATTCGACTACGGCAGTCACTACGATCGTCGGGATTCCTATTACCGGAGCAAGGGGTATCAGCCCCCGTCTTACGCTTACAATTTAGCCCCACGGTTCGGAGTTTTCGACACCCTCTTCCTGTTCTGGATGCTCAACCACATGTCCAACAGGAATGTGGCGGCCGCTGCATACAATCACTCCGAAGACCCTGGATTCAAGAAGTGGCGTCAAGAAGTGGAGGGTCTGGCCAAGGACAATCCTGAGCTCAAGGCGAAGCTCGATGAGATGGACAAGCAGATCAAGTCCTTCCAGGGGAGTCCCAAAGATCCCGGATACCTGCCGGACGAGGTGCCCCCTGAGGTGGCTTTGGCCCCTGACGTATTGGCAACCAAGAAACCGGAGCGTCCCCCTCTGCGATTCGCCACCGGCCGGCCGGGAGGATGGTACGAGAAGTACGGCGCCCTTCTCAAGAGAGAGGGCTCCGGACTGGACGTGAGCCTGATTCCCACGGACGGCTCGAAAGAGAATTTGAAGCTGCTGGTAGGCGGGAGAGCGGACGCTGCCGTTGTCCAGTCGGATGCGCTTGCGATCTTGCACACTATGTTGCCCGGATCGAAGTTGATCTCAGAGCAATCCACCCTGTACCCCGAGCCTGTCCAGCTCATTGCCAACAGGTCGAGCAGCATCAAGTCCATTCTGGATATTGACGCCAAACGAAACGTGGTGTACTCCGGACCCCAGGATTCGGGTACGTCACTGACGTGGCAGGCCTTTTGCGAGCACGACCCGCGGTTGCGGAACATACCGGTCCGTCATGCGGATTACTCGGCAGCCCTTGCGGAGGTGGAAAGCAATCCTAAGGCGCTCATGCTCTTTGTTGGTGGCCTCAACAGCGATTTTCTGAAGAAAGCTGAAGCCGAGGCCGAGAAGTCCGGTAAACTTAGGCTCGTAACAGTGGACGATCAACGGTTCCTGACCAAGCGAGACGAGCATGGCAACCGCTTGTACACCGTTGTTACTATCGACAGTAAAGTGTATCCAGCGCTTCAGAAAGGCTGGATCTTCAGCGGCGATGTGAAGTCCATTGCCGTGCAGGCTATACTGGTCCTGCGCACAGCTTGGGCCCAAAAATACGGCCCAGAGGCCATGGACGAGCTGTCGCGGGCCGTGGCCAAAACTCTGCCGGAAATCCGGCAAATGGTGAATGCGGACAAGTAGAGCTTAATCGGTGTATTTCAGACAGCGTACGTTGAGAGACGCTGCTGGCTGTTATAACCGATTCGGGAAGGAGACGGTATGGCGGATACGTGGAGCCTGCTCAAACGCATAGGACTCAAGAAGTTTGACCGGATGAAGGATGCGGTTGCGGAGACGCGCATGAAACGCATCGATACGGATCTCCCACTGGGACTACGTTTCAACGGATTAGTCGATATATCGGAAGTCGACTTCGTGCTTGGAGGAGAGGACCTCAAGATCAAGGCTCCGGGAACCGGATGCACCGTGACAGCGATAGGGGTGTTTTCCCTGGGCCGCTCGGAAGTGAAGAGGTTCTACCTGGATTCCACCGACGGTGTGTACCTGTTGCAGGTTGTACTCGATCAAAACAGGAATGTCGAGGAATGCAAGCTCTTTATGCCGTACGATGAAGTTTGTCCCGAGGATTGGGGTTTCTGGCTTGCCGATGCGGACGGATACATAGGATTGAGCGTGTTTCAGCTTAACGACGGCACGCAGTACTTCCGTGTCTGGGAAGATCCGGATTCTATGACGGTCGTCGAGGAGGACGATCAAGGAAACCGTTTGACGAGAATTCCGCCTCTGGAATTCATGGAAACGATCTACCTCGACAGGTACGGCCAATCCACAGAGACAGTCAAGTATGACACTATGCTCTACGGTCGCCATGTGAACGCCAGCGTGGACGAGCTCCTTCTGGTGTCTGCAGTGAATGCCAAGGACGGTGCGTCCGTGCAGATCATGGTTGGTATCGAACTGCAACCAGCTTCGATTAAAGCAATTTGACGAATGGTCAGGGAGGACTACTTATGGGAGGAATTTTCGGATTCCTGAAGCGCTTTGGTAACAACAAGCTCGGTCAATTGGGAGAGAGCGTCACGCAAAAGATCGTATCCTGGGATCCCGAGACAGCGTCCCAGGCTGAGATGGAAGAGATGATCTCAGAGCTGGACAGGATCACGGTCGAGGCCGGCAAGGCCAAAGCGGCCTATGAGAAGGAAAAGGGAGAAGCGGACGCTGCTCAGAAGAACTACGACCGGTACATTGCAGCGGCTGAGCTCTTGAACAAGCAAATTGAGGAAGCGAACGCGGCGGGGAACAGTGCCAAAGGACAGGAGCTCGGAGCGAGTCTCGAGAAGCTCCTTGACGAGTTGGAAAAGCTTCGCCCCGAATTGGAGCGAGAGATCTCGGAAGCCGAGGACGCCCAAACGTATTACAATGAGCTCAAGGAGCTGGCAGAGGTGACCGCTCAGAAGGTGAGATCTGCCAGGGAGCAACTGGAAGCTGCCAAGCGTGAAATGAGGCGCGCCGAGCTAGAACGGGACAAAGCGAAGGTCCGCGCAGAGCGAGCTGAACAGGTCGCAGGCCTAAAAAAGGAAACGTCCAGCCTGGGGGTGGCTTTGGCGGCCATGAACAGGCAAGCAGAGGAAGCGCGGGCTCAGGCTGAGGCATCAGAAATGAAGACTCGCCTCCTTACGCCGGAAAAGACAAAAGAAGACGCGAACATACAAGCCGCACTCCGGACTGTCTCCGGTGAACAGGCGCCGTCTACTGCAAGTCCTGCGGATCGCCTTGCAGCTCTCCGCAGGAAATAAGAATTCTTCTCATCACCGCGGGACGGGCCCTTTGGGCCTTTCCCCGGCTCTCAAGCTCTGCCGGAGATATCCTTGCTGTGACATCACCATTCGCAATAAGCGCAAACCCGCTTTGGCTTTCGGCCCTTCTCAACAAAGCTCATTGAAAACCGGAAGCTTCCGGAGAATTACTGGCCCGGCGGCTGGCGCTCCTGCTTTCCGTCGTCCTTGCCCTTTTCGCACTGTCTGCAATGCTTCACGGCTTTTCCTTGCTTTAGCTTGCACTCGCTTGCCGTCATCTTCAGGCACTTGCCGGAGTAGAACCCTGGCTTGTCAAAACAACAGAAGGTCGTCTGATCAGTGGTCTTGGGAAACAGCTCCTTCGCACAAGCGACTGAATAAGGCACGAACAGCACGAGCAACGCCAAGAGAAAAGGTCTCATCGTCAACCATCCATCTGTAGGTATTCAAAGACCTCGCGGCAATGTTCACCTTCGTCACTATAGCCCTGCGACCGTGTCGGGAGCAATCGAAATTCCGGGAGGGAGGTTCTGGGAACACCCTCTATCCTCCCATGGCGGAACAAAAAAGGGAACTATATCAACGACCAGAATTTCTATCCGCTTCCATGTGTCAAGAAGATTTGCGGGAGGATTGCGGACCGGTGGGACGGGCGTATCGTCCGTCATTGTTGAACAGGAGTAACGGACCTTGTCACTGATAACCGCTACGATCTCCGGAAGGGAAAATTATTCATCACGGGGATCATTTCTCGTGGACAACAAGTCTCACTTGTGAGATGTGACCTTCAACACCATTTCTTACCGGAGACGCGAATCGATCGATGAGCAAGAAAGCCGCCAGTGTCCCACTTGCGCCTAGAGGCAGAAAGCAACAGGTCCGAAACCGGACGCTTGGTCCTGTGAGGAACCTCGAAGAGCACGTGCCGCCCGATTGGTGGCACAGGATCTTTAACGGACTTTACCTGAAGACCGACGGAGATGTTGTAGATGACTCTCGGGTGACAGCGGCCGAGGTCGACGTGGTGACGGATGTCCTCAAGCTGTCCTTCCAGGACAGAATCCTCGATCTCTGTGCAGGTCAAGGCCGTCACAGCCTGGAGCTGGCTCGACGGGGGTTCCGAAACGTCGAGGCCTTGGATCGTTCCCATTACCTTATTCAGAGAGCTAAGGAAAGAGCCAAGCTCGAAAGGCTGCCCATCAGGTTTCGTGAAGGCGATGCCAGGAAGCTTCCCTTCAGGCCTGACGACTTCGACGCTGTGCTGATCCTGGGCAACAGCTTCGGGTACTTCCCCACTGTCCACGATGATCTCCGAGTGCTCAAGGAAGTTCGGCGAGTACTGAAGCCGTGGGGTAAGCTTCTCATCGACCTGGCAGACGGTGACTATCTCAAGCGCAATTTCCAGAAAAGGTCGTGGGAATGGATCGACAAGAACCTCTTTGTTTGCAGAGAGAGATCCCTCTCTTCGGATGGAGATCGCCTTGTTTCGCGAGAGGTGATCACTCACGTGACCAAGGGAGTAATTGCAGACCAGTTTTATGCCGAACGGCTTTACCCGGGTGACAGCATCGCGCGACTGCTCGATGAGGCGGGGTTCAGCGACATTTCTTTCCCCACGCAGATCTCCCCGGATTCTCGCCGTGCCCAAGATCTGGGTATGATGGAGCGCAGGATCATAGTAACCGCGCAGGTGAAAAAACAATGGACCCCCGTGAAGCATCGAGGCGGGAAAGCTGTCAAGCACGTCGTGGTCCTGCTCGGGGATCCCGAAAAGCCAGACCCTCTCAAGCCCCTGTGTGTTTTTGACGACGACGATTTCTTTACCATTGATAAGATGAAATCGGCATTCCGCGACCTCCCGGGGTATAAGTTCACGTACTTGACCAACCACGACTCCCTCGTCAAGGATTTGCTCAAGCTCTCCGGGAAGATCGATCTCGTGGTGAATCTATGCGATGAAGGGTTCCTCAACGATCCGAGGCAGGAGCTCCATGTTCCGGCTCTACTCGAGACCATGGGGATCCCCTACACCGGCGCGGGACCACAATGCCTCGCGTTCTGCTACGATAAGTCCCTGGTGCGGGGAATCGCGAAGGAAATGTGCATACCAGTCCCGGAGGCGTTTTTCATTAAGCCCGAAGATACTACGTACGAGGTGCCATTCGACTTTCCCGTGATCATCAAGCCTAACTTCGGTGACTCGAGCTTTGGCATAACCGCAAACAGTGTCGCGCACGACGCTGAAGGCCTGATCAATGCAATACAGGAGATCCGACGCAATCTGGGGTATGAGAAGCCCATTCTCGTGGAAAAGCTCCTGACGGGAAAGGATCTTACCGTGGGGATCATAGGAAACCCTCCCAGCTCTTACACCGTGCTCCCGATGACGGAGGAGGATTACTCGGCACTCCCTCCTCATCTTCCCAGAATATGTGGGTACGAAGCAAAATGGTGTCCTGAGTCCCCCTACTGGAACGTGAAGTCGGTACGGGCCCATCTTCCTCCTCAGACCGAGAAAAAGCTGATCGAATGGTGCACCATTCTCTGGGAACGTCTCGAATGCCGTGATTACACCCGGTTCGATTGGCGACTGGACGAAGAGGGGAGCCCGTACCTCCTCGAGGTGAACCCCAACCCGGGGTGGTGCTGGGACGGCCACTTGGCGAAAATGGCCGCATACGCTGGCATCTCTTACTCCGACATGCTCGAGTTCATTTTGCGATCTGCGGAGGAGCGCCTCAATATGGATGCTGCCGACGAGAAAACCGTCTTCGAGTAAAGAGACGATTTCGCAAATACGGTGAAGTATTCACAGCAACGCGGTTGACCCGACCGCGGTGGCACATGTTGAGAATGGCGGCGAGGGCGGGCATGAAACCCGGCCCTATCGGCGATCTCTTGCACGAATCTCCTGTAGCGCCGGCGTCTCGCCGGTATTCTTGTTTGATACTCACCCCGAAGAGAGGTCGGGTATGAAACCCGCCCCTATCCGGCACTGCCACGGTACTCCTCCCGCAGAGATCAGTGCGCCCCACCTCAGGCGTAGCAGGTCTGAAACCTGCCCTTCGCTGAAGAGAGCTGAAGATTCCCGACTCGCCCCCGAAGACCTCGGCAGCCGTTCCACGTGTTGCGAAGGTTTCGCAACCACAACTGGTATTATGGCGTAGTATGTACCCTTGCTCACGAAATAAAGTGACAGCTCACAGGTATTTACGTAAGCCCTTGGCGTCTTGCTCCTTACCAACCGGCACGTATTGTCAATTTTGAGCCACTTCCCTATCGCGATCCGTCGATCGATCATGTGAGCACGCGGGCCGGTGGCGCTGACGAGTCATAGTCTTGTGGCGCACGCCGACAGAATCAACATTGACAGCGACGACACGTGAAAATCGGTTGCGCGTGTTCGGTCTCGTCCTGTAAACTCATCCTATCCAAATTTCCCAAACAGGCAACTTCGGCAGGCCCATGGGCAGAGCGAGGGGATTCTTCAGCAGCCTTGAGTTTCAAGCAGTCGCGTTTTGTACATTCATGTTTCTCTATGTTTGGCCGCTCTTGTCCGCCTTCGGGGAAGGTGATCCTGAAGTACTCTATCGATATTTCTCCATCGTCTTTGCTCTTCATCTCTGTTCTCTGCTCGCCCTGGGATGGAGCCTGAAAAGTAGACCCGAAAAAGGGGACGGAGCTGATCCGGGGAGCGATGGCGCATGATAACCCCCATCGGAGCTCTCGGCGCCCTCTGCCTTTACATGGCGGTCCTGTTCGCCGTGGCCGTATGGGCGGCCAGGAGATCCAAGAAGGGGCAGAGCGTTGTGGACACGCCCCTCGTGTACAGCCTCGGGCTGACTGTCCTTTGCACAACGTGGACATTCTACGGCAGCGTTGGAAGGGCCGCTTCCATCGGGATGGTCTTCTTGGTTCCCTACCTGGGAATAATAATGCCTCTCTTTTTCTGGTGGACCATTGTCCGGAAGATGGTGAGAATCAAGACAGCGTACAGAGTTACCAGCATCGCGGACTTCATATCTGCCAGATATGAGAAGAGCGCAGGGCTGGCTGCTCTGGTGACCGTGTTCTGCCTTATAGGCGTCATGCCTTACATTGCCCTCCAGCTCAAGGCGATCATTTCCACTTTTCAGATGATTAGCTCGTCCACCGCGGGCGAGCTCTCCTGGTTCATTAGCGAAAACGTGGGTTGCATCATTACCCTGCTCATGATTGTCTTCACCGTGATGTTCGGGGTCAGAAGTCTGGATCCTACGGAGAGGCATCCGGGCATGGTGATGGCCATTGCGATCGAGGGAGTCATCAAGCTGGCTGCGTTCCATATTTTTCTACCTGCCACGCTCGAGCCTGCTGAGCCAGCACCGGAAGCAAGCCTCAGGGGGCCACAACCGAAGGGCAAAGAGACGATTCTGGTGGTGGAAGACGAAGAGATCGTACGGCAGCTCGCGTGTGAAGCGCTCGATATTCTCGGCTATACAGCTCTTTCCGCTGGTGACGCTGATGAAGCCCTCGCCATCGGGAAGAATTACGAGAATCGTATCGACCTTCTCCTGACGGATGTCGTTCTCCCGCAAATGGATGGAAAAACGTTGTACGAGAGGTTTTCCCGGATTCGGCCTCACACGAAAGTTCTGTTTGTGTCTGGATACACGGAAGACGCGATAGTGAGACATGGTGTGCTCGATGCAGGGGTCCATTTTCTGGCAAAGCCCTTTACCGTGGATCTCTTGGCCGCTAAGATACGGGATATCCTGGACAGTGCATCGTCTCCTCGAGCAATCGGATAGGTGGGCACACCGTTGCCCGCAGGGCATTTATTCGATATACTATGCTAGAGAACTGGCTCGCCGGTTCGTTCGCTTTACCAACGTTTCGCGTGCATGCGCACATTCCAAACGACCTCCTTTTGATAGTCCTGTCTTCCTTGGAGTCGAGGCGCACGTGCGCGAACGGGAAAGATGATCTCTGGTGACGGAAAATACGCATGCCCATATAAGAGGATTGTTTTCTCTTCCCGTGTTCTTTGAGCCCCTTCTTGACGAGATTCCCGTCGGAGTCCTTCTCCTGGACCTCGAACAAAGAATACTGTTCATGAATAGGTCTCTCGAAGCCTTGCTTGGCTTCTCACGCGATGAAGTTCGCGGCCTGCATTGCATGTACGTGATCAGAGCGAGCAGGTGTCCGCAGAATTGCCCTGTCCGCAGGCTTGGGGCTGATTCGGAGCCGATTTCTCAAGAAGCCAACATTATCAACCGGAGCAGGCAGAAGATCCCGGTTAGGATAACCTCCGCGCCCATAATTGGTCTGCAGGGACAACTGGTGGGTTATCTGGAAACGCTGGAGGACCTGCGTCTCCTCGATCAACTGGAACAGAAGGCGGTGAGCGAGCTACGCCTCTCGCATGTGATCGGCCGCAGCCCGAAAATGGAGCGCATATTTCAGATTCTGCCGGTGATTGCCAAGACCGACTCGTCCGTCCTCATTACCGGCGAGACAGGAACAGGAAAAGACGTCATTGCGGAAGCGATCCACCATGCTTCCGAACGCGCAAAAGGGCTTTTCATCAAGGTCAATTGCGGGGCGTTGCCGGAAACCCTCTTGGAGTCAGAGTTGTTCGGCCACCAG
>CAYZET010000075.1:0-16221 GCA_964477215.1 uncultured Syntrophaceae bacterium | reverse complement strand
CTGCGGCAGCGTGAATGCCCCATGCTCCTGAGTACGAGAAGAGATCCAACACGCGATCGCCTGGATGTACGAGGTACTTCATCACGCTCCTGTTACGCTCTTGGTCCAAGTAGAACCCGGTTTTTTGGCCGTTCTGTACGTCCACAGGGAATTTCAGTCCTGCGCAGTCGATGAGGATCTCGTCAGGAACCGTGCCGTACGCAACGCTCTTCTCCAGGGGGATCCCCTCCAGGGAACGTGCAGGGGAATCATTGCGCAAGAATATTCCTTCAGGCCGAAGAATCTCGACCAGCACGGTCACAACATCGTCAAGAAGCCTCTCCATTCCTGCGGTAAGGCTCTGAACCGCAAGGACGGCCCCATACCTGTCCACCACGAGGCCGGGCAGTAAATCGGATTCTCCAAACACCATGCGGTATACGTCACCCTTGCCATACAGGCGCCTTCTCAGATCCCACGCCGCCCGGATTCTCCTGGTCAAGAAGTCCAGGTCAATGGTCTCTTTCCTGCGGGAGAGGATACGGGCAGCGATGAGGCTCGCCGGGTTGACATACACCACTCCCAAGAACTCGGCCGACGCGTCGACGAGCTCGTGAATGTCACCCGGCTCCAGCTTCGACACGGGAGGATCTGCTATCTCGTTGGAGAAAACCCAAAGGTGCCCCCGCCGGACCCGCCTGTCCATATTTTTTTTCAATCTGATCATGCTCGATCCAGTCAGCCGAAAGACCCCGAGACATGCAGTCCCGCGCTGCTTGCCTCACCGCCCTAACGTCTTTTGGGCTCGATTCGCTCCATCCCGTTCATGTAAGGTCTGAGCACCTCGGGAATCGTGACGCTTCCATCCTCGTTCTGGTAGTTCTCCAGGATCGGAATCAGGATGCGTGGTGAAGCAACCGCAGTATTGTTCAGGGTATGACAGTATTGGGTCTTCCCGTCCCGTCCCCGCCAACGGATTCTCAAGCGACGCGCCTGGAATTCGTGAAGCGTTGAGCAGGAATGAGTTTCCGAATACTTGCCTCTGCTCGGCATCCAGGTCTCGATCTCATGCTTGAGAACCTGGCCTTGTCCGATTTCGGCAGAGCAGGCCAGTGCAACCCGGTGAGGGAGGCCAAGCGCTTGCATAAGGCTTTCCGAGTTCTCGAGCAGAATTTGGTGCTCCTGCCGAGAAACATCCGGATCGTTTACGCAGATCACGACTTGTTCCACCTTGTTGAACTGATGGAGCCGGTAGAAGCCGCGGGTGTCGCGACCGTAGGAGCCTGCCTCCCTTCGGAAGCAGGTGGAGTAGCCGCAATAGTGCTTTGGGAGGTCCTTTTCGTTCAGGATCTCGTCCATATGGTAGGAGACCAGTGAGACTTCGGAAGTTCCGACCAGGTATAGCTCGTCCTTCTCGATGAAGAACGTGTCCTCCTCTCCCAGAGGAAAAAAACCCGTACCTATCATCGCTTCGCGTCTGACCAGTTGCGGGACGATCATCGGTTGAAAGCCGCGGGATACCAAGTGGTCCAAGGCCATCTTGAACAGGGCAAATTCCAGCAGGGCTCCTTCATTCTTCAGAACGTACATTCGTGCGCCGGCAAACTTGACCGCGCGTGGAATGTCGAGGATGTCGAGGATTTCCGCAAGCTCCAGATGGTCTTTCGGAGTGAAATCGAACTTCGGAGGACTTCCGAACGATCTAACCTCCACGTTGTCATCGTCCGTCTCTCCTTCCGGGACCTCCGGCAGCGGGGGGTTGGGGACGCGCAGCATGAGCTCCTCGAAGCGGGCTTCCATCTGCCGCAATTTGGGCTCGAGCACAGTTATGTCATCCTTGATGGCTCGGACACGGGCAACAGCTTGGTCCTTCGGATCTGCGGTCAGTTTCGGGATATCTTTCGTGAGTCGATTTCGTTCGGCTCGTCGGCTCTCCACTTCAGACTTGATCCGTCTCATTTCTTCGTCGACGCTGAGAAGTTCGTCAACGTCCATAGTCATTTTCTTTTTCCGGATACCTTCCTTTATGACTTCCGGATTACTGCGAATGAAACCTATATCCAGCATAGACATCTCCTTGACGGATTGGTTGATCGGATCAAGATTCCGTTGAAGGCTTTGCTTTAGCCCTCATGGATTGGGAGAGCACTTTTGTGAGACCTTGGGAAGGCGGTTTGAACGTCTTCTTCTGCATTCTGTCGATGGGGCTCTCCACGATGTTGCCCAATTCCGAAGCGACGCTCTTCTGGCCCCACTTCTCTTGGATATATCGCTGAAGCTCCTGTTGCTCGGCCGGAAGCATGTCAGCATAGAGTCTCTCCAATGTCTCGCGTTCGGTCCTGGTCATAGGGCCAGGCCCGATCTTCCGGGATGCTTCTAGCCATCGTCGTTGCTTGGGGGTCAGGTCTCGCTCTTCCACGCCAAGAGCCTCCCTTCACGTAAGGTCTCACATTCAGACCGGATAAACTTAGCAAGTCGCCTGTACCTGCGCAAGCCGTTTCAGGGGGGTAGCAAAAATGTGCAGCAAGAGCGAATCATGTGGTCCAACCGATTAGGCTCCCTTTCCCTTGCTGGATGATGGAATATTGACTATATTCAGCCGAAGCAGAAGCAGGGGAACCGACAGGTGAAAGCAAACATATTTCTTCTCTCAGCCATATTGATCTTCGGAATATCGGGATGCAACAAGGGTGAGGAAGGTCCCGCCCAGCATCGGACCGACGGCACGCCCGTTGCGCAAGTGGACCTGAAACCAGCCTACGGAGATATGATAATTCGTGGAAGCATTGGGGATGCGAGCGTGCTTCTCCCCATCCTGGCATCGGATTCCGGGAGCTTTGACATTACAGCCCTCATCTACAACGGTCTCGTCAGGTACGACAGGGACCTCAGGCTAGTCGGTGAGCTGGCCGACCGCTGGGAAATCTCCGACGACAAGCTGACCATCCGCTTCTTCTTGCGAAAGGATGTGAAGTGGCAAGATGGGCATCCGTTCACGGCCAAGGATGTGGAATACACGTACAAGGCGTATGTGGATCCCAAGACCCCCACCGCGTATGCCACAGATTTCCTGAAGGTCAAGGAGTTTCGTGTGCTGGATCCCTATACGGTGGAAGTCACGTATAATGAGGTCTATGCACCTGCTCTCGGATCTTGGGGGCAAGGCATGCTTCCCAGCCATTTGCTGGAAGGCAAAGAGATCACCGATAGCCCTCTCAAGCGTGAGCCGGTAGGGACGGGTCCCTACAAGTTCAGAGAATGGAAGACTCAGGAGCGGATCGTGCTCGATAGTTACCACGACTATTTCGAGCACAGGCCGTACATCGATCGGGTGATGACCAGAATCATCCCAGACCCTGCTACCATGTTCCTCGAGCTCAAGGCAGGCAGGATCGACCAGATGGGACTATCTCCATTGCAGTATCAAAGACAGACGGAGTCGAGTTGGTTCCGCGATAACTTCCGAAAGTACAAATATTTGGCTTTCGGTTACACGTACCTGGGATACAATCTCAAGGATTGGAAATTCCAGGACAAGAAGGTGAGACAGGCGCTCACCACCGCTATCAATAGGGAGAGTATCGTCGAAGGGGTCCTTCTGGGGCTCGGTCAGGTGGCCTACACCCCGTACAAACCGGATACCTTCTGGTACAACGACAATGTGAAGAAGTTCCCCTACGATCCGGCTAAGGCAAAGGAAATGCTAGCAGAGGCCGGCTGGAAGGACACGGATGGAGACGGCATCCTGGACAAAGACGGGAAGCCCTTTGAATTCACGATCCTTACCAACCAGGGAAACCAGTTGCGGGAAAGGTCTGCCACGATCGTGCAGCGGGATCTCCGTAAGGTCGGAATTCGAGTCAAGATCAGAACAGTTGAATGGGCGGCCTTTCTCAAGAACTTCATCAACAAGAGGGATTTCGAGGCATGTTTGCTGGGGTGGAGTATCGGCATAGATCCCAGTCAGATCGACATCTGGAATTCCAAGAAGATCGGTCCCAGTGAGCTGAATTTCGTCACGTATCAGAATCCCGAAGTGGACAAGCTGCTCGACGAAGGCGCTGCCGTTTACGATCCCGAGAAGCGAAAAGTCTTTTATGACAAGTTTCAGGAGATCATCGCGGAAGATCAACCATACACATTCTTGTACGTCTCGTATGCACTCCCTATAATCAGCGCCCGATTTCACGGAATCGATCCGGCTCCAATAGGGATCGGATACAACTTCATCGACTGGTTCGTGCCTAAGCAGCTCCAGAAGTATCATATCGAACCGTGAGGTGCCATGGGCCCCTATATCCTGAAACGCATTTTCCTCATGATCCCGGTCCTGCTCGGTATCACCATCTTGTCGTTCGGAGTGATGAAGCTTGCGCCAGGAGATCCCACTTCCATTCTCACCGACCTCAACCCGAACATGAACAAAGAGGCGGTGGAGAGGATCCGCGCCCATTACGGGCTCGACCAACCGTGGTACGTTCAGTATTTCAAGTGGCTGAAGAACATGCTGGTGCTCGATTTCGGGAGATCCTTCGCATCAGACAACAGACCGGTGATTGACAAGATTTTGGAGCGCATACCTATCACGCTCCTGATCAATGTTCTTTCAATGATTCTTATTCTCATGGTGGCCATTCCCCTTGGTGTCATGTCCGCGGTGAAACAGAATTCGCTCTTTGACAAGGGGACCACCGTATTTGTGTTTATCGGATTCGCCATTCCCACATTCTGGCTCGCTCTCTTGCTCATGATTCTGTTCGGGGTCAAGCTGGATTGGCTTCCCATCTCGGGATTTCGGTCGCTCGACTATCCGTCACTGTCGTTTCTCGAAAAAATTTTCGATGTAAGCAAACACCTAATCCTTCCGATCTTTGTCTCCGCATTCGGAGGGCTCGCTGGGATGAGCAGATATATGCGATCCAACATGCTTGAGGTGATCCGTCAGGACTACATAACTACTGCGAGGGCAAAAGGGCTGGACGAGCGGACGGTCATATTCAAGCACGCGTTGCGCAATGCTCTGCTTCCGGTTATCACACTCCTGGGATTGTCCGTCCCGGGCCTCATAGGAGGTAGTGTGATCTTCGAGACCATCTTCGCGATTCCCGGCATGGGGCAATTGTTCTACCAGGCGGTCATGATGAGGGACTATCCAACGGTAATGGGCATCCTCGTCATCGGTGCAGTATTGACCCTCTTGGGGAACTTGCTGGCAGACGTGATGTACTCGTGGGCTGACCCCAGGATACGGGTATCGGGCTGAGGGTGGGGGAACGATGGATTCCATATACGGTGATTTCTTCCGGCGGCTCGCAAGAAACAAATTGGCAATGGTCGGCCTGTCCGTGGTGGTGATCCTATGCCTCGTCGCGATCTTTGCGGACCGACTGGCGCCCTATTCCCCCACAAAGATAGACACGTCCAAGATCCTCGTGGAACCGAGTTGGGAGCATCCCATGGGGACGGACATCCTCGGGAGAGATGTGCTGTCCAGGATCATACATGGAGCGGGTGTGTCGCTGAGCGTGGGATTTGTAGCGGTCGGGATCTCCACCCTTATCGGTGTGGTTCTGGGGGCGGTTGCAGGCTATTACAGCGGGATGGTCGATCGAGTCATCATGCGGTTCGTGGATATCATGCTGTGTTTTCCGACCTTTTTCCTCATTCTCGCGGTCATAGCGTTCCTTCAGCCAAGCATCTGGAACATCATGATTGTGATCGGAGTCACGTCGTGGATGAACGTGACCAGGCTTGTACGCGCTGAGTTTCTCAGTCTCCGCGAGCGAGACTTCGTGCTTGCGGCAATTAGCCAGGGCGCCAGCGATCTGCGGATCATTTTCTCCCATATTCTTCCGAATGCGATGGCTCCTGTGCTCGTGGCAGCGACCCTGGGGGTCGCCGCAGCGGTACTCGTGGAATCGAGTCTGTCGTTCCTCGGGCTGGGCGTTCAACCCCCGAACCCCTCCTGGGGAAACATGCTCACAGAGGGCAAAGACAACATCGAGATAGCGTGGTGGCTCTCTCTATTCCCGGGTCTCGCCATCTTCATTACCGTAATGGGATACAATCTCCTGGGGGAAGGAATCCGAGACATTCTCGACCCAAGACTAAGGCAATAATCGAGACTCGCTCCGAGCCATCCTGCCACTGGCAGCTCACTGCACCGTGAAGAGGATTACTTGTCATGACTTTTCGAATTGGGTGGTTTTCTACAGGCCGCGATCCTGCTGCCCGAAACCTTCTCCAGACCGTCCATGAGGACATCCTTCGGACGGGCATCCCAGCAAGAATCGAGTGGATCTTTTGCCACAGGGAAACCGGCGATGCTCCGGCAGACGACGAGTATCGTGAACGAGAGTTGTTTTTCCATATGGCGGCTGCATTCGGCATCCCAGTGGCCACCCTGTCCCACGTGAGATTTATGCCCGAGCTACGCAAGCGAGGGCTGTTCGAAAGCCCCTCCGCTGCAGAGCCCTCTCCTACTCTTCAGCGTTGGCGAAATCTCTACGGCGAGGAAGTGGTAAAAACGGTGAGGATGCTCCAGCCGGTGGATATCATCGTCATGGCAGGGTACATGCTTATCATCGGTGAACCGGAGCTCCACGCACTCGACATGGTAAACATACATCCGGCTCTTCCGTGGGGTCCCAAAGGGACGTGGCAAGAGGTTATTCACGAGATCATTGGCGAGAAAGCCAGCGAGCAGGGTATCATGGTTCACCTGGTCACCAAGACACTCGACCGTGGTCCTGTTATCTCGTACTGCAGGTTTCCGATCAAGGGAGAGGGGTGGGATGATCTTTGGGTACAATGGGAGCGAGACATAGAGGCCGATTCGCCGCGTCAGATGCGCGAGGGCCATCCGCTGTTCAGGAAGATCCGAGAGGTCGGAGAGGTCCGGGAGCTTCCTCTTTTGCGCGGGGCGATCCGTGAGTTGGCATACGGGCATCTCATTGTTAGGGACAAGAAGATCTTCTCCGGGGGAAAAGTCCTCGAGCAGGGGATGGATCTCACCGAAGCCATCGAAAAGATTGTGGCGGATGAGGCAGGGAAAAATGAGCCGTCAGGCGTTTGATGGCATGCCCGCCCTGTGACAAGCTCTCCTGAATGAGGGGAGCGGATGGCATATTTTTCACTATCGTGGCATGAAATGCCTTGACACCACACCTGCGTAGCATATAATTGAAATAGCGTAACACCACAGCGGGCGTTTTGTAGGGGGGGGCGGGAATGTGCACATGTGACCTCGCGCTCGGGGCTTTTCATCTCGCCATTCCCGCCCCAGTTTTTCGCGGACGTGGCATCATTCCTATGACCGTAAGGGGGTTCAAACGCAACTCGCCTGAATGCGGCCCTCGTCGCCATTTTCAACGCGTGCCACAATAGAATCCCTTCTTATGGGCGGCAGAGAATTCCGAAGATCCTGGACTGTTGTCTTCAGGGAAATGACGCCCCGACATCTCATCCAAATCGGACATCCACGTACCATTTTCCGCCGAAAGAAAGGGCTTGACGCTCTACAGAGGCGATCGCGTGTCATTCGCTCGGCCCGATGTACTTGCCGGTCATCCAATAATGAGGTACATTTTATACGAACTGCCATGGGGTCTGTCCGGCTCCCATGTGTTGATGACATTTTTGGGAAGATAGCAGATGGTGGGACGAGCGCCTCGTTCGTGATTGTCGAACAGGAGAAACGGAGATTATCAGTGGCAACCCCAAGAGGAGTAACTCCGCATTGGCGTGCACGCGGGTGCGTATGAGAGCACGTTTGTAACCAAGTTCTATATAAGTTTCATGAGAACCGGACGCAAACGAAGGGATATTACCATGAAATGTCAGTCGGATTTTGAGCCCAAGGAACAAGAAATCCTGAGACAGGCCGACGAGTGTGTTGAGGAATGGTGGGAACCGGGAGCCGAGGGAAAGGTCCCTCCTCAGCAAAAGGCCGAGGATGCAGAGGCTCCTGATATAGCGACCCGAGAGGCGCTGCGCCGTGGCCTTGTGAAAGAAGACCAGACGGGAGATCTTTGTCTTGCATGTCCTGAAGAAGGGGCTCCCGAGGGCAGTAAGGACTAAGGACAAGATTCCATAAGTACGGTCACGTATTTCAGGGTCATCGGCAACAGGAATGACCAAGATCATTGGTTTCCTGATGCACTGAAGGGGCATACCGAAGATGCGCTCCTTCAGAGCGCAAGTTCCCTCAAGTGCCGAGGCTGACTGCGCAACTATATTTATGAATACGGTAACTTACGTAGTGGCAGCCTGAAAGGCTACCCTACATGTGTGGAATCGGACAAGCCCGTGGTGCATTCATGTAGTGCAGGCTTTTAGCCTGCATCTTGAAGAATGGCAGCCTGAAAAGGCTACCCTACGTTGCAAAATGCTTTCTAAAACGGTCTCGACCATCCCGCACCGTTTCTCCCCCGCGGGGGCCCCCGGGAGGCGTTGTCCTGTGCGCAGAATCGCTGTGCTTCGGCCCTTCATTCCCGGGACTGACTCCGGCTTTCCGCCTCTTCCAGAGCAGATCGCACGAGGGCGCTCATGGGATTGATTTCGAGGGCCTTCCTGTACAAACGGACCGCCTCAGTATAGTTTTCAAGCCTCCTGTGGGCTCTACCCATGTTGTAGTATATGGTCCACGATCTCGGATTCAACTCGCTGGCCCGTTGGAGGTGATGCAGTGCATCCACCTGGCTGCCTCCGTAACGGATTTGACAGTGAGCGAGATTGTTCAAGGCTTGTGCGGCGCTGAACCTGTCTATGTCTCCCGATCGCGGTATGTTCACGACATGCTCCTCCCAAAAAGAGACCGGGTCCTTCCAGAGCGCTGCCTTGCTGGTTGCAATCGTAGCTGCAACGCAAACGAGAAAAAAGATCAGCGTCGCGATTCCAAGCCTCAGACCAACAGAAAATCGACTTCGCGTCACCGCTGTCAACACGGCTACGACACCTGCTGCAGCGCAGAGGAATAAGCCCGTCATTGGCAGCAGATACCTATACCCGAGGTACGGATACTGGGGCACTAGCAGAGCTTCCGGTGCGATGCTTACAAGGAACCACAGAATACCGAATCCAAGAGTGGGCAGTTTCACGAGGAGCCACAGACCCAGGCCAGCCAGTCCCACCACTCCTATGACGGCCGGGAGCGTCGTCGGTGGCGAGAGCAACGATCTGGAGAGAACTAACGGGCGGAACAACAACACCTCGGACGGTACAGGCGCGACAATCGTTGCAAGAGCCGAGAACATTGCTCGGGATTGAGTCATCAACACTTCGGAAAAGGTCAAGCCTGCTTCCGAGTAGTATCTGGAAGCAGTCGCAAGAACCCCTGATCCCAATTCCGGACGACCGTGCGGGTGCTGGAGCCATGACACAGCCCAGAGCGTCGGGAGTACAATCAGAAAAATGACGCATATCCTCGCTGCCAAGCTCCTCCAGGACGGCTTCATAAACGCGACTTCGACGAGCACGATCAGTGCCGGCACAACAATGGCCGTCTCTTTGCTGAGAAGTCCCAAGACGAACAGTGCAAAGCACAGACCGTAACCAACAATCTTACCGGGGAATCGATTCCATCGAATGGCAAGGTACACGGCGATTGATGCGCACGAGAACAACGAAGCAAGCAGGTTCATCCGCTGCCATACATACATGGTGGAGAAAACATTCAATGGATGGACCAAAAACAGCAGCCCGAGTGAAGCAGCGGTGAAATTCTTCGAAACTCGGGTTCCCTCCCAGTCTTCGGGAGCTCCGTCAAGGACGAGCTTGATCAGGACAGCAACTGTCGAGGCAAGGCAGGCCAGAAGCACAACGTTGACTAGTCGGAAGTATGCTGGTTCCATGCCTCCCAAGCGGTAATTCAGGTAATACGTTATCATTGCAAGAGGCCGCTGGGGAAATATGCCGATGACCGCCAGAGCCGAACCTTTGGAGAAGATCGCCTCATTGTCAGCGATGAGGCCTTCAGAATCGTACTGCATTGGCCCGTCAAGACCCGGTGCATAGATCGCTAACGCCACGACAGCATAAACGACAGTCAGCAACACGACTGCTGTCAGTGACGGGAGATCGAGACGGGAAGTCATTGAGAGACGTGCAGTGTCCTTTCCCGGCGATATCGCCTCGTGGCGGGGTCTCCCGGTCTTATTGAGCCACATGATACTTCTCTAACAGCCAGTGTTTTCACCCAGTGGTTGGCACTCGGTTTGGGAATCGGTGCGGACTCATTTTCGAAGCGCTCCACCATATCGTTCGAGCAGCGGTGATGGCTCCGTCACCCTCGGCCGCGGATCAGCGGTCGAAGCGTTTCGGAATTCTTGGACCGAGCCCGGTCGGGAACACTCAAGGTCCCAGGTGCTCAAAAAGCTCATGGGCTCATTTCTTCGCTGTAGCGCTTCGGCAGTCAGCAGGAATACACAAATCACTAATCACAGAGCAGGCAGTCGACCACTACCTCCCCGCCGCGCCTGCGACACTCTAACTCCGTGAGCTGCAGACACTGGGGCCTCTGCTTGATTCAGGAGCATCCCTTAAGACAGCAGGACACCTTCTCGGACCATATGTCGTCAGAAGAAACGCAAACCGGACCCAGTGACAGAAGAGTCACCAGTCCAAAAGCCAAAGCCAACCTCCTCATTTCAGGGCTCCTCGATATTTCAGACTATTCTTGGCCAAAGGTGACAACCGTGCACCAAGCTCCCACGGCGACACCCCGGCAATTCCTACTCACGGTGACCTCGTCCGAGCCACAGAGGCCGACCCGATCTCTCATGCCCAAGAAGATGGCAATTGCCGGAACCCGAAGATACCATAAGGCATAGTGGAGCGCACGAAAAAGAGACCCGAGCGCACTTCGCAGACTGTGTCACAGACAATAGCCCCAAAGCACCGGCAGCGCCCCACTACCGCGTTGGCCATGAGTCAGGAGCCCTGCAGGCACTGTTCCGAAATCTCGCCTCTGTTATTACTCATATTCCTTGCTTGACATATTGTGCGCCGGTATCTTAGAATCATTCCCGGTCTAGGCGGCATAGCCAAGTGGTAAGGCGACGGTCTGCAAAACCGTTATACGGCGGTTCAAATCCGCCTGCCGCCTCCAACATGCCAGACAAAACAGGGAGGCCCCAGGAGTGGGGCCTTTTGATTTTCGGGCAGGGTGTATTCATGGGGATGAGCGGCTTTCTCGCGGTTTGTGACAATATTTCTTTTTTTTCAGCACGTTCTTCTGTACTACCACGCATTCAATATGCGTGGCAGTCATTGCAGTTGAAAGCCAATGAGCCTTCGGTCGAGATTTCCCGTCAGTGCAAGTGGAGCTCCCGGCCCATGGTCAACAATATAGTGGAGCGCTGCCGTTACTGTCACGCTATCGTTATTGACTCGGTTCGCAAATCACGTTCCGACCTGCTCTCAATGCGCTCCACTCTAGTCTTTTGAGGTGGGACGGACCGAGGTGAGGTCCAGGTGCCCCTTTGTCATCAGAGATGTCTGTGTTGCACCCGCGAGAACATCGGTAATTGTCTGGCCGTCGGTAATAATGGTCACCGCGCCGTCCCTGCCAGTCCACAGGACAGTTATCCCTCGGGCACGAAGCCGCTGAAGGACAAAGGCATGGGGGGAGTGTCTCGCCGGGTATTCAGCCGATAGGATTACGATACGCGGTCGAACGGCATCGAGGAATCGATCTGCGGTAGAGTTCTTTCCTCCGTGGTGACCGGCTTTGAGCACCGTTGCTTCGAGCGGGATACCGGACATCAGGAGCTCATCCTCACCTTCTTTTTCCAGGTCGCCGGTGAAGAGAAATGAAACGTTCCCATGATCTAACCTGAAGACCACGGACGTGTTGTTGACGTCCCTGGACGAGAGATTACGAAGTGAAGGGAGACACGGGTGATTGACAAAAGTAAGGCTAGAACCACCGATTCTCATGGACCTGCTTCTTCTATCAGCGACCTTCAGCTCAGTTCCTTTGATGCTTGCCTCCGCGACGACACTATCGAAAAGGGCATGATCGAGCTGCCCACCATTGAAAAAAAGCTCTCGGGCAGGCACCTGAGAGAGCACCGTGACGAGTCCTCCTACGTGATCAGACTGTGGGTGTGTGGCGATCACAGCGTCCAGCGCACGTATTCCGCCCCATCTGAAGAACGGCATAATTATGCTTGTACCGGCATCGAAGTATGGAGTTCGAGGGCCTCCGTCGACAAGGATGCCGCACGCGTTTGGCGGCTGAATGAAAGCAGCGTCTCCTGCTCCAACATTGAGGAAGGTTACACGCAATTTCGGCGAATGAGCCCTGATCCACCACCCCATTCCCGAAGAAAGGAGGAGCCCGCATAAGGATCCGATAACCAGAAGCGTCGTTCCTCTCGAAGGGAGTCGGATCAGTAACAGGAATGAGAAACAGAGGGACGCGAAAAAGACGAATTGCGTCGGGCTCAGATGACTCACTGTTATCGCCGCCATGGGCAGATCGGCGAAGAAGCCGGCTACGCGGATAATTGCCCAGATGAGCACATCAGCCGGAACGATAAGGATAGCTCCGAGCCACGGGACTAGGGCCCCCGAAACTGCAGCGATGAGACCGGCAGCGAGTGCCGGGGGTAGGATGCATCCAGCGACCAGGTTTGCGAACAAGCCATACATTGGAAACGAGTGAAACGAGTTCACAAGAAAGGGAGCTACTGCAAGTGTAGCAACGAGCGTGACCGAAATGCTCGACAGGCCTCCTCTCGCCAGAAATAAGCCGAATCGAGCCAGTCGCGAGCCCCTGTTGGCAGAGGGTTCGGAGTACGTGTCCTGACGTGCGTTGGCCCATGGACCCCACCACGACAGATCCAGGAGCTGCCTAGCTGTCAAGAGTATCCCTGCCACTGCTGCAAAGGATAGCTGAAACCCCGGAGTGAAAATCGAAAGGGGGGAATGGAGGAGAATGAGGATGGCTGCCAAAGCAAGCGCGTTGAAAGAGCTTCCTCTTCGGTCTATCAGGATCGAGCACCCCAAGAGCAACCCCATGATCATCGCCCGCTGTGCGGGTACTCGGAATCCCACGATCAGACAGTAGGCTACAATTGCAGGGAAGGAAGCCAGGGCCGAGATCTTCCGGAAGGGCATCCAGAGCAGAACACGCGGGGCAGCTCGTACAAATACTCCTGCCCCTGCAACGGTCATCAGCACAACGATCCCCACGTGCAACCCGGATGCTGAAAGCATGTGGGAAAGGCCGGCTCTGTCGAACTTCGCCGTTAGCGTGGCATCCAATGCTCCTGCAGGGTTGATCCCCAATTCCCCGCGGTCTCCCAGTACAATTCCCTTCAGGACCGCCCGAACCTGATGACGAGATGTCTCCTCAAACAACCGACCTGCAAAGAGCTCGAGAAATTGATTCATCGAGGAACGCAGCCGAAAAAGCAGAGCGGAAAATGACCAGGGGGAACCCCGCTCAAGGATGACCAGCGAATCCTGACCGGACAGATAGGCGAGCCAGGATATCCCCCCATCTCGACAGTACATTTCCCAGTCGTATTCTCCTGGATTCCCGCGATTGCGCGGTCTTTTGAGTTTGCTGATGAATTCAACCGTGTCGCCCGCTTGCAGCGGAACAGCGTTACTCCTGAGAAAAACCCTGCCTTTTCCTGGCAAGACGACCTTTGCAGTTTCGTTCATGCCGTGCTCGAGAATCAGAACGCGAAAATTCGGGCCGGACGCGAGGGTCTCGGAAATCTTCGCTCGCACCTTGATCTTGGAAACAGGGATATGAGCTTCTTGTCTCGAAGACAGGTCGCCTCCAGCGATGTACAACCCGATGAAAAAGGCAAGAGATGCTGCCCCCACCCAGACTAGGAATGGTTTCAGAGTCCTTGCAACGAGAGTAATCGATAGGCAGATGACACATGTGGCCGTTACCGCCCACAACGTTGCCCCGAAATCCTGTCTCGCTGTGGCCACGATACCCGCCGCTAGAGCGAGCGATACCGGCACTGCGGGGTAATGGTTAAGGAAGCTCAGGACCGTCTGCCTCATCTTCCTCCATGTTTTCTGGCACAAACCGCTTGAACATCGCGGTTCAGAGTGATAATCGAGAAGCGCGGTTCAGCCCCCCTCCGGTAGCGGCGCTTGGTCTCGTGTGACAGACCTGCTATACTAGGTTGGGTGGGGGCAAGAGAATGTTGCACAGATTTCCTCCGGCTCACAACTCCCAATTTTTAACGCCGGCGGAGGCTCGAGATCAATGGAATCATTTGGCGCATATCTTAAAGGCTTACGCGAAAAGAAGGGGAAGACTATAAATGATATCGCACACGGTACAAAGATCGCGGTAGCTAATTTGGATTTTCTTGAAAATGACCGATTCGATCTTCTTCCTCCGCGGGTTTTTGTTAAAGGATTCATCCGGTCGTATGTCCAGGAGTTGGACCTCGACCCTGAGGAGGCCATAGCACGGTTCGAGGCTTTTCTCAGGGAAGGCGAGCTTCCGGAATACGAAGAAGAGGACCACCCCGTGTTCCACCGGCAGCCGGCTCCATCCTTTATATCGAGTAAATGGTTTACAATTGCGCTCACCGCTGCGGGCCTCGTTTCTTTGGGGATCCTACTGCTCACGGGCGCGAGCAGGCTATTCATGTACGGGAACGAAGCCAAAGTGATTCAACCCACGGTGCAAACGGCGCAACCGTCGGGCTTCCGAGAATCAAAACAGCAAGACATGTCAATTGCTTCCGCAATGGGCAGTTCTCGCGCACAAGCGGGGAAGAAAATTCTCGAGATCAAGGCATTGGAGCGCTCGTGGGTACGTGTCTCCCCTGATTCCGGGCCTGCAGAAGAGCTGATGATGGCTCCGGGGGACGTACAAGCTTTTACGGCAGAGCGGGGATTTGCTTTGCAAATTGGCAATGCCGGCGGCATTCGCGTGAAATTCGATGGCCGTGAACTACCGGAGCTCGGAAAGCCCAACCAGACCTTGTCACTGACTTTACCGTGAAGCGTCGGAGGGCTACCGGTCTTCAACGGCTTATCAACCGTGAGATAGGAGTTGTATGAGCAACCAACCTGTGAAAAAGCTGCTTTTGCTTATCCATGTCGAGGCGCAGGACCATTTGCTTCCTGTGGTGGAATCGGAAGGGTGGCACACGGTAAAGGATCTCTTCAAGAAGACGGGAACCTCTTACAATCAGCATTGGAATGGCAAGTACGTGCTGGACCAGGACGAGATACCCTGGAAGGTTACTGACGCTGAGTTGGCCGAGTTAAGAGAGTTTCGGGGCCAAGTCGTGGTGCTTTCTGACGGTAAGTATTTCATTTCAGAAGAAATTCCGTTGTACCAAGATAAGGACGGATCCACATATGCCATGGAGACGGACCTTGAGCCGCTCTTGACCTGACCGAAGGAGACCTCGTGAGACCGAACAGACCCAGATTTAGGGTCAAATCACGACTGGAGAGGGTGAAACGCCGCAGACGCGTCGTCGAATTCATGGCCGGCCTTGCTCCTGAGAGTCCACACTTCATCCCGAGAGTGAACCGGCACAAATCCAACGATGCCCCACGATCGTGAGGAAGTGGTGCCACGTGCGGACAGCATGAACTTCTCCCATGCAAACCGGACTGGAAGGTGTGACCACTGATTCTTTGCCCGCAGCGCTGTTCGCGGCAGCGATTCTTGCTGAGTGCCATGACCTAGGGTTCATGTTGCGTTCGAGGATCTTTGCGCGTATTGGCACGTGCGATGTCAGCCAAGACGTCAACATTGTGGACAACATTCTTGAGGCGGCTCGGACGTGCCGAATTCCTTTTTCGATGAATCCGCTGCCGTGGACCTCCCGGCTGCGAAAGGCGAGGACCATCGCCCGGAAGCGGGCGGATGCCGGCGTACGGGTGATGGCTCTTCACGAAGTGATCACCAATGGCCCTGATGAATCTCTTCTTCCGGAGGTTCTCTTCGCGTGGGGAAATGCACGGTCCTTGGAGTACCCCGGGGCGGCGGTACTCCAATCTCGCCGGAAGCGAGAGGTGCACCCGCACGATGACTGGGTTAGAACGATAAAGCGTTTCGTGGATCATGCCTGTGTACGCGGCTTCGCGATAATCACCAGCAACACTCCTTTGACGTATTCTCTCGTGTGTCGACGCGCCAGGGGCTCACCGGTCGTGGTAGTGTGCGACGAAGTTCTCCCGTTTCTCTTGAACCAGAAAAAGGACTCTCAGTTCCTCGACACGTACGGAGACCTGTTCGAC
>CAYZET010000074.1:0-16317 GCA_964477215.1 uncultured Syntrophaceae bacterium | reverse complement strand
AGATCTTGAGGTCGCCGACGATTACGGCGTCACTGCCCTTATGATGGCTGCCTTCAGGGGCCATACGGACGTCGTGCGAGAATTGCTCGACGCGGGAGCAAATCCCCATGCCACAGACAGAAACGGTTGGACTGCCATGGTTTGGGCAGCTTCCCGCAGGCACCACGACGTGATGGAGGTATTGAAGAACTTCAAGAAGGCGCACTAGAGGAGCGCACGAAGAGACATATAACGGGAAGCGTGGGGGCGGTCTGGCGCCTACCAGAGACAAGTCTCGTGGGGTGCTGGCACCGTTTCTGCGTAGAGGCGGTATCCTGCCAAAATGAGAGCCCTCCGTCATCTGTTGCCCAGGAAATTGGACATTTGCCTTCACACCTGATATAGGACCTGCGGTCTTAAGTTTGAAGGCGACAGCGGAATGAGCAAGTACGACATCGGGTTCAATCAGGCGCTGAATTTGGCTTTGGAAATAGCAACTCCAGTCGGCGTTGAGACGGTCTCCACATCCCATATCGTGGGAAGAGTCTGTGCCGAGGACGTGACTGCGCTGATTGACTACCCCGAATCGGACGTGTCCCTGAAAGACGGATTTGCGGTGGTGTCACGGGATATAGCCTGGGCAGGCACCTCGAACCCGGTACGACTCGGGCTCTCGGGTACGATCGGAGCAGGCGACCGGTCAGTCTTGACAGTGGAGACGGGCAACACGGTGCGGGTCCTCAGCGGCGCAACCATACCACACGGGGCGGATGCGGTGTTGGCTGAGGAATTCGCCAGTGTGGGGACTGATTCCGTCACTGTTGTGGCCTGCGCGGAACCGGGTCGAAACATTCTTTTTCGGGGTTCTGAAATCCGGAAGGGGGAAGTCCTCGCTCGTTCGGGCCAGGTGTTTACCCCTTCCTTGGTAGGGCTCGTAGTTGCAGGGGGCCTGATGGAGGTCTCCGTTTTCCGTCGTCCGCGCATCGGGCTTCTTGCTACCGGAAACGAGATACTTCTTCCTGGCAGACCGCCCGAACCAGGCAAGTTGTTTGCCAGCAACCTGGCACTCCAACAAGCGTGGCTCCAGTCCCTGGGAATGGAAACCGAAGTTCATGGGGCTGGCGATTCTCGCGAAGATCTATCTCGTGCAGTCTTATCCATTCTTGAACGGTGCGATGTCCTTCTCACGTCCGGGGGAGCTTGGAAGGGTGAGCGAGACCTCATAGTCAAGGTCCTTGACGATCTTGGCTGGAAGAAGATCTTCCACCGGGTGCGAATCGGGCCCGGCAAGGCGGTGGGAATGGGCATTCTGGGGGACAAGCCGGTCTTCTGCTTACCCGGAGGACCGCCTTCAAATGAGGCGGCATTCCTCCTCATAGCTCTTCCGGCATTATTCCGGATGGCAGGACATGCGCGAGGCCCTCACCAGAGTCTTTACGGTATCCTGGACCAAGAGATCTCGGGACAGGAAGATTGGACACAGGTGATTCCGTGCAGAGTGGAGAGAAAGGGCTCATCCATCCATCTTATCCCTTTGGAGAGAGTCAGGAGACTGAGCTCCATGGCGAAAACCCAAGGGTTCGTTCTCATTCCTGAAGGAACAACGGCAATTGGAGCGGGCAGCCCTGTCACGTTCATCTGCTCCACGAGCGATGCTTTGCACTGAGAGCTTCGGTTCCGGGTGATGGACGGCGACGTTTTTCTTGACGAAACAGCGAGGAGCAGGCATCCTGGAATGGCTCGCCGAGGTTATACGTGCCACAGTCGGATGGTCCACCTGGTAGGGTGTGGGCACAGGATTTCACAAGCCAGAGGAGTGCAGGGGGAGGGCTTTGAAATTGGGAAAGTCCCCTGGTGTGCAGTGAGTGGTGGTGAAAGGGAGACGTTAGATGGCGACCATCCTTCTCATAGAAGACGAACCCCAGATTAGATGGCTATACAAGACGTTCCTGGAAGGAGACGGACATGACATCATCGAAGCGGATAACGGAGATGTCGGATTGAAGCTATACCGCCAAAGCCCCACGGACCTGGTCATTACTGACATAATTATGCCGGAAAAAGAGGGAATCGAGACCATAATGGAGTTGCGCCGGGACTTTCCCCTCGCAAAAATCATTGCGATTTCAGGCGGGGGAAAGACCACCACTACCGACACGTGCCTCCACCTGGCAGGAGGGGTGGGGGCAACGGTAACCCTCGCAAAACCGGTTGGTAGAGACGAGCTTCTCGATGCAGTCCGAAACATTTTGGCCTCCGGGCGACCGTAGGCGTCGACGCTGTGACTTGAGGAGGGTAATCTAGGCCTACGAGGCCAAGAACATGTCGGCTCCTGCCACATGGGCCGTAAGAGGAGAGCTTCATTCATGTTCTACCACGGGGAGAGGAAGGATGAATCATGGCTCCAAAGCGTACCGTCAGTGCCAGGGACATCGTGACCGATATCCGCGCGGGTCTCACCGATTCGCAGTTGATGGACAAGTACGGTCTGTCGGCCAAGGGCCTGGAAAGCTTGTTCACGAAACTCATCGAGGCGGGAGTCATGGAGTCTTCGGAAATCTATGGTCGAAGCGCCCGAGACGACACTGTGGGTCTCGAGAACATGCGGGCCCTGACACGGCGGTACCCGGCGTTCGCTGTGCCCATCTATGAGGCCGATGAGCCGTACAGGGAGGGTACCATTCTGGACGTGACGGAACGAGGGCTCCAGGTGTCTGGTATAGAAGTTGCCGTGGGAGACACTAGGGACTTTCTCGTTCGTGGCGATCAATTTCAGGACATCTATCCGTTCGGATTCCAGGCAACGTGCCGGTGGGCCAAAAGAGATGGCGAAGAATGGCGGGCAGGCCTGGAGATTACTGAGATGCCGGAAGGAAGCAGGGAGCAGCTTCAGAAGCTCATAAAGCTGCTCACCATTGGGACGTGACGGAGGAGCCCAATCTGGAACCGCGTCAGGAAGCGCGGTTGTAGGCGAAGGTGCGGAAGCCCCGCAGAAAGACGCGGGTTACAGTCCCGAGCCTCAGGCATATGTTCCCGAAACCATTGTTGCGCTGTGAGATGCTCTTTACAGGAGCGGACTCCTGATTTTCGCAGCCCTGAGTGAGAATCAGTGAGCATAGCCCGCAGAGGCCGCAATTACTCAAACTTCATTGCATCTGCCGCGTCCAGACGGCTTGCAGTGCGGGCCGGCAAGTAGCCCGACGCAACCCCCAACGCCGCAGCGAAAACCACGCCTGCCAGCAGGCTCACGACAAGTACGAAATACGCTGGCTGAACTCCCATTATCTTCTGCATAATCGCGACGGAGAGGATTCCGACGATTATTCCCAGCAGGCCCCCCATCGAGCTTATAGTTACGGACTCCACCAGGAATTGAGACAGAATCAGTTCTTCCGTGGCGCCGACCGCCGTGCGAAGTCCAATCTCAGTCGTCCTTTCCCGCACTGCGGCCAGCATGACGTTGGTTATTCCCAGTCCTGCCAGGACCAGCGTGACCGACAATGCCGCGTACAAGAAGAGCTTGACCATGAGGACGGCACGCTTGATGGTCCGGATTCGTTCCGGAAAGTATCGTACCATCATGCCTTCAGCATAGCCGGGTTGGTTTGCTGCAAGCACCTTCATTACGTTTTGCTGGAGATCGGATACAATGTCCCAATTTGCGCCGCGAACGTAGATATCTCTGATCTCATTCATCTCCCGGACCCGGGACCGTGCCACAGAAAGGGGTATCAGGACCGTCTCCAATAGCGTTTTGTCTTCCACCCCTCCGAGCACGCCGACAATCTCGAACGGGTGTCCTGCAATGAGAAGCTTTCGCCCGAGAGGATCCTCATCCTCGGGGAGCAAGGTCTCTATCACGTTCGGTCCTACTGTGCAGACGCTCCTCATGAGCTCTTCATCCTGATCGACAAGGGGACGTCCTCGGGACATGGGGATGTAAAAGGTCTGGAAGAAGTTCTCCTGGACCCCCATGACTCTTCCTCTGGTTTTCTTGGCACCATAGCTGATGGGTTGTCCGCCATGCCACACTACGGGGGAAACCGAGGCGGCCCCCGGCAGTTGCTTCAGGTCTTCCACATCCTTGAGGAAGTATTGCCCGTGATGCCATCTCTTCTTCCGGTCGTAATCGAAGGATGCTTTCACTATCGTAGCGCTCCCCAGAATTTCCAGGTTGCGGCCCAGATCGGACTCCACCGAATCACCGACGGTCAGGACCGTGACAAATCCTGCAATCCCCAGTGCAATCCCAATAATCACGCCCTTATAGCGTCTCTGGTTCCTGTAGAGCTGTCGTAGAGATATCTGTAGAAGATCAGAAGTGAGCATGCCCCCGTACACACATGGTAGCGTTCGTCATCACACTCGGTCTCGTCCGCCTGCACGGTCGCCCGAGACCGTGCACAGGGCCGCGTGATGCATATCCGAAAGAGTATGGCACCACAGGTGCCGGAATTCAAGAAATCTCGGCGCTCCGGGGCCCTTAATCGGTAGCCTCAGAAGCAAAGAGCACTGCCCTAAACCGGCAGTGCTCACAATGACCGAACCGCTGAATTCGCATTCTCTCGAATTTGCAGACCGATCCGGGCCGCGGTTCATGTGTGAACTGTGGGATCGGCGAAATCCTGCTGAATTCCGGCTATCTTCGCGGCCCGTTCGATTCGTTTGCAGTCGGGGCAGAGGTGAGTGTCGACTGTCCCGCCGACCTGAGAAACGTCTTTGGCCACGGTCTTGGCTGCTGCTTTCGTTACGAAGCATGCTCCGCATGCCTCGCAGGTGAGGAGGTGCAGCTTGTTGATTATTGTCCCGGACATGAGGATCCGGCGCTCGTCTCCTTCGTCTTGGATTTGCAGGGCACCGGTGGGGCAGATGTTCACGCAGGTCCCGCACCCGATGCAGTACGGAAGGCCATGCACGTAATCCTTTAATATGAGCGAATTTTCGCCAGCGTGATAGAACTCGATGCCGGAATATCCGAGCTTCTCACTGCACACATCAACGCATTTGCCACACCGCTCGCATACGTCGCACCGCATGCAGCGCTTGGCCTCTTCACGGGCCGACGTCTCATCGAGCCCCTTTTCCACGAGATCGAACGTGTTCATTCGTCGGTCGAGATCGATGATCGGAATTTCCTGTCTCTGGATGAACGCCTTCTCATGGTAATCCATGGGGATGGGCTCGACCATTTGCCGCGGCCGCGGGAGCGACTTCCTCGGCAGCCGCTCACCTCTCAGATACTTGTGAATAGATGCGGCAGCACGCTTACCGGCCCCGATGGCCTCGATAACTGTTGCAGGCCCGGTTACTGCATCCCCGCCCGCGAACACGTCGGGAATACTGGTCTGCTGCGTGTACCCTCGCACCCGAATGTTCTCGCGGTCTGACAGATCAAGTGATCCGAATCCCGGATAATCCTTAACGTTAGGCTTCTGCCCTATGGCAGATATGATTGCGCCAACAGGCATGCGGTAGTTGGAATCGGGTATGGGAATCGGCCGTCGGCGACCGGACGAGTCGGGCTCCCCCAGATCGGTCATGACGCATTCCACGGAATCTATCTTCCCATAACTCCCGACGATTCTCAAGGGCATGGTCAACTGGTGAAAGTGAATCCCCTCCTCGGCAGCCTGAATCACCTCTTCAAAGTTCGCGGGCATCTCCTTCCTGGTTCGGCGATAAAGGATGCTCACCGATTGGCATCCGAGCCTTACACAGGTCCTCGCCGCGTCGATGGCAGCATTGCCTCCGCCAATTATGGCCACAGTGTTGGCAGGCTTGATTTTCTTGCCGAACGATACATCACGAAGGAAGGAAAGAACATCGATGACTTGCGGATACTCGTAGTCACATTCCAGATGAGGGCTAAAGCTTTCCCATGCTCCAATCCCGAGGAAAAAGGCTTTGTACCCATCTTGCCGCAGGTTGTCCAGGGTGAGGCTCTTCCCCACGGGGGTATTGAGGACAATTTCCACCCCAAGCTCCTGGATCTTTTGGATTTCCATGTCGATAATATGGCGAGGGAGCCGGAATTCCGGGATCCCGGTGACCAGCATACCGCCTGCCTTCTGCATAGCCTCGAACACGGTCACCCGATAGCCTTCGAGGGCAAGGAAGTAAGCAGCGGTAAGTCCGGCAGGTCCCGCGCCCACTATCGCGACCTTTTCGACGAACCGGTCTCTTGGTTTCGGATTCCGGTAACCCTCTCCCTTTTCCACGGCATACTTGGCCGCGACAGCCTTCAGGTGACGGATGCCGAGAGGCTTGTCCAGGTACCGCCTTTGGCACCAGGATTCGCAAGGGTTGGGGCAGATGAGACCACACGCCCAGGGAAACGGGTTGTCCCGGCGTATGACCTCCACCGCCTCATCGAACTTGCCATGCCCGATCAGGGCAATGAAGGAAGGGATATCTATTCCGGCCGGGCAGTTCAGTTGGCAGGGAGCGGAGGACTCGCGTTTGAGCCCGTCCTGCGCGTACACCAAACGATCCTTGTCTGCGCCCGGACCCGGTGGAAAGAGTGGCTGGGCTTTCATAATGATTAATCCTCTAGGGCGTTGCAGAAGTGTTTCTCGACGAATGGACCGCTCGCTTCACTCTCCATGGTCTCTACATGTCAGCCGTACAATCGCCCCGTACTGTAGTCTGCTACACGGGCTTGTTCTTTGCAATCCTTGCAGCAAATTTCTTCCTTCTGTCAGCGGATGAGTCGGACGGGCTTACCCACTTCAAAGCCGCAGTGGTGCAGCCGGTAACACAGGCAGGCTCAAGTCCTTCGTCAATCCGATCCTTGCAGTAATCGCACTTGAACACCCTACCTACCTTCGGGTTCCACTGCACTGCTCCCCAAGGGCATGCAGTTATACACGCCTTGCAGCCAATACACGTCTCCGGATTAACGCTCACGATGCCGTCCTTTTCACGTTTGGACATAGCGCCCGTGGGACAGGCAGACACGCACCACGGCTGCTCGCAGTGGAAGCAGGGCATAAAGATAAATTGCATCCGGGGAACGCCTCCCACGACGCGAGGGCCCACCGGTATGATCTTCCCGAAGCTCGCACCTACAGTGACATCGTTCTGGGTCTTGCAATGGAGCTCGCAAGCTCTACAGCCTATGCACCTGTTTTGATCCTGATAAATATAGTAGTCGCTCATTGCTGGTGTATCCTCCTTGGCCGTAGCCGGCTACGAAACTTTGCGCACGCTGACGAAGCAATCGGTGATCGGGCAGTTGCCGCCTATCGCGACCTTGAGCAAGCCCTTCATGAAGACATTGTCCCGCATGCCTTTCTTGTAAGCCCTCGTCTGCAGAGGGATTTCCCTCCCGTACCCGTGCAAGGTGTACACGGCTTCCGGGTGGATGTAATCGGTGACGGAGGCCTTTATGGTATGTTTCACCCCGTTGGCGCTCACCTCCACGAGGTCTCCCGTCTTGATCCCCAGCTTTTTTGCCTCTGTGCTATTGATCCAAAGTGTGTTTTCGGACTGGATCTCATTCAGGTAGAGATTGTTCAGCGACGTGCCCTGCGTGTGCACAGCGATCTTCCCGGTAAGGAGACGATAGTGTCCTTCAGGGGGAGACTGGGGGCTCTCATAGGGAGGAAACGAGGAGATGCCGTTGTCCTCGAGCATGCTCGACACCAGCTCTATCTTGCCGGATGGGGTGTTGAACTTGAGCCCCGATTCACGATCCCAGAGTATTTCCTTGTCGGATAGTTGTACAATACCCTTGGCGTCGAAATCAGAGAGGGAGATTCCGGTGTCCTGGAGCTGCCACTGGATAAGCTCATCGATGGTGTTGTACGGGAAGTACTGGCCTATGCCGAGCCGATCTGCCAACTGCTTGAAGATCCACCATTTCGGCTTCGAGTCATATTTCGGCTCCACAGCCTGCCTTCTCAGCCATAGGGCGGGCTTGGCACCCTTCTTGACGAGCACCGGGTCGGTCCGCTCCAGATAAGTGGCTTCGGGCAGGATCACATCAGCGTGCCAGCCTATATGGCTATAGTTCACGTCAATGGAGACGAGCAGGTCGAGCTTCTTGAGGCCTTCCAGGTACGCTTCCGGGTCCGGGAACGAGGACAGTGGATCGAAGCGGTAACAAATGAATGCCTTGACCGGGTAAGGATCCTCATTGAGAATGGCATGCGGCAGCATCTGAGCGAGGCCATAGTCTGCAGACAGATGCTTGTACTTCCACCCCACACCGTCAAATCTCTTTGCCTTCACTGCAGGAGGAAGGGAGGCCAGCATTTTCACCGGCTTGTACCCCGCGGCAGCCTCGCCTTTGTTGAATATCAGACCACCCTTCGCTTCGTACGCTCCCATGAGGGCTGTAAGGATGTAGATAGACCTTCTGAAGTAGTAGTCAGTCTTTGTCCACGCTGTCATCCATCCCTGGTTAAAGATCACAGCAGGCTTGTGGCTCGACACCTCGTGGGCTACCGCGACGATCTCCTTTGCAGGGATTCCGGTTTCCTTCTCGGCCCATTCGGGGGTATAGGGAACGATGAACTCCTCGAGCTCCCGCAGGCCTAGCACCCAACGCTCCACGAACTCGGCGTCGTACAGCTTTTCCTTCAGAATTACGTTGATCAGAGCAAGGTTGAACGCGTAATCGGTTCCCGGTCGAATCACGAGAAACCTGTGTGACTTAGCCGCGGTATAATTCCATCGGGTATCGATGTGGGTGAACTTCATACCGCGCTCGAGCGCGTCAATAAAGTCCTTCGCTTCTTTTGTGCCGATAGACTCCAATATGTTCCTGCCATAGAGGACTATGTACCGACAGTTCTTATAGTCGTAGGACACGGTGTTCCGGCGATGGCCTGCCATGGCATTGTGGGCGTTGTGGACGCTGTTGGAGCACGCACCGTGGTGGTTGAAATAGTTTGGCGAGCCAAGGGCCTTGATGAAGGCTTTCTGCACATCAGTGAAGCCGCCGCCCCTATCCCCGAGAACGATACTCTCGCCCCCGTATTCCGCTCTGATCTTGTTGAGCTTTTCCGCGATGTGATCCAGAGCTTCTTCCCATGTGACTTTTCGCCACTTTCCCTCCCCGCGCTCGCCGACCCTCATCATAGGATGCTGGAGTCTTTCGGTGTCGTTCTCGAACACCTTGCCTGCAGCGCCCCGAGGGCAGAGGTACCGTCCGCCCAGAACGTGGGGATTGCCCCAGATCTTTTTGACTTGATTGTTTTCGACCTCTATCTCAATGGGGCAGCGCACCGTGCACATGGCACAGACGCTGTATACGGTCTTCTTGACTGATTCCGTCATATGTCTTCCCTTTCGCTCACCGGTGTGTTGGTCCGTAACCGTGCAGGCGACCTGCGAAGGAGGGTCATCCGCACCGCGGGTTCCGGGGCCATCCAGACATATTTGAGTCTCCGAGAAGGAGCTTCTTTCAAGGTGTTGCCGATTTCCTAGAAGAAATCACATGATCAAAGCCTTTCCCCGATATGACCGGGAAGCTCTCCGTAGGTGTCTAGGGTGGCTTTGACGTGCTTAAAAAAAGGCAAATGGCGTTTGACGCGCCTGAACATCAGGTACGCCGCTATGTAGACCACGATGAATACCCCAACATACCCCATGGAGTATTCGCTAAAGAGAAGATTAAACTCCACATCACCGAACCGGTAATCCATCCAACCCAGTGCAAAAAAAATCGGCCAGAGAAAACCAGCCGAAAGTGCAATCTGCATAAAGAATGATTTGCCGAACGCTTCATTGGCCAGTTTGTTTGCCGCTTTGAACGCAGCCTTATTCTTGGCCTGCAAGGCATCGAAGCTCAGATTCCTGTACTGTTCAACCTCGTTGTTGACTGCGTCGATATGCCTCCTGTTGATAAGAAACAACAGGGAAATGGTGATCTCTCCCACGGTCAGCGCAATCAACGCGAGGCAGAAAGTTCCGATGAAAAAATCGAGTAAACCAATCCCAGTGATCCGGTAGCTCCAGATCAGGAAGGGATCAAGGATCAGGTAAACGGGATGCATTTCCATGATTGGGACCGTCGGGGCCCACGAGAGCGGCCCCTGAATTATTGTCGATCTCTTATATTCCTGGGATTCTGATTCCGTAAAAGCCTTGAAGCGTGTACCCAACGCCTACGTAAATTGCTAAAACCACGAAGATTCTTTTCAGCCAGACGTCCGGGATATACTTGGATGTGTACGGACCCACGATCGAACCGACAAAAACCCCTACCAATTCTGTCCCGATCAACACGAAGTCTACCGGGATGCCTTTGACAAACATGTAAGAGAAAATAGAGGTGATCATGCTCACCAAGACTGCGAGGGCTGAAGTCCCTGCCACCACGTACATGGGCAAGCCCACAACGGAGGTCAAGAAGGGGACGTACAGGAATCCACCGCCGACCCCAATAAATGACGAGATAGCGGCAATCGCGAATCCACCGACAATGGGCCATATGGGGTTGAAAGAGAACTCCACCCCGTAAAACGTGAAAGCAATTCTGAATAGGCCCCACGAAGTGACGTGAACTCCACGTTCCACCTCTGAGCTGGTCCTGGCCGCTCCCTTAACGTGCTCGTTCTCAAAAGCAGCCGCAGCCGCCTTGGCAGCTTTCTTACTCTTCTGACCCCTCTCTGTGGTCTCGTAATAGAGAAACCCTCCGATAAGGAGCACGATCAGGCCGAAAAATCCCTGGTACGCACGCAGATTGATCTTGCCGGCAGTCAACACCGGGATGAGATAGGCACCGAGGATTCCCCCTCCTGCCAGACACAGGCCGAGAGGAAGCACGAGCCGTCCCATACGATAGTAGCTCAACGATGACAAGAATGCGGAGAGCCCGACCAGGTACTGGTTGCTCGTTCGGATGGAATCCGTGAGGAGCTTGTTGAGAGTCGGGCTCGTTTTTTTGAAAGCCGCAGCATAATCCCCGAGGCCGAAGACCGAAACATGCCCCACGCCAGCCATTATGCCCCCAAACGCTCCCACCGTGGAAAAGATCCAGCCGACCCACATCCCCCACAGGATTCCGTAGAGCCAGAAGGTGTTAGGGGCACCAGGGATGCCCATGAATCCTTTAGTCGCACTTGAATCGATGTGTCCCTCTGCCGTTCCTTGAGGTGTCTTTGCAATCGCGTCTTGCAGTTTGTCCGCGGAGGCAGGAGAAGCCATCAGAAGACAAGCCATCACTGCCACAGCCGCGATCAGACCGATCGTCACCCACGTCCCACGCTTCATTTCATCCTCCATAGCATGCATTCTTCCTGCCGGTGCGCTCGGACTGTTCACGGCGCCTGGTCCCAGGCCTCTCCGCCTGGATTCAGGTACCTCCGCTCTGCAATCAGACTACAGGGTTTTGAATCGCTCGACTGGCCATCCGTAATCGGACCACTGAACACCGACTACCGATGACAGGCAAGAGTTGTGCCACTGTCGACGGTCCACGAACAATTTACGGTATTTTAACAGATCTTCCACGGTTAGGCCATTTTTCCCCTCGAAGCCGATCCGCTTCCGCGCACCCAACGATCCCCCGTCCGCAATAAATTTCTTGCACATCCACAGGCAATCACAGTTTTGTAGTTTTCTATCAATGCCTTGCCCTGATGCCCACAGGCCATTGCAGCGCAAAACTCTTGTTGCGCTCACGTCTGTCCGCGTTATAATCGGGCTCCCAAGAGACTTTCATGATAAGATTGAAAACTTCTTGGTTCCGCTCACTTACCGTGGGGCGTGCGTTTCACCACTGTCAACCGCCATGCAAGAAAACGAGCAACCCTCATGACCACCGGATCCATTCCATTCGTTAACCGAGATCCCGTCACGCCTCCGGGACGCACACGGGGAATATGGATCCGAGTCTTGCTCATGCTTGGTCTCGCTACAGCGTTTCTCATTGCCTGGGGCATGCCTCGGGTCAACGAGGACCTGTTTGTCTCGCTCCGTTGCGGTGGGGAAGCACTGAGCCACGGGCTTACTGCTCCTGATGTTTCTTCGTTCACGAGAGAAGGCCAGACATTCGTGAATCGGGGATGGCTGTCACACGTGCTGCTGTTCTGGTCTCATTCTCTTTTGGAGGAGATGGGACCTCTCCTTGCCAAGGGTCTGCTCCTTTTTGGATGTCTCGCTCTTCTGTGGTTCCGATGCAGAAGTCTGGGAATCACTCCCGATGTATCGTTGCTATCGCTTACTCTGGGAGTGCTCGGCCTGGCTCCCTTCCTGGGAATCCGAGCTGAGAACTTTGGGATGTTCTACTTTGTGCTGATGGCCACCACAGTGAATGGACCGCGATCATGGGGAAGGTGGAGACAGGTCGGGGCTCTTTCAGTCATGATTCTCTGGGCCAATTCTCACGGCACGTTCGTGCTCGGACTGGGAATTGTCGGCCTGAGAATCCTTTTGGAACTTGTCAAGAAAACGGAGGTCCTGTCCTCATCTCGCACGGCCGTGCGCGCCAACGAATCCCTGCCGCAGCCGGCAGTCTCGTGTGCAGAGAAACCGGATGTGTTGGGCTGGACGATCACGCTGGGCCTTGCGCTTTGTCTGATGGCTGTAGCGAGTCCATTCGGTCTCGAGAACGCAAAGATACCGTTCGACAAGCTGATCGGGTACCAGGAGGATTACCCGTGGAACGACTACCGCCCGCTTCTGGACTGGGAATCCGTTTTCCAGGACCGATTGTTCAAACCCTTCTCCGTCCTGCCGTTCCTTGCCTTTCTCGGGGGACTAGGGGTCCTTGGATTATGGCTCGTCGCTTCTCGTGGACTGAGAGTCGCGGTGGGATCACTCAAGAAGTTTCAGGACAGGATCGATCCATTCCTGGAAATCGCTATTGCAGCGATGATGATTCCCCTGGTTTTCCTGTGGCAACGGTTAATCCTCTTCGCGGCATTGAGTCTCATACCTCCGCTGGCCGTGCTCCTCAGTGTAACGATAGAAGAGCTCAAGAATCGGTATCCCGATTTGGCACGGGGGCGCGCTCAGAGCTTCTTCGCTGGTGTGATGGCATCGGCGTGGGTTCTTGTCCTCGCAGTGGTTCTTTATTCTTCTGTCGTACGCCTCTACCTGCCCGGAAACCCCACGAGTCCCTCCAGGCAGGACCGGCCGCTCGTGAGTCGTATGGTCACGTCTCATCTCGTTGCTGAAGAGGCCGCAGAGTTCCTCAAGCGAAACGCAATCCAGGGCCGCGTCTTCCCAACCTTCCAGTTAGCGGACTATCTTCTCCTCCGGGTTCCGGGAATCAAAGTCTTCTTTGACCTCCGCGCTCACGTTGCTTATCCATCCGAAATCTTCAGAGAATATTTTGCAGTCATGCATGCCGATTCCAGGACCTTAGCACACGCGTTGCGCATCCTGAAACAATACAGGGTGGATCTCGTGGTTCTGGACACCATGCTGGACAGGCGTGCCTTCGTCCTGGCTACAGAGCTCATGACCTCGAAGAAGTGGGCATGTATCTACAAGGACGATTGGATCTTCATCCTCGTTCCCAGCGATTCAGCGAGATTCGAGCCTGCCATCCGAAACATCGATCTCGGCTCGCTCTGGTATCCGAGCCAGGCATCAAGGATCGTCAGCGAATCGGTCCTGTCTTTTTTTCAACAAGGTGTAATACCCGATGATCTGCTCTCGAAGCTGAAATCTATTGTGCGAGAGCGTCCGGACCCTGATCTGTACACCCTGATCGTAAGCGCAATGAATGGGAGTGCCCCTTGTCTCAATCGGGAATGCAAGACTTTTGCGCAGGACTCGGTGGCCAACCTAATGAGAGCCGACACCGGCGTCGCCGGGAGCGTACCCTTTGTCCTTGAGAGCCTCTCTGCCCTGTTGTCAATTCTGGAAAGATCGGAAATGTTGTGTGGGTCGCCTGCGCAAGCCAGCCAATACGCGCGACTCAGACAAGAGACTATCGCCAAATCCAACGCCCTGCTGGCCAAATTCTCCATCTTCTGAAATCCCCGTCTCATTGGGATTCATGGACATCATGCTTTTGGGACCTGCCGCAACTAAGTACCCCGTTTCATGCTTATGGTCGCGCATTTGCTTCGGCCCTGCTCAGGGAAGCGGTTTGAAGCCCGACCCTGCATCTGCTGCTCCGGTACTTCTACCGCAACGATCAGCGCCCGACCCCACAGTAGGGGCACCCATTAAAAGGCCCTCTGTCAGGTTTCAAACCTTCCCTCCATTGAAACAGGCTCTGAACCTGCCTTTCGCCAAAGGGAGCAGCTTCCCAAATACGTAACCGTACTTATGAAATCCTGTACCAAGATCATTGCCCCTGCAGTCCCCGGATACGCATCCGGGGCATGCAGGGGGTCAATGGGTGTCGGCCTGTAATGCGGGTTGTGTTGGAGCCGCGATACGACCGTCATCATGGACGGAGAATCGTGGGTCCGTTCCGGGGCGCAAAAGGCACAATTCGATCTCCACGCGCCCGCTCTCCGACCTTTCTTGCTCGGGAGATCCCAGACTGTTTCCTCACTTCATTCTATGTGCGCATGAGACCTGGCGCTCCGTACACAGCGGTGTCACCCAGATCTTCTTCTATGCGGAGCAGTTGATTATACTTCGCGATCCGGTCCGTCCGGGAGGCTGAGCCGGTTTTGATCTGGCCGGTTCCGAGGGCTACTACCAGGTCAGCGATTGTCGTGTCTTCGGTCTCCCCGCTCCTGTGCGAAACGACGGCTGTGTAACCGTGCTCCAGTGCCAGGTTCACCGCATCCACCGTCTCGGTCAGAGTTCCGATCTGGTTGAGCTTGATAAGGATGGAGTTGGCCACTTTCAGATCGATACCCTTTTGTAGGAGCCCGATGTTGGTTACGAAGATGTCGTCCCCTACTATCTGGATGCGGGAACCCAATTTCTCGGTCAGGAGCTGCCAGCCGTCCCAATCGTTTTCGTCAAGACCATCTTCCAGGGAAACGATCGGATAGCGGCTCAGAAGGTCCTCGTAGAATTCGACCATTTCAGCGGATGTCTTCTGCGATTTCTCGGCAACCAAATCGTACTTCCCGCCCCTGTAAAAGGAGCTCGCCGCGGAGTCCAGGGCTATGAACACATCCCTGCCAGGCGTATATCCCGCGTCAGTTATGGCTTGCATGATCTCCTTGAGCGCATCCTCGTTGGACTGCAGATTGGGTGCAAATCCGCCCTCATCGCCCACCGCGGTGTTGAGTCCTTTCTTCTTGAGCACGTTCTTGAGTGTGTGAAAGATCTCCGCGCCCATGCGCAAGCCCTCGCGGAAGTTAGGGGCTCCCAGAGGCATGATCATGAACTCCTGGATGTCCACGTTGTTGTCGGCATGGGCCCCGCCGTTGAGGATGTTCATCATGGGCACGGGAAGCCGCCGGGCGCTGACTCCACCGAGGTACTTGTACAAGGGAATTCCGAGCTCCGCTGCGCATGCTTTGGCAGCAGCGAGACTGACGCCGAGAATGGCGTTCGCGCCAAGGTTCGCCTTGTTCTCGGTTCCGTCCAGATCGATGAGCTTCCGGTCGAGGGCCTGTTGCTCAAACGCGTCCATGCCCAGGACTACCGGACGAATCCTATCCAGAACGTTTGCTACTGCCTTCTGAACGCCTTTTCCGCTATATCGGCCGGGGTCCTTGTCGCGCAGCTCAATGGCTTCATTTTCGCCAGTGGACGCGCCCGATGGGATCGCGGCGCTCCCCACCGCGCCTCCGTCAAGGTATACGTCCACTTCTATCGTGGGATTGCCTCGTGAATCGAGGATCTCCCGAGCTTTCACTTCTGCGATGTCAAATCTCATGAGGACCTCCTTTCTCAAGCCCGGCCGGATTGCCCCTCATCACACGACGAGGGTGGAAACAAGTCTCGCTCTCTCCCGACCCTGAGCAGACTTGCCAACACAGTTTGGATCGCAGGTGGCCATGGGACTAGGATGAATCTTACACCAAAATGCGCACGAGGTACCCGAGATTTTGTGCCAGGCCCACATTCGGCACAATCCCCTGTTGGTGAGAACAATTGCCGGGTTCGGCATGTGGTGATATACTTGGGCGCACCGAGAATGGCCTGAGTACAGGTTTTCCTCAGTGCGGTTGCGTAGTGGCTCCGGCTTTTTTCAGGGAAGGGCAGTTTTGAAACTTGCCCCCACACCTGCGGTGGGTCACATCAACTTTTCCGCGAAATTACCGAACGGGTGTGGGCGGAAATTTTCTGTAGCGCCGGCGTCTCGCCGGTACTCTTCGTCTTGAGCTTGCTTTCAAGCGAGAGCGGGTTTGAAACCCGCCATTCCCTGAGCAGGGCTGAAGCAAATACGCGACCATATTTATGAAACACTAAGTAGAGGATTTCATAATTACGGTCACGTATTCTGCCACGACTCAGTCGGGG
>CAYZET010000073.1:0-16516 GCA_964477215.1 uncultured Syntrophaceae bacterium | reverse complement strand
GGATAATGAACTCTCCGTCCCGAATCATTATGTCGGATTTCTCTACTTCACCCCATTGTTCAATAACACTCTTACGGAATTCCTCCGGCAGTTCAGCAAACCAAGCTTTGTAGGTTTCCACTGGCACCCGGACGATGCTCTCGCTACGCAGCATGTCGTCAAGCTCTCCGGGCGCCCAGTTTCCGATGTTCCTTCCGCTCTTCAGGATGAGCTCTTGAAGCGTCTCGCTGGTCAAGTCGTCTTTCGACCGTACCGTGTAGCCTTCTTTGCGTAAGCGGGCCAAAAGCTGTTCAAGGCTTGCGAAAGCATTCAGGTACCCACCTCCTATGTTTTGTTTGCCAGGGGAATGATTGTAAAAGAGGATAATCACTTTCTTCTGATCATTGGGCTTGCGTTGGAGGTTCACCCATTTCTTGACCCGTGGAACAATGAGCTCCAGGTTCTCCTTGATAATCTCATGAACGTAAACGCTGTTTCTCGTTTCCGCATTAACCTGCTTCTCCTTGCCGGACACAATGCTCGGCTCAACAAGACCCGAAAGCTCGGGATTGGCTATCGCCCAGCCCACCTCCATAGGCGAAATTCCCGTTGGATCCTTTTTCCAATCGGTGATTGTGGAAAATTGGAGGTTCAAGAGATTGAGGATAGGCACGTTGATGTGCCGCAGACTCGCAGCAACGGACTCATCCAGGGCAGACTGAAATTTCAGAGAAAAAGCCAGGACGACGTCCATGTACGGTTGCCCTGCTCTGTCGATCATGAGCTTCTTTAGGACTTCGGGATCCCATCCAAATGCCATGACTGTGCTCAGTCCTTCTTCTTCCAACCGTCTGATCACGTAATCCACTTGTCCGATTTGGTCCTTACCCATGAGGCGGGACAGACCCATGACCGCCACAAAGGGGGCATCCGGGCGAAAAGTGGGCCGGCTTCTATACCATGCGAGATAGCTGTCTGCATCGGAAAATAGAGCGCCTGCGTCAGGGTGGTAGAGACCCAATACTGGCAGAACTTCCACCCTTTCATATAGGATGAAGCGATCGAATTCCAGGTGGGCGACTCTCAAAATAAGGTTCCTGATGTTCTTGTCACTCATGTGATGATAGAAGTCTCTGATCTCATCGTCGAAGATGTACCCTCGCCGTTTCAGGTCGTCATTCTGGCTTGCCCCCCTTACCGCGTAGACACGCTTTTTGCTGATGTCCACGTTCTTGTCCACGTATTCGACTATTCGGTTGTCCATCACATCGACAACCATGACATCGGAACCGAGAAAGGACGCGCGACTTTTCTCGCTGTGTTCGATCTCCTCGCGAGTGAAAAACGAAACCGTCATGCCTTTGGGTAACTCGGCTGTCCCTGCCGCTTCGGAAACAACAAGCGTGTCTGAGTCCAGTATCAGGAGACCGATCTGCTTCCCATCACACACTCCACAACAAAGCACTATCGCCAGGCACGCAGGAAACATAGCCAGCGCTTTGGTAGACAATCGTCGGCCTCGCCTACGCGCCGATTGCCGGTGAAGTCCCTGCCGATCGATTCTTGTGCAGAAGAGAAGTGACAGAGTGCCCATGGAGCGCGAACTGAAGCGGCTTATCTCTTGCGCCCTTCCCCACAGATTCTTCGCGCTTCCAATTGCTCTTGCGATCACACGGGCGACACAGGGTGCATGAGGAGTGCTCGGCAAGAAAAGACGAGTTGCAAGCATGGCATACCTCCGACCCGTTTCGAGACCTCCACCGTGGTGCCGTCCTCGAGGCGACACGCCTGGTTCGCGGCCTTTCTGCGCTCTTCCGCCAATGCAGAAGCAACTGTACTCTCGTAGCCCAAGAACACAAAAACCCGAGCCCAACAGTGGACTCGGGAATGCACCCAGCTTCCTTCTTCCCGATGGTTGCCGTCTCTCGCGGCGTTGCTCCTACAGGCAGGTCTTCTGGCTACCGGATCGTCCTAATCATCTGAACCTTCCCACCCGGTTGAGCCGGGCAGTGGCATCTCTCAGATTTTCGTCCCCGGATACAGCGGCGGGACCGCGCCGGACTCCAACCGGCTTCCCTATTAAGCGAATTTGGCACCTGTATCATTACACAATAAACAAGATGTCATCTTAATGTCAAGAAAAAGAATCGACAGTCTTGCGGCCAGATACGTCTTGCCGCTACCCCGTCCGCCGACGATGTGAATCCTCGACAACATTCCTCCCACCTTCTCGTGTTGAATGGCAGACAAGCCCTCTCTTTGCACTCGCGCAGCACCGCGCTTCCGGCCCCTCGGCTCGTGGTCATCGATAGCTGTCCCCCAATAAATGGACATTCCCCACGCTCACTCGCTGCAATCCGGCTCCCGCTGCAGCGTCTCTGCAGCGGAGCGCGTGCTGCCTGGAGGTCCTCGGCAGGTCGTTCAGGTAAAACGACGGGTGAAATGCAAGTAGTCTGTAGGGAATCGTCGGATTCAACTCAGCGAGAAAGCGAGCAATAGAAGCAACCTCCTCCATGTCCACGTAACCGGGAACCAGCAGCGTGCTTGCTACGAGGAATGGCGGTTCCGCTCTTCGGGAAATCAATCGACTTAACCACTTGAAGTTCTGAAGGGTGCTTTCATTTGATACTCCGCAGAGCGCCTGATGAATCCCATCGTGCCAGGCCTTGAGATCGAGCTTGATACACCCGCCGGATTCCAGGGACAGTTGCGCCATCTGTTTGAGCAAGGCCAATTCCGTTGCCCCGTTGGTTTCCCAGCAGATTCGAAGCACCCGATCTCCAGCTTTGCGTCGAGCCATCGCGGATGCCTTCAGGGCATGCAGGATCTGTGGCGAAGGATCGCCGCCGAAATAACAGATGCATGCAGTCCTTTCATCAGCGGCTTCGGCCACTTGCTCTGCAGTGACAGTCTTTGCCGAAAAGGTCTGAAGCCGAAAATGGTAGTTCTGACAGTACAAGCAATTGAAGGAGCAGGCGTGATAGAAGACCGCAAGATTCTTGTACCCAAATTCAGGCCCTCTCGAGACCGAATATTCGGGATAACCAACGTCTCCACCCGCTGGACACACGAAGTCGGCAACGCAATTGGTAGGAAGCGGGTCGTGGTAGTACGAGAGATTCCCTTCCTGGGGCCGTCCGCCCTTGAGCGTGCCCCCGACAACCTTCCGGACGCCGCAATATCCTAACCCACCTTCGGGAATCTTGCACCTGTGAAAGCACAGGGTGCATGCGATGCCTCCCTCTTCCCTGGGCGGGTCGCAGGGCAGTCCGTGTGCTCTGCGGCTGTGGTCGTGGGTCGCCTTGATATGCGGCCACAACTCACTGAAACGACCTCTGATGCAATCGCCACAGAACCCGATGGAGTCCGAAACCGTAATCGAGCTCCTATTACAGTACTTGCACGTGCCCATTGCTTACACTGTCGAGATTCGCATGAATGCTCGTCTCCTGAACTTTCGCGGGGCTGGCGAGACAATATGCTCTATAGTCCACCATCATTTTCAAGCCCTAACTCTTTGATGAACTGCTCCAGATGCGCCACGTCACCCTTCCCTAGAGCCTCATCTATTGCTTCGCCGGCAGCGTTGTAATCCAGGTAATCCTCGCTCTCTTCGTCTTCCGCGTTCCCCGGATCTCCCATCAGAATTTCATCGGGATCCACCATCTTTGCCTCTGGTATTTCTCATACCCCTTCCCGAAACCACCATCATTTCGATCACGGATACCGTAAAAGACACCGGAAGTCATCCATTCGTTTCCAAGAGAAAGAGAGGAATCGGCGCAATTGTGTCCGCATGCGAAGGGGTCCACTTCACTGTTCAAGCGCAAGTCACTGGTGGATGCCCTCTTAGACCGCCTCAACCACCACTGCACTACCATCCGAATGTCCGGCCCATCGCTCCGATCTCCCGCTCATGTCGAATCTCAAGATTCCGAAAAGAACCCTGCCAAGAAACAAACATCCAAATCAAGATGAACCCGGAATCACCCTAGCACCAAACGGGTCATTTAATGAGAGCACAAAAGGGTCAATTCTGTAGAGCGGCCAGGGAGTTGCGTAAGCTCCGCACGCAGGCGACTGAAAGAAGATTCCAACCGGGTGCAGCGCGTTTGGGTGGGAAATCTACCCAGCCAGGCAAACCGCCCAAGGAAAATCAGTCCGTTATGGCACTGGTCACCCTTTACCATGAAAAAGCGCGCCACCCATTCCAACCCTATAGTCGCTATGTGACGAAACAAGGATATATTGGCAAACCCGTTCAGGCTCCGCATGAATGTCTCCGTGAAGAGTCTGGTCTTCGGATTCAAGACGCCAAGTGACTCCAAAGACGGTCCATTGTGCTGCCTTTCTTAGGTGCTTCTAAACCCCGGCGTGCAGTTTCTCCATTTTGCATATTTCGTTGACGGGAAGAAGTACGTCGCTTACCGTTGGTTGGGCTGGAGGAATTCAAACGATTGTCCTAAGCTTCCTCACGACTTTGTCCACTTCGGCTTTCGGGTTGAGCCACCAATTTGGGGACCAAATTCGATGGATCTTCCACCCGTATCTTTCGAGAATTTCTTGACGCCAAACATCCCTGAAACGGGCAGTCTTACTGTAATGGTAAGTCTTGCCGTCACATTCGATTCCGAGCAGAAAACCGGGCGAATCGTGCCTCCGAATAGCTAAGTCAATCCGAAATCCTTTGCAACCGACCTGTGACTCGATAATGAGCTGTCTGAAATCATCTTCCTCCTGAAACCTTCTCTCGATGTAATCTCTGACCTGCTTCTCAAATTCTGACTCTGGTTCGCCGTTTTCTGGAGGTGCCTCCTCAAATTCTTGTAGTCTCCGTGCCCGATCAAGTATGGCTGCGGCTTCATTGGCATTTCCATCCGAGACCGCCTGAGCGTACAGGATGTAAAGTTGCAAATAGTCTCTACCAGAGTATTGCTCTCCAGGATTGAGGGAATCATGAAATGCCCTCGGTGAAATCTCGTTGAGCGGCAATGAGGTGACAATAATTTTCTGAGAACGGGACCGAGTTATGGCAACATTCAGTCGGCGCTCGCCGCCCTGAAAGTTTATGGGACCGAAATATCTGTGGAAACGTCCGTCTGCCTTACGACCGAACGTGGTGGAAAATATCATTACCTCACGTTCGTCTCCTTGCACATTTTCGAGGTTCTTCACAAACAGCCCCACGTCTTCTTCACCGTCTCTCCTTTGACGCTGTTGCTCGTAGATGATCCGAAATTCAGTGCAACTGTCGGCGTATTCGTCGAGCTTCTCCTCGATCAACTCTGATTGCGGCTGATTAAAAGTCTGTCCATCCAATTCGAGATCCTACAATACATCCTTCAAAGGATAGAACAACAGGAGTCCCATCGCCAAATAGGGATGCAGCACATCCTCGATGAAGCCCCTCACAATGAAGCCGGGGGCCAGGCTGAGCATAGCCAAATCATGTAACTCAAGGTAATCCCGAGTAAGCGATAAGGTCGAGGGGCTCAAAACGGTATCTGCTTCCATGAACACAAGAGTGTCCCCTGACGACAATCGGCTGCCCTGCCACAGTGCATGAGCCTTTCCGTTCCATCCTTCGGGTAGCTCGCGAACAGCGATCACCTTTATTCTTGAATCTTCCTAGGCTAGATACTCCAGAATCTCCGGGGTTCGATCCTCGCTCCTGTCATCAACCAATATCAGTTCCAGTTTGCCGTAATTTGATCCTAGCGCATGTCTGGCCGAGCGTTCAATGAACCGCTCTTTATTCCTTGAGGGGATGATGACACTCATGCTAGAAGAATTACCTGCGCAACAATCGGGCGCACCGGACATCTTGAGCTCCGTCCTCAAGAACGTGCCAAAGTGGAGCGCTCGCTTGATTAGCCCAACAAGGACTGCTAGGGAAAGCAGTCCTCCTCTCCAGCATATCCACTCAATCCACATCAGACAATTCCTCGTGCCTGAGCACTGACTATCTCTTCCTGAGACGAGTTCATTGTCACAACCTCGTTGAGCCGTTTGCACTTGCTCTGCAGTTCAAGAAGGCGTTGCCGCCGCGCTACAAGATTGGCGCCTTCAGACTGTGATTGCGTTTGCTGAAGGTCAAATGCATCACTTCGGCCCGGCATAGGTAAGCTTAGCTGCCTTGCCCATTGCTTCCATTGCCTGCTCCATGGTGTAAAGCACAGTAGTCTTGGTCGCTTTGAGGTGCCCCGGCGTGATAGCCGCCAGGACGCCGGCCATGGTGGTCACCTCATCAGGCGCCTCGTAAATGACCACGCCATCGTACTCACCCATGCAGTAGTAAATGTTGACTAATCGACCGCCAAGCGCTTCGACCAGCTTTTTGAAGACTGCTCCTCGATCTTCAGGTTTCTTGACGAGGGCCGCCCAGGCTTCCTTGGTGTAAGAGAATTGGGTCATATACAGAGGCATAGCTGTGTCTCCTTTCTCCGGTCTTTGAAACTGGGGACGTGCTTGAGCCGATTGCTCTGGCCCGTACATTAGAGAATTGCTTGAAGCTACCGACAGTCGCCCTTTCCAGATTGGCGATCCGCGCCATGATTGAAGGAGAGCAGTTTTGAAGAATCTTTCAACCTTGTTCAGCCCTGAAGCAAGGCCTTCAGCGTCTCCAGGCTCAACGGTTGACCCCCCAGTCCCCACTTGGCAGGGGTAACCTCGTCAATGATGCACCACGTGTGGGGAAGCAGCTTCTCTTTGGGATACGGTCGTGCCTCTATCTCTGCGACGACTTCCGACACCCGAGAGATCATTTCCTTGCGTTGTTCTTCTGTCAATGCTCCTTCCAACACTCTGATGTGAATGAGCGGCATAATTCTCTCCTTTCGTCACAATGAATTCCTGGTACCTCGTCAGAGCCAGGTAATCAGGTGTCACGGGATTCAAGCCAGTGATTCCAGCTCTCCGTTGGCCTTGCTAACCCATCCGTCCTCAACGCATTTCTCGATCACTGGCTTGGCTCAGGAAAGATGATGACCTTGGCTGTCTACGATTGGCTTTTCCCCAGCACTACTCTCCTCCAAGCCTGAGAAGCGATTTCAGTAAGGTTCGAAGGGTTGATGTATCACACCACCTCTCCGGTAGATCCCACCTGATTGTGAGTCAGCAGTCGTACGTCCAGTGGCGTCCCTTTTCGTTCATCCTGAACTAACGATATGGCTCCATTGGGGCACTGTCCCTCGCAGACGCCACATCCCATGCAGGCATCCCAGTTGACGACCGCCGTCTCGTCTACCCTTATAGCTTTAAAGGGGCAAGCTCCCTCACATGTTGCGCAGGCCGCACAAACTTCCTGGTCCACACGTGCCACATAGCCCGAGGATGCAAGCAATGGTGACCCATATTCCACCATAGCCTGAATCCCGGCACAGCAGCATTTGCAGCAATTGCAGATCGCATAGAAACGATCCAACATCGCATCCTTGAACCACGCTGAGTGCAAGTGCCCGCGTTGGTGCTCAGCCTCCAGAAGGGCCAACGCCTCTCTTTGAGACAGTCGGCGACTGCTCGTTGGATGATGCTCTAGAACAAAATTTACGAAGGGTTGCCCGATAACCATACACACTTCAATTGGCTCGCAAGGGTTCTGCCTAATCTGGCGGCAACCGCATTGGAAGGCTGCCACGTCAGGCGGTCCCTTGAGCACCACATTACGAGCCACGGCATACGGAATGATTTGCTCCAGATCACGGAGAGGGATGTCCTTGTCAAGCATGATAACGGCCTTGGCGAGCTCTGGTGTCAACACCTTGCCGTGATAATGGTCCGCCAACCACCGTTTGCCCTTTGGACCCAGACGTGGAATGACATAGTTGATGAGCACGTCGATATACTGCTTAATCCAACGGCCATACACATAGGCATGCAGCCCGCTGAAATTGAGCATGCGCTTGACACCGGCCTCCCGCATGAAGCGCCAAGTCGAGGAACGCAAAGGTCGTCCCCGCTCACCGATCAGCCAGAAAACCAAAACTGTCAAAATGAGTACTCCAACGATTACGAGTATGATGGTGCCTGACATCTCTTACCCCCATTCCCGCATCGGCGTTCTTTCCTTAGACAGTGAAGGTCTTCCATGATGATGACGCTCGACCGCAGTTCACATCCCTTGATGATGAGTTCTCGCACATTCTTGAGGATGAGTTTCTCCAGGGCTTCACCTTCAATGCCTCTGACCCGTTCCGCATGTTTCCCTGTGAGCTTCATGCCCATCATTTTAGCCACAAAGGGAAAGACCTCATCCGTCTCGTCTCTACACACCCTCCGAATGGCTGTCTCCAATTTGTCTCGGGCCGCGGGTTCTCCATCGTCCTCCCCGATCCTTGCCAACTGCTTGAGAATGTCGATGATGGGATGAAAGCTCAGGCTCTTGCCGATGGAGATAGCTCGACCCTCCAGAAAGGTTGCCCGCTTCATCGCTTCGCGTTTCTTTAATTCTGCGATGAGGCGGGACTTGCCGATGCCTGCTTCCCCGATCACATTGACGACCGACCCCTGGCCGTTGACGGCCTTCAGGACTTGCAGCTCCAGCTTTGCCAGTTCAGAGTGTCGGCCGACCATCTCTGAGGAGACTTGCCGGTCTAAGCGAACTCCGGTTTTGGGTGCCTTTGCGGATATCACCTTGCAGATTGGAATTGGCTCGGATTTGCCCTTCACTTTCGTTGGAGTGAGCGGTTGGAAAGTGAAATGATCCTGACACGCCTTGCGCGTATCAGGACTAACAAGTATCTCCCGTGCCTGAGGGAGATCGCTCAGCCGTGCGGCTACATTAATGGCATCGCCGGTGACCCCGTGGGCTCCTTTCGTGGGATCGACATCTGCGGCGAGGGCAAGTCCCGTGTTGACCCCACTGCGCATGGAAAGGGGACGGCCAATCTTGGCCTCATAGAGAGGACTTAATGATTCAAACAGCTCATGGATTTCCCTGGCAGCATGGATGGCTCGGATCGGGTCATCCTCGTGGGCTTTCGGAACGCCGAAGAGAGCCAAGACTCCGTCACCAGCGAAGCGCTCGATGAAGCCCTCGTACTTGCTTACGATACCCCTTACTCCCTCAAAGATTCGACTCGTGATCTCCTTGACCTCTTCAGGGTCGAGCTTGGACGTCATGGCTGTGTACCCGGTCAGGTCCGAGAAAAGAACTGTGACGCGCTTTCGCTCGGCGTCGAGGGTCAGATGGGCTTCGGCGGCCGCCGGAACCCCCTCAAGTCTGTGGCCGCAGTGGTCGCAGAACTTGGCTCCCTCACGATTCTCAGCTCTGTATTTCGGGCACTTCATTTCTGTCCCTCTCGGAACCGGACCTGAACGGACCCTATTTTGAGGCAGTCACAAGCTCGAACATCCCCTTTCCGATCGGTTTCTGTTCTATGTCCTTGAATCCCACCTGCTCAAGCATGTCGTTTCGCTCATTCGTATTGAGGTGGACGTACCCGCAACAGATCTCAACGAATTGCTCTAGTATTGCCATATCGTACATGGGGTTCCGGAAATCTTCCAGCCTGGCGGGATAAGGAAAATCAATGATGAGCAGTAGACCGTCCCTTTTGAGAGCCTGATGAGCCTTGGCCAACACCTGCTTGCGAGCCGATGGCAAGAATTCATGAACCGATACGACCGAACAGACCAAGTCGAATTCATTCTCGAATGTGAGCTCCTCTCCACCCGAACATTTTACCGAGACCCGTTCCTGAGCCCCTGCGTGGGCAATCTTTTCCTTGGCGGAACGTATTGCATGCTCGTCTGGGTCCACTCCAACAAAGGTGCTGTTGGGGAAGGCTTGAGCCAACTGCACGATCAGATTTCCGTGTCCGCAGCCGATTTCAAGTACTCGCACGCCCTGGGTGAGCTTATCTCTCAGGTCTTCGTTCTTGGGTAAGATCATGAACGAGAAAACCAGATGCATATTCTTTGTCGTTTCGGAAACAGCTCTGGAAAGATCGGCCTCATAGAGGCTCGGCAATGAAGCACCGGTCTTGTAGTATTCGGGGAAGTTGCCAAAATACTTCCCCATGTGATCCGCGGCCAAAGCGATATTTGCGAGATAATTCCTGAAATGCGATCTGTCGCCGAGGATTTCATCCAGATACTGTTGAAGTTTGAACCGACCGTCCTCTCCGGCATCCAGCAGCTCGTAGTGATACGCGGTTTGGCACCAGGTTTTCACGTAGATTTCATGCAGACCCAACTTTGAAGCGAGATCCTGAGCCGTAAGCCCTTCCTTTGCCCTATTGAGTGTTTCGAACAGATCGAGCTTTGCACCAATATTGATCAAATGAGTTGCAATGAAACCTCTCTCGAAATTACGGATCTTTGCCATCTGAGTTCGAGCGCTCAACTCTTCCATGACCCCCCTCCTTTCGGGACATCTGGAGATGTGCGGAAGTAATACTTTCTTGGAGCACGCACTGTTCGAGCAAAAGTGACGGCATGCATTGAAGTAGCTGGTTGGCTTCCCCCTATTCGCTCCTGGTCTAAAGCTTCTTAATGATTGACATCCCCTCCTCGTAGAAGATCTTGGAAATCCGTGTATTGCTGTGCATTACCTCGCGACCCAGCTTACTGTACCAGCTTTGCCATTTCCTCTTCAGCCTTCGTCACCCATCCGTCCGCCCCGCAGTCAATGTAGATGTCTATCGCTTTGCCACGTTGTTCCCTTGACTTTTCCCTATCGCCTTTTCGCTTGAACAGCTCAACGTAAAGGGCGTAATCTCGGCCACGATGAACCATCACTTGACTACAGCGGTGGGCACCTATTCGGTCCCTTTGCGCCAGGATCTTTTCGGCGAGGCCGGTGGGAAGGTACTTCTGAATCTTGGCGAGCTTTTCGCCAAAGGAAAGTTCTTTCTGGACAGATTCTCGGGGCCCTTTGAAGTGATGGCCGCATTCGTCGCAAAAGGAGCTATCCGGGTCGCAGGAATGCCCGCAAGAAGGGCATACACAGTCCAGCCTGGCACCACAATTCTTACAGAACTTGGCTCCTTCTCTGTTTTCGAAGTTGCAGTCTGCGCATTCCATCGTTTCCCCCCGGTCGGCAAAAAAAGGAATGGCGGGTTTGAAACGGAGCCGCGAGGTGGAACAACAGGCCGCATGCGGGCGATAGTGAAGGGGCGGTTCAACACATAATTTGACGCGTAATTTGATTCTAAGAGATTGCTCCCAATCTGTCAACGGATTCCGGGTGAAAGGGGATGGGTACGAAAGGGTGCCGCGATCTCTTGTCAGGACGCTCCCTACTTCCTCTCTATTAGTGAGGGGCTCGGCGACCGACTTCCCATACCTAATCCTCACTTACCATAAAGTGTATTGGCACGAGACGTACTTGCAGCGTACGGCAGCAGGTTTCTGTTCCTTCGCATGGAAATTGCATATGCGTCGGATGCAGCCACGCTGTTGGCACAGACAAGAGACCTCGGGCCCTGAGGTGGCCACTATTCGTCTAGAGGTGGCGGTAGCTCGGGAGCTTTGCTGACTCGCATCAGCCACTCAAGGCGACACACCTGATGATTGCCGCGGGGCCCACCTGGGGCCCGCGGCAGTGAGGCAATAATTCACTGCATGTGGCTACGACATTGTTGCTGCTACCTCAGCTTGAACCTCCGTACCTTGCCCGTAGCGGTCTTCGGAAGGCTGTCGAGGAAACGGATGCCCCAGGGACGCTTGAATTTGGGCAGTCTGTTCGCCAGGAATTCCATTAATTCCAGAGACATCTGTTGCTCATCTTCGGATCCGTCCGATGCATTGAGTACCACGTACGCAAAGGGCTTCACGAGACCTTCTACCTCTCTACCTACAACTGCGCACTCATTCACCGCGGGATGCTCCATGAGGACGTATTCTATCTCCATAGGCGAGACCCAGATGCCGCCCACCTTCAGCATGTCGTCACCTCGCCCTTGGTAGATAAAATGGCCGTTGTCCCTCCTGTACATGTCGCCGGTGCGGAACCACCCGTCCGGGAGCATTTTTTCGCTGTTCTGTTCCGGCCTGTTCCAGTAGCCGGGGGTGAGGCTCTCGCCACGAATTATGAGATGCCCCGTCTCGCCTACCGGGACCTCTGTGCCGTCGTCATTTACGATTTTTGCCTCATAGCCCGGTACCACGCTCCCGGACGCTCCTTCCTGTGTCGATCCGGGTCTATTGGAGATGAAGATATGCAGCGCTTCGGTCGAACCGATACCATCGATGATCTCGAGACCGGTTTTCGTCTTCCATTGCCTGTAAATTTCCGGTGGAAGAGCTTCTCCCGCGGACAGACACATGCGTAACCCCGGCAACGTACTCAAGTTCATTCTCTTCAAAAGCGAATTGTACATAGTGGGCACGCCGAAGAATACGGTGGGACGATACGTAACCAAAACCTCGAGCACCTTCTCCGGCGACGGCGGATCTGACAAGAGAATTGCGGATGCTCCGAATCGAAGCGGAAACGTTAGGCTATTCCCGAGACCGTACGCAAAGAAGAGCCTACTAACGGAGAAGCACACATCATCCTCGGCGATGCCGAGGACATTCTTCCCATATGTCTCAGCGGTGAACAGCATTGAGCCATGTTTGTGCGGTGTCGGTTTGGGCCGACCCGTACTCCCGGAACTGTAAAGCCAGAACGCTATATCCTCCGGGTCCGCCAGGATGGGATCGGCTTCCGAAGACGCTGCGCCAAGCACTTCCTGGAACCGATGATCGCAAAGGATCTTCTCCCGGAGATGTTCCGTCTCTATCCCAGCCGCCTTGCTGTCCTCAGTAGTCACGAGGACGCGTGCTTCACTATCGTTCAAGAGATAATAGTAGTCTTCCTCCTCCAACATAGTGTTCACAGGCACAGGCCACGCGCCGTACTTCACGCTACCCAAGAACGCATAGACAAAGAGAGGCGAATCGGGCAGCAGAATCATGACCCGTTCGGTTGGTTTCACCCCCATGTCTCTGAGAACATTTGCGAACTTGTTCACGTTCGCTGCTGTATCGGCGTAGGTTATTCGTTCTTTTCCCCAGAAAAAGGCCACTTTGTCCCCTCGGTCGCGGCAGTGGCTTCCAAGGAGCTCATTTGCCACGTTGATCTTTCCTGCACCGGTTCTGGCCATACGCTTTCACTCCTTTGATCTAGGTGGGGTCTTTGCTGCGAAGGAGCAAGCGACGTGCCAGGAGATACATTCAGACTAAGAAGCTGTAATAACTGCATGATGCCGTCACGTATCCCTGGGGATGAGGGCTCTGTGAATAACACCAGATTCGAAAATCTCAATAGGCCGTTGCGATTTTCGAAACAGGGAGTTAAGACCGGCTTTCTTTACGTGGTTTAAGGGGAATGTCGTATTTTTTAATTCTCTTCTTGAGGGTTGGGTATGACATGCCTAGCATTTCGGATGCTTTTCCGTAGTGCCATCTAGCTGCCTGCAATGCATTCACTATCCGCTCTTTTTCGTGCACGGACGACGCCTCATCTTGCTCGTCCCCCCATGGGGCCTCACAGTGGCTTTCCGGCCTCCACTCCTCTTCGTCGAACAACCGTGCGATCACCTCGTCCCGAAGAGAATTGCCTTGAGTGTGCAGAACCGCGCAAGTGAGCAGATTCTCGAGCTGCCTGACGTTGCCGGGCCAATCGTAATTCCCCAATCTGCGGAGGGCTCGCCCCTCTACCCGATCTACCGTGGTGTTGAGAGCTCGATTGATCTTCTTCAGAAGGTGTTCCACCAGGAGAGGAATGTCCGCCAAGCGTTCTCTCAGAGGCGGAATCCTTATCGTAGTCACGCTGAGTCTGTAATAGAGGTCTTCTCGAAAGACGCCAGTCCTCACCATTGCCGCGGCTTGTCTGTTCGTCGAAGCAATAACTCTGGCGTCGGAAGAGATAGTCTTTTCACCCCCGACACGCGTGAATTCCCGGTCCTGGAGGAAACGCAGCAGTTTTGCCTGGAGCGAGAGTGGCATCTCACAGATTTCATCGAGCAGTATGGCGCCGCGGCCTGCAATCTCAAACTTGCCCTTCTTAAAGGATGTCGCGCCGGTGAAAGCCCCTTTCTCGTGACCGAAAAGCTCACTTTCCAGGAGATTTTCAACAATGGCTGAGCAATTGATTGCTATGAAGGGTTCATCTCTGAATGGACTGTGATAATGGATTGCCCGAGCCACCAGTTCTTTGCCGGTCCCTGTTTCACCCTCGATCAACACCGTGACACGGTTATTCGATAGGATTCCGATCGTTTTAAAAATTTCTTTCATTTTCTTGGTTCGGCCGATTATCTCCATCGGCTCGACGTCATAAAGTCTATTAATTTTGAGCCCCTCGGCGCTTTCTCGCGAGCGGGAGAGCTCAACGGCCCTTTCGATTGCCGCGTCCAAGTCATTAAGGTCAATGGGTTTACTTATGTACTCAAAGGCGCCCCGCTTGATTGCTTTGATGGTGGTGGCCATGTCGTGAAAAGCGGTGACCACTATCACGTAGGGAGAGTCTCCCTGCTGCCGTAATGCTTTGAGGAGATCGAGACCATCGGCATCGGGAAGCCTGATGTCCAGGATGATAATTTCCGGTTTGAAGGAGTCCATCTCTTCTGAGAGGCCTTTGCCATCCACAGCCGACCGGACATCGAAATCCCTCTCCGTGAGGTGCATTTCTAGTATCTCCAGAGCGGAGGGCTCGTCGTCAACGATAAGAATCTTCGTCCTTGGCACTCTTGCCTTACCTCACGCCCGGTACAGAATCCGGGCCGTTATTTGTGTCCGTTCAGATCATACTGGATGCAGCTTTCCGTCCCCTGTCTCGTTGCGGCGTTTCATGTGCCCGGCCGCGCACAGGATTCGCCGGTTGACCGCGGCTCGAGCGATATGTCAATGGTCACAGACGTCCCTCCTGCAACACTGGGACGAAGGTCGATCTTTCCTCCATGTGCCTCCACTATCTTTTTTGCGTTCGCAAGGCCGAGACCGGTTCCTTTCTTTTTCCTGCTGAAGAATGGGTCAAATATGTACTGCAGGTCCTCTTCCGCTATGCCTCGGCCATTGTCCGTGATGTCCACCCGTATACAACCGTCCACCTCGGCGGCCAAAATGACTATTTCCCCGCCCATCTCCACTGCCTCGATGGAGTTGAGGAGAACATTGATGAGCGCCTGCACCATCTTTTCTCGATCCAGAAAAACTGTCGGAATGGTGTCGTGCAGGTCGACACGGACGGCGATATTTCTTTCGCGGATCTTTGTCTCGAGCACACCGAGGCAGGAATCGATGAGCTCCTCAATCTGTGTCGGTTCAAAGTCGTACTGCATGGGCTTGGCAAAGTCCAGCATCTCGGTGACGATTCGGTCCACCCTCGCAATCTCTTTGCCGAGGATCTCGATTCGCCTCTTATCATTCCCGGAAACAGCCGTGCTCTTGAGCAAATCCTGAATGCTCATGCTTGCTGCGGAAAGGGGGTTTCTGATCTCATGGGCAATGGAAGTGGTAAGCTGGCCGATATGGGCCAGGCTTTCGGCTTCACGAACCCGCTTCTCAATCTCCGTCCTCTCCGTGATGTCCCGACAGATACCTATCACGGCGTCTTCTCCCTCATATTGGGTAAAGATCACTTTGTTCTCTGTGGGGAACTTGTCGCCGGCCTTATTGAGCCGCAAATAGACGTATTGATCTTCGTCACATCTTTTCGCAACGAGCTCGCGGTGAATTTCCATCACCTCTTGCAGGAATTCGGGTGCCACGAGCTCTCTGAAATTGCGGTCGCTCACTTCTGAACGCGTGTACCCGTGCATGTCGCAAAACGCCTGGTTGGCAAAGACGATCTTCTCGTTTCTCTGGACAAAGTAGCCGTCGCGTATCTCCTCGACGAGCTGACGGTATTTGCGTTCGGATTCAGCCAATTGTTTCGTCCTGTGTTGGACAGTAATCTCCAACTCGCGGGCGTGCTCCCTAATTCCTCGCTCGTGGAGCTCTTGAAATTGATCGCTAAACTTGTGAATAGTGTAAGCGAGACAGGTGTTAAGGCGCCTCAAGATTGAGAAAGCGTCACTGTGTTCCACTCGTCGTTCCAGAATGGGAAGCATGATGGTGCGGAAGAGCTCGAACGCATTCTGAACCTCCGAGAGAACGAATCCCGCGGTACCGCGCAGTTTCCCAATTTCTCCTATGACGTGGTCGAGCTTGGAGAAATCGTCCCTGGTAATTGCCGCCAGGTTCGCAGCGAATGCGGCCGAAATCGTACGAACGAGCTCTCTTCGCGGGCGGGCAGCATAACGGGGGCTCACCTCAGTTTGGAGCCTTTGGAGCCACTCTTCGATGATTGCATCGCGCGATTCGATGAGCAAGTTTTCGAAATCGGTCCATATTGAATCCATGCCTAGCCTTGTGCGGTGCCCCGAGTTGATGAGTTATGTTCTCACACTCCAAGTATACCGTATCCATTTTGTCTGAATCAAACGCAATTCCCCTCCCCGGAAACGGACAAGAGCCAGTGGCGCGACTGAGCACGGTATTGGTTGAGGAATTGCTGTTATAGTAAGTGACAAAATTTTTGTCCGAAATAGGGCGGTCTGCCAAGACC
>CAYZET010000072.1:0-16666 GCA_964477215.1 uncultured Syntrophaceae bacterium | reverse complement strand
GGGGGTCCCCGAAAGCCAACCCGGGAACCTCGACTAACTAGACCGTGGATTCTGGATCGGGAATCGTCTTGACAAGCATCCGGTCACAGGCTAAGATCCTGATGAGTTGGGGGATCGTCTAGCGGCAGGACGACGGGTTCTGGCCCCGTTAACCGAGGTTCGAATCCTCGTCCCCCAGCCATTAACCTCCAGGCATAATCCAAGTTTCTTGACGTAATTACTTCCGATCTGCTGAATTCCTTCAGAGGTTAAAGTCTCCCGACGTTCGTGCATCCAACACCCGGTCAGTCGATCCTGCCAATTGTTTGCCGTAGAGTCAATCTTTAGAGAGCTTTTCAGCGTCGCGATGTGTGCGTTACGGTCGCTTGACCTTCTCTAGGAGTCGAGCTCCTGTTCTCCTCTTGGCCGCCAGCGCGATGTGAGGAACGAGATGAAGGTCTCAGCCCTGCAAAGTCCTTTTTCTGTCGAGCACCTCGTGCAAAATGAAGCTCACTAGTTCTTCTGGGGGCCTTGCCGTCTCCTTTGAGGAACTCGGTTTTGGCTCAATGGTACCTCATCCTGTTTTCCGAAGAGAAGGACGATGGGTTTCTTCCGGAGCCGATCGGACCGGGAGCCCTCCGAACATTAGGCCTGAGTGCGCGACGAGAATTTGCTTTGACGAGCGTTGGCAAAACGTCTAGATTCTCTCTTGGATAGGTAACGACCGTTGGGAGATTTCAAAGGGAAAGGCCGTGGGCGATCGGTCGAGGGATTGGCTTCAGCAGGCGATTCGAGATTTGGACCAGGCTCGATCATCGAGACAGGAAAGTCGCCACGAATGGGCATGCTTTGCAGCCCATCAGTCCGCAGAAAAGGCTGTGAAAGCCCTTCACCTGGCTCATGGTCAGGAGGCATGGGGGCACGTGATAGCTACTCTCCTTCGCGAGCTTCCCATGGATCCGTCGCCCGACATGCTTGAAAAAGCCAAGGTCCTGGATAACTTTTACATTCCCACCCGATATCCCAATGGGCATCCGGATGGGGCTCCTTTCGAGCATTATGGTTCCATTCAGAGTGAGCAGGCGATTAGCTATGCCGGTGAGATCCTTGAATTCGTCCGTGTTCAAATGGCCGGACCTTCGGACAGTTGAGGCGGCGGTCCGCGCCTGGGCAGAAGAGGCCGTAAGCGGCCACCCGGAGATCATCAAGCTCGGTTATTTTGGCTCTTACGCCCGGGGGAACTGGGGGGTGGGCAGCGACCTCGATGTCATTGCCATCGTCTGCGATTCATCGGAGCCATTTGAGAGACGAGCGCTCGACTGGGACCTGACCTCACTTCCTGTGCCCGCGGATCTCCTTGTATATTCGAAGGAAGAGTGGGGTAATCTCATTGCAGAGGGTAGGCGATTCGCCTGCACGGTCGAGAAACAGGCCGTCTGGGTTTACGAAGAGCCGGGACTGCCTGATGTGGACCGCAACCGACCGAAAGATCCGTTTCGGGATAGCGGAACCAGCCCGGTTTCCGAAGGAATGCAGCGGTGAAGAAGTGGCGGGAATGTTGTAGGAATTCCCATTGCGCTCACGGATGTGGACAGTTTTTTTGAGCCAGACGTCACAAACGAATCGGAGAAGTCTTTAACTCTCTTGGGCTTCGAGCTATCCTCACCATGGTTCAATGCCACCGCTCGGAACATGTGCTCAGTCGAAGAACAGAAGGCTACGGCGATCAAGGTGGTACAGAGAGGAGCCCCTGACAGAGGGGCTCCAAGATAGCCTCTTTTTTCGGGCCACTAGCCTACCGACACAGGCAAAATGCGTAGGACTTCCTTTATCTCTGCCAGATCGGCGAGTTTTTCGATCCGAATGATGCCGATCACCATGTTTCCGGCAGTTGCCGAGTATGAGATGTCTAATCCCTTTTCCTTCAGGGTCTTAAGGATCTCATCCGTTCTCTTCGCAAGCCAGACCTGCACGAGGATTGCTCCGCCCTTCACGGATGCCTTACCGTAAGTGTAAGCCACCACGGGCTCCTTCAGATCGAGCAGAGCCCGAAGGTCGGGATCGAGCTTTGTTCGGATGGCCAGTGCTCTGGAATCGCTTTCGCCTTCAGGTCTGCTAGAAACCTCCCTCTCCTCTTTCGGAAGGGCGTCTGGGGACGGGAGATGGCTCGATTTCCGAGCCGTCTCGTCCAATTGCATCTCCGCAGGGACACCGGCTTGACCGCCGGGAACGACGTTTGCAGAGGAGACCCTAGCCTTGGTGCGGGCAAATACCGCCATCGTGGAAAGTCTCTGTCCTTCGAAGCGCTTGTCGGAAGCCTGAGCGGACGGTGCCAGCATCGGGAAAGCTGGAGAGGCAGCACCCTGAGGCATGACCGAGGACTTGTCTCCGAACACGCCTTCATGACTCACGCCATCCGGCATTTCCACGGGAACGGTCACCCTGGTAGGTTCACCTCCGATAGTGACCACTGTCTCTTCCACTGCCACGAAGCTGGTGAACTGGGTCATGATCCTATGCTCTAACGCAACCTTGATGACGCTGTCCCGAATTTCTGTCTTCACTGTCCCGCGCTGGAGTCCCATCCAATCCTGCCCCATCAAGTCGTCCACTTTGGCTCGTGCCCAAAGCGAAGCGAGAGCGCTGTGGGAAGGCTCTTTTTCCGGCAATGTGACCTCCAGCCTCTCCTCGTACGGTCTTCCGCCGCTTCTGCCCCGTATGATGACCGTCCCCTTTCCCGGTACAGTGTATCGCGCTTTGAAAACGAGGGGCTTTTGGTCCCACAGATCGGAGATGGCTTCAGGATAGATTTCCTCGAGGGAGAGGCCGCTGGTCGTGAGGCTCACGTCGGTGAGCACCGGGGTTGAAATGCGCTCGTAAAACTTCTTACCCACTTCTTCTGCGGAGCTGTTAAGCAACACGTAGTCCACTTCCCCTCCCCCAACCCTGGCTATGGAGTCCAGAAGGAATCTGTTGACCGAATTTCCCGTGCCAAAGGGAAACCATCGACTCGTGCCTCGCAAGCGCTGTACGAGAGAGACAATCTCGAAGTCGTTTCCCACGTATCCGTCCGTCATGAAGGTGACAATACGAAGCCTTCCTTCCGCGGGTGGCGTTTTGCACACAAGCTCGACTGCCGGGGCCATCCAGGTACCGCCGTTCCCGTCCAGCGACTGCACGTAGCGCAAGGCCTTTTCCCGAAATTCCGCGGCGGCCTTTTTCGGCTCAGAGAAAAGCATGTTCGCGGTGGACCCGAAGTCAATGACGTTGAACGTGTCGTTCGGGTTCATGTGGTCGATCACGTACTTGATGGTCTCTTTGGCTTTCTGAAGAGGCTTGCCTCTCTGAGATCCGGATCGGTCGATGACGAAAATCATCTCTTTCGGGGCCACCTGTTCGGATTTGACTCGCTTGGGAGGTATCAAGATTAGGGTGATGTACCCTTCCTTGCCGTCACGGTGCGTGAGCACACCGGATCGAAGCGCGTCAGAAGCCACCTCATAGCGCAAGACGAAGTCTCTGTTTGGGATCTCCTTCCGATTTGTGAGACTTACCGTTGCGCGATTCTTGCCGTCTCGCACGACCTGCACCTCATGGAGTCTCGATTCTATCTTTTCGATAGGGAGTCCAGCGTCGAGAGAGACGCTAATGTCGATATCATGCCCCGCCCTCGTCCCTTCTCGTGCCACGGGCGGGGTGATAGAGCTGGCATTGGGAACCATGTCGGTGTCGGGTGCCCAACCCGTACCTCTGCGACCTTCGGGACTGCCCGGAATGAATCTCGGGCCCACTACCATGGGAAAGACGAAGGTGAACGAACCGTCACCGTATGGCAGAATCTCTACGTATTTTATTGTGATTTCCACCTTCTGGCCGGGCATGATGTTGGCCACGGCCTGGGTGAAAATGTTCGGCCTTTCCTGATCCAGGAGAGAAGCCACGTGTCCCCTCTCTCGCGCTTGCTCGTATGTTCTGCGCGCCTCTTCTCGCGTCCGTATCTCCCCTCGCACGACGCGATCCCCAACTCGCATGAGCATGTCGTTAACTGCAGCATCGCCGGGAAGTGGAAACGTGTATATTGCTTCTATCTTTTCGGGGTTGGGATTGTGAAACGTCTGAGTAACAGTCACGCTCGAAGCGAATCCGGAAATCTCCGCTCTGACAGACGTGTGGTCGAGAGGACATGTGTTCCTCACGCTCCCGTCCGGCTCGACAATGTTTAGGCTCCCCTGGCCCGGCTCTCGAACCTTTCGGGACTCACCAGTCCAGGCCCACGGGGAGATCACCAGCACGATGGCTGACGCTATGACAAAGGGGGTGATCTTGTTCATCGCTCGTTCCTCCAAAAGAAGTCCTTCTGCTCAGAGGCCTCAGGTATGGCCCTGCAGAACCATTCGCAGTCCACGGAAGAACGTTGCAGTACTCGGAGAAAAAACGGTTGTCAGGGTAGCCGGTTTCCCGGACCGAGGCCGTTGGTGCGCAAATGCATGAGATGGCGAACGATGTTAATGCCATGGAGGATTTTGGCCCACGCCTTTCTGGATACATCTTCTATCGAGTAGCCGCTCAAGACAACGTCGGATACATGGGTGTCAGCGATCCAGCGGCACCGTGCCGCAAACGGATGGGACACCACCTGTCGTGACATGTCCAATGCGACCGAGAAGGTCTGTACTTTCCCCACTACTGCGCTCAAGCCCCCTACACAGAGCCCCGATCGAGAGACATTCTTCACAACGCCTTCCACATGCGGGGCCCTGACTTCAACGATCGGGATCACGAGATCGAGATTGTTTCGGGGGAACATGCGGATAGTGTCCGTACAAATGACCTTGTTCCCGAATATTGACCAGGACAGCACATCAACATGGTTTATGGCCCTGATATGGAGAAGCGTTCTGAACACGTCCTCGAGATCGAAGGCTGACAGGCCATACTTTGCCATGAGATGGACGTCGGTCGTTCCCGAGAGGATTTCCTTGACGATTACTTTGCAGTCTATCGGTCGCCGAAACAAACGCTCGCCTCCAGCGCCGGCCCAGTGCGCGCTCGATCCGACACACCTCCGGGGCTTTGCGACACCAATGCGTGACCGTCGCCCCACCACTTGCGGATCGTCTTGAGGCTCGGCCGACTACGCATCCATACTTCGATCATGCCTGCTTAAGACTAGCACATCTACCGGAGAGAATACACGTCGGGAAGCTTTCATCACATTCGGAACGCTGCCTTGCACTCGTCTCATTTGCCTGGGGCCCATTGATCAATTACAATAAGGGGGAATCTTCGGGGCTCGTCTTCAGCGGTCCTTGTTCAGCCCCCTCACCCGGCACAGCAGGAGACGCACGCCCCCGACCACCTACCACCGTCTATCCTCCAAGGTTTCCGAGCGATCGATTTGGCGGAAGCCTTGTTCGGAAGGAGATTAGCCTATGGATTCTTCCTTTAGTTCTTCGAAAGTGGCGCGGGCCTGGATCTGGGCCCTGCTGTTCTGCTTGGCTGTCGCTGTTGGGGGATACCTGGCGCGCAACGAGCTAATCCCCTTTTTCATGACACGTCCTTCTTTGAATGGGCTCATCACCTGTCTGCTCGTCATCGGCTTGGTTCTCTCCTTCTATCACTTGGGCCGGCTTCTCAGGCAGGCACGGACCATGGACGGGTTGGCGGCTCAGCTAGCCGATTCTTTGCCTTTGCATGAGGACACCCTTGAAAAGGCTATCCGCAACGCGGGGAGAGGGCTCGTTGCGGATCGATGCATCAGAACTGTGAAGGCCGTGACGAGGGGAGAAAATCCTGAAGCCGTTACCCTGTTGTCAGAGGCTGACATGGAGTCAGAGGAGGGCCGGGGGATTGCGGTCCGTTACCTCCTGGGGGTCATGGTCTTCCTCGGTCTTATAGGGACCTTCTGGGGGGTTCTTCTCACAGTAGGCGGAGTGCAGAAGGTGCTTGAATCGCTGGAGCCGGACCGAATCGCTGATGCCGCGCAATTCGTTGAGCAACTCAAGGGTTCCATGGGCGGACTGCTCGGCGGGATGTCGACCGCTTTCAGCACGTCCCTATTCGGTCTCGGCGGCTCGGTGATTCTCGGGTTTTTGGACGCACAGACGAGGCGCGCGAGAAGCGCAGTGCTGTCAGACTTGGACAGGTTCGTTGTTACTGCTTTGATTCCCGCCACTGCAGTATACGAAGCGCGAACAGTCGGCCAACCTGCCGTCTCGCGGCGGCGGGTACCCCCTGCCGAGCTCCAGGTGATCGCGTCCCAGCAGGCTCTCGCGGAGAACTTTCGACGGCTGGCAGAAGTCATGGCGAACCAGTCGGCTACTGACGAGAAGTTGACCAATGCGATTGTAGAGATGAAGGGAATGCTCGAATCGTTGCAGCAAGACCAGAAGCTCACGCAGGAGAGCATTCGAATTGCGAATCAGGTGCGGCAGAGCATTTTAGATCGGATGAAAAGCCTTGAACAACAAATGGAGAGACTTGTCAAAGAGACACGCCTGTCCCGCGACAGCACCGAAGTGATTGGGAGAGCTTTTCTGGATCGTCTCAAGCTCGAGGGGGAAATTACCAATAAAACCCTTTCCATAGGCTTCTCGGATCTGATTCGGGCGATCGATCCACAAGGGACAAAGTCTGACCTGACCAATGAATTCCGAGAGGGTGACGGCTAATGGCAAGCAAGAGAGCAAACCGAATTCAGGAACGGTTCGACGTATGGCCGGGCTTCACGGACATCATGGTGGGCGTGTTTCTCGTGTTTGCCTTCGTATTGACTCTTTTTACGATCACTGAGACGATCCTATCCCAATCGTTGGGCAAGAAGGATGAGGAGCTCACCAGGCTCCACCAAGAAATCTCAAAAAAGATCGAGGAGCTTGAACAGCTCAAGATCGAAGTCGCCCGCCTGGGAAGGCTCTTTGAGCTTCAGGTCGACAAAACGGCCCAACTTGCAGAAGAACTTGCTCAAAGAACTGAACAGCTCAAATTAGCGGGCTCTGAGATCGAGCAGAAGACTCAGGCGCTCACAGAGCAGGAGCTGACGCTTGCCACTCTTCGTTCCAAGCTTGACGCAGTGATCGCGGAGCTCAACGAGAAAAGCTCGGTCGTGCAGGCACAGGAGAAGCTGTTGACTGAGGAAAGGAGAAGAGTCGCGGCTGCACAGGATGAATTGGGTGAGAAATCGCGGCTTCTGAGTGAGACAGATACTCGTCTTTCACAGCTAACTCGAACTTTGGAGCGAACGGAAGAGACCCTCGGGAAAACCAAGAGGGAATTGGTCGAGAAATCCGATCTTGTCCAAAACTTCAGAGATGCCATCGCAGCCCTCAACCAAAAAATCAGCCTCCTGAACAAGCAGATCGCCAGTTATCTTGACGAGATCGGGCGTCTCAATCGATTGCTGGCTGAGGCACAAGAAAGGGAATCCGCGGAGAAGACCCGGACAGCATCGCTTCAGAAGGAGATCTCTTCCCTCACCACGCAGCTCGATCAGATCTCCAAGAAGCTTGCTGCCGCTGAAGCTGACAGGGCCAAGGAATTCCGCGTTGCCCAACTGGTGGATCTGCTTGGAAAAAAAGACAAGGAAATCGAGAGACTGAGGAAGCTCGCAAAGTACCGAAGCGAGTTTCTCGCAAGACTGGAGCAAGTGTTCGCCGGAGTCCCTGACATCAAGGTGCATGGTGACCGCTTTGTCTTTCAGTCGGAAATACTCTTTGCTCCGGGAAGAGCAGAAATCAACGAAACCGGCAAGAGCGAACTGGACAAATTCGTGGGTATCTATCGGGAGATGTCCTCCAAGATTCCCAAGGATTTGCCGGTACTGATCCTTGTCCAGGGCCACACGGACATAGATCCCGTCAGGTCGGCGAGGTACAAATCCAATTGGGAGCTTTCTGCTGCCCGGTCCCTCGAAGTCGTACGCTACATGATCGAAAAAGGTATACCTCCAAACAGGGTGGGAGTGGCCGCGCTGAGCGAATTCCATCCCGCTGCGGCGGGAGTATCACTCGAGGCGAAGCGGCTCAATAGACGGATCGAGATCAAAATCACGACCCTGTGATGCTTGCCTTTCTTGTAAGAGTGTACAAAAGAAAGAGGGGGGCATACCTGGAACAGTGCAGAGCAAATAGAATGATCGGCCTTCTCGCCCAGGCAGTTTATCCATTGGATACTTCTCCCGCAGGTCTTTACGTTCACGTGCCGTTTTGCCGGAGTAAGTGTACCTACTGCGGATTCGTCAGTACGGTCCACGATCCGGAGATAGAAGAGATCTACGTGGATGCGGTCATCAAGGAAATAACCTTGGGGCAGCGAGAACCTGCCTGGGGTATGCTCCACCGTGACATTGCCATAGACAGCGTCTATTTTGGAGGCGGCACCCCCTCTGTGTTGTCACTCGAGAGCCTTTCCCGCCTTCTTAAGGGTTGTCTCTCGAGTTTTCGCCTCGCTCAGCCAGTGGAGATAACTATGGAGATCAACCCAGCCACAGGCTCCGAAGAAATTTTCAGGGCGTGGCGTGCGCGGGGAGTCAACCGAGTAAGTCTGGGCGTTCAGTCGCTGGACGACAGGGTGTTGCGCCACATGGGACGATCTCACACCGCAGAAGAAGCGCTGTCCGCATTCAGGCTGCTGCGGAGCGTAGGGTTTGAGAATATTTCCGTTGACATCATAGTCGGTTTTCCCGGCCAGTCCCGCAATTCGCTCCTCAGGACTACTGAAAAGCTTATCGCTCTACAGCCCGACCACCTCTCGGTTTACTTGCTCGAAGTGAAGCCCGGAACGCCCCTGGAACAGCGGCTGCAGCGAGGAGAGAAACAGGCCCCCGAAGACGACGTTACGGCCGAAATGTATGAAGACGTCTGTCGCCTGGCGGAAGCAGCAGGTTACGAACAGTACGAGATTGCCAATTTTGCCCGGAAGGGCAAGTATTCGCGCCACAACTTGAAGTACTGGACCGACTCGCTGTACGTAGGCGTCGGGCCAGGAGCCTGCGGCATGACCGGCCGCCAGCGATACACCAATGTGCCGGACATTGGGGATTATTGCTCTGCACTCGCAGGATCAAGACCCCCACGCGAAACAGTGGAGGATCTTTCGGCCGCAGTCAGATTCAGGGACGCCCTCATTATGGGGCTGAGGCTGGTGCGCGGCATCAATCTTAGAGAATTGGGCACGCGATACGGTGTAGATGCAGTAGGTTATGTCAAAGAAACCATTTGGGATTTGGAGGCTGCCGGCCTATTCGAGATCAACGGAGACCGGCTGGCTCTGACCTCCAGGGGCAGATTGCTCTCGAACACAATATTTTGCCGGTGGGTTTGAAAGCCTCGAAGGTTCGATCGACGGCAGGGCGAGCTCCGTGCGTCCTGCCTCAGTTGACACCTTTGCGTTACCTGCCTTAGAATGACACAAATGCTCGGATCGGAGACACGCTTGTCTCCGTGTATCCGTTTCGAAGCTCGTGGAGGATCTGCAAGACATGGCACGACACAAGGATACGATCACCACAAAAGGTGTTGAGATCCATCTGGTGGATCCGCCGGTACTCGAGGTGGATTGGGTTGGCATGCAGGAGCCCTTGACCCAACTTCTGGCCGCATGGTCGGATGATGGCACCGACCCTCCCATGCAACCACGCATCCTCGGGAAACCGGGAGTAGGAAAGACATCCCTTGCTATCACTGCAGCGAAACGGATGGGACAGGATCTGTACATTACGCAATGCACGGTGGATACGAAGCCCGAAGATCTCATTGTTTCCCCCGTGATCGCTGACAATGGCAAGATTCGGTACGTGGCTTCGCCTTTGGTCACCGCCATGGTACGCGGCGGGATTTGTCTCCTCGACGAAGGGAACCGGATGAGCGAAAAGAGCTGGGCATCCATAGCACCTCTTCTCGACATGCGTCGCAGCGTCTTTTCCATCGTCGCGGGAGTCGAAATACGAGCGGCTGACGAGTTTCGGATCTGCGTGACCATGAACGAGGACGCTTCCACGTTTGAGGTGCCCGAGTACATATACTCCCGGCTGCAGCCCGCCATACACATGGATTTCCCCACGCGTGACGAAGAATATCGAATCTTGCGAGGCAAGCTCGCAGGCCCGTCCGATTCACTGATACGGGAAGTAGTCGAGCTTTTGCAGAAGTCCCACGCAAAGGATGAAGATCTCAGCGTCCGGGACGGGCTCAACGTAGCCCGTTATGCATACCGCCTCATGAAATTCTATCCGAAGCTCGACGAGCGTCGGGCGCTGGATCAGGCGGTCATGCAGGTTACAGGATACATCCGTGGCGCACTTGATGGCCCAAAACTGGTCTGATGTCGTCCGGCACGACAACATCACGCTCATCGGAGTGCTCCATTACCGGGTGGAGTTCGCTGTCCTGGTTCATGCGTACATCCGCCATGAAAAACCTGATTGCATTTGTGTAGAATTGCCTCACGCACTGGCGAGCCAGGTTACCGAGGGCCTGAAGAAGCTCCCGTACCATTCTGTCATCCTCTATCAAACGGCCAACGACGAGAATTCGGTATTGCTCATTGAGGGCTCAGACGGAGTTCAAGAGGCCGCCAGGTTTGCCTCTGAGGAGAGAATCCCGCTCTTCTTTGTCGATCCTCTCTCTCTGCGATATCCGCTCTTTATGGACAAGCTTTCCGATGCGTATCTCATCGATCTCATCGGCCAGAAGATGTTCGTGGAGCAGGTACTTAATGCTGCCAAGCAAGACGACGATGAGGAGAATTCAAGGCGTGAAACTTTCATGGCCGCAAGGCTTCAACAGATAGCCAGAGAACATGAGAAAGTTCTTTTCGTCGGGGGATTGGCCCATATACCGGGGATTGTGAAACGCCTTGCCTCTCCCCAGGCCTTGCCACTCATGAAGACCGGAGTAAAGGCTGCTGTCACTGCTCCGCTTCACCCCGATTCTCTCAAGAAAGGGTTCACCGAAATTCCACGAATTACAGAGATCTTCGAGCAATGGCGCTCGCAACCGGATGCTCCGCACCCTCAAAACAGGCATGAGCTAATCCTTGAGTTGATGAATGAGTCAAGAGCCTATTTCGAGCGCCAAACGCACCAGGAAGTCCCCGAATACGTGCGAGCGACCTGGTCGAAATTCCTGAGGAAATGGCTCGGCTTCAAAGGCATGGTCCTTCCCGACCTCTATCACCTCGTGTCTGCTGCCCGCTCTGCCATGGATGAAGATTTCGCGTACCATGTGCACGAGTACCTTGCTGACTACACGTGGACCAACGATCCCCTGGACCCTGGGTCAGTGATCCTCGACGAAGACACGTTGATGTTTCACGGCCACAAGATCGTCCTGCACAAGAAGCTCAGGACAATATTCCCCGCTGACAGAAAGTACCGCATGAAGGCGGTGCATTCGACCAAATGGAAGGAGCACCTCAAGCGCACGTGGGAGACTGCCGATCCGACCGAGGTGGACATTTGCTCGTACCCTCCGGAAGATATCGAGGTGGAGCGGTGGGGTGAAGCCCTCATGAAGCACGCCAATCATTTGCTCCAGACCTCCCAGACTGACACAGAGCCATTTGTTGCAAACTTTGGCGGCGGCCCGGACATTCGGGAGACTTTGCGGAGATTTCACGAGAACCGCATCTACGTGAAGACCGATGAGCAGGGAGGCATCGAGTTCGGTTCCGTGGTCGTGATCTTTGACGAAGATGAGCGAAATACCAAGTATCCGTTTCAGATGACCTGGCTCGGTGAGCACTCGCAGGAATCGGACATGGCCTTCTATTCCACCCTTCCTGGCGCTGAGATCGTCGGCCCGGGAATAAGCCGCATGGAGCACGGGGGCTTCATGATGTCCTACCCTCCCCTCCGCATGTACGACATTTGGATCGATTCATCCTTCAATTTTGTTTCCACCCGTCATGAACGCTTGCTGGTGGCCGGAATCGTCTATTCCGAAAAACCTGGAATCGTGTACGTCGCGAAGAAACCGCCACATCTGCGCTGGAAGAAGCTCGCCAAGAGCATGGGCAAGCGGGTAATCTACATCCCGCTCGGCTCTCTGAATCCCATCCACGTCAAGAGAATGCGCACCTTCCACATGCTCCAGAACAAGGGAGTGCGCAACTACGCACAGGAATACTTGAAGAAGGAATGACAGCATCCGAGGCCGGTCATGTCAGCCTGAGACGTGACCGCGAGCGAGGAGCTGTGCCGCTTTTCGCCGAAGAAGCAGCGCAAGACCGGCTTGGTCTGATGCACCATCGCTGCTCGCAAACGGATCACAGGACATCACCCGGAAATTTCATTGACAGACCTGTGTTAGCCTACTATTATGAAAGACATCAACGCCGAGGTAGCTCAGCCGGTAGAGCAGAGGACTGAAAATCCTTGTGTCGCTGGTTCGATTCCGGCCCTCGGCACCACGTTGCCGTTACGTATCAGTGTGAGCCGACTCAAGGAGTCGGCTTTTTGCCTTTAGAGGGGCTACGGCATACGGCGCCCGCTCCATCGCGTTGGAAAGGCATGAACGTGGAGAAGAGAGTGCTTCGGGGCCGAGCAGTGTCCGCGCGCTCAGGAGCTTCTTGCGCGGCAGTGTTCTGATGAAAATTTCAAAGGAAACGAGGAGGGCTGTCGGGGCGCGCAACATCTAGGTGATGGTTTTAGGGAAAGGATTGCTTTCGGTAACTGTGTCCGGATCGACGAGTGCAAATATCTCTTTACAGACTCGCCAGACCACGCGGAGCGTTTAACCTGAAACGTGCAAATTATCAAAAGGTTGTCGCGAAAAGAGGTGAAGGATATTTCATTCATGAGCGGTTGAAGTGCATCCTGTTGAGCCTGTTACATGGCGAGGCGCATCTCCGCTAAGTTAGCAGGATGCTCATCTTTCGTGAGTTAACTGGCGACGAGTTTGTTGATGCGGATAACCAGGGACACGAAGCCATAGAGTCGTTGGTTGCCGACACGTATGGTGTGACCTTGGCTTCTTGCTCCGATGGACTTGCGGGATCTGGGAGCGCCACGCTTGGAGCTCTTCTCTTTCACTTACTCGCATTCCAAGCCGTCTTTTCTGCGGTTGTCGCCACCTGTTGACCGATAATCTTAACCACTTACTCTCCCTCCCACACCAAAGCGTGGACAAGTCACGGTTCACCGGCCTATAATGCGCTGGGATGATTTCCACACCCCAGCGACTTGGTCAAGCAACTGTTCTCCCTGGGGGCGAGCATGCCGGGCAAAATCATCAGTCTGGTAAATTTCAAGGGTGGCGTGGGAAAGACCACTCTCACGGTAAATCTGGCCGCGTGCCTTGCAAAAGAACATAACAAGAAAGTCCTGATCCTGGATTTTGACCCCCAATCTAATAGCAGTATTTGGCTATTGGGGCCTCAGCGATGGAGCGACCTAAACGCGGAACCGACTTCGAGGAAGACGGCGGCAGAGATGCTTCGTAGGGGATGGACCACAGACATTTTCATCAAACCGTTCACAGATGTGGTAGGGGCCTACTTACCGAATCTCAGTCTTTGTCCGGCCAGTCTTCAAATGCTGACCCTGGAGCAGGAGATTCTGAGATTCTGCCTCCACCGCAGGCTGGAAGGCACTTACAAGTATGGGGACGAGTACGTGCTCTTTGCTGCAACTGCCCGCCGTCTAAGGGAAGAATTCGACTACGTGCTCATCGACTGCCCACCGAATTTGTACTTCGCTACCTGCAATGCACTCTGCCATTCCGACTTCCTCTTGATTCCGTGTATCCCTGACACGTTGTCAACAAGCGGGCTCAAACAGATGATTGAACAGATGGAGAAAACCGTTGTTCCTCTGCACGAAAGAGGGCGGCTCAAGCATATCCCGATGATTGCGGGCATCGCGATTACCAGGTTTGAGTGGATGACAAGAGAACACCAAGCCGGTCTAGGAATAATCGAGGAGATAATCGAGGAATTTCGCAACGGTGACTACCTGCTCGTCGACGACCGCACTGCTGTATTCTCTGACCAGCCGATCAAGAAATTTGTGGTCCATGCGGAGGCAGTGCAAGAGGGACGCCCACTCTGTTTCTTCGCCCCGGGAAGTCAGGCATACAATGATGTCAAAGCATTTTCCCAGGCGTTTGTCACGGCCATAGAGGGCAGACAATGACAGCATTCAATGAGTTCGCAGAGAGACTGCAGAAACTGGAAAAGCTCCTGAGCAACGACCCCTATACGCCTATCCCTGACAAGGTTTGGCAGACCCACACCAAAACGTTGGACAAGATTTTGAAAGTACTCAAAGGGTACTACCTGCCAGAGCGCCCCTCCCCCGCTGAAATCAAGACAGTCAAGGAGCATCCAATTACTGCCCAAATCAGGGCATTCATAGACAGGGACAAAGAGAGAAAAGCCTTTTTCACTCTTGGTTATTTTCAGAACAAGTGCGCAAGCCTTCCAGACAAGGACTTGCTGCAAGATCTACCGAAAGGCCGGACACGAGCTTCCCTTTTGACAGCATTCCTTGTCTACCATTATTGGAAGGCCAAACCGGATCCGCTGAGAGGATTGGAGAGCGCCCGCGCAGAAATCGAGGAAGACTTCAAGAATAGCCCGGCTGCCAGGCAGGCCGAAGAGGCCAAGGGGCTCTTTAATGAGCTGCAAAGGGAATCCGATGTCAACCGGATAGTGGCTGTTCTGCAGGAAAAATTCCCTGACAGAACTGCTGTGACTGCGTTCGCAAAGGCCGTTTCGCTAAAGGTTCCCGGCGGCCGGGGACCCGTTCATGAGCGGTTGGCAGGAAAAATCTTAAAAGCAGGAGAACTGCTGCGAGCAAAATTCTAATGGGTCTGCTCGAGAGACATCTCGAACAAATGCTGGTGAATTTTCCGAACTTGGTCAGCTCAGACCTGTGGGGACGAAAGCTACCAATAGTCAATCGGTTCGGCGACATCAATGTGTGTGTCCGTCAGGGAAGGCTGAGGGAATGTAGAGGCCGGATTGATTTGGCCTTCATAACGGAGTGCACCGTCCATGTGGTCGAATTGAAAAGGCGCACCGTTAGCGTGGAGACCCTTGAACAACTGAAGAGGTATTTGATCTCCGTTCAGGGCCGGTATCCGGACCACCTCACTGTCGGGTACCTTGCGGGCCGTGCCTGCAAGGACTGGCCGCTGTTGCGGGCTGTGCTCAAGGACGAACGAGTGAGCACTCTGATCGTTGGGCGAGACATCCCCAGAGTGAGAGAATTGCGGATCTGCAAGAACTGTAAAGCTGGGTTCCATTACCGGCACGAAAGTTGCCCGTACTGTACGGCCGAGTGACAGGCGCGAGTAGCAAAGGCCCCGATAAGATCCGCTGATCAAGGTTGCCAAAATCGCCAAATCTATCCCTTCCCATCTTACCGACTTTCAAGCGTCCCTGTCACATGCCGACAAACCCCAGCTAGAACAAGACAGCTAAAGAGAGATGTTTCGAGGAACGGGAGGGAGGCACCGGCGTTGCGCGGTCGAGGACTGTTGGGCTTGTTCGACTTTGGAACGGGAGATGCCGAGGAGAGATGCGGTGGCTTCGGAAGACTTGCTTTGAGTTCTTATCGACTCATTTGGGGCTTTGAAATTGTCTCTCCTACGGTCCCCACCGTACGAGCGCCTCTGATCCACCACCTCGACGCATGCCAGCGCATTGCCTCGGTCAGGTTGCGACGGCAACACCGGGGGAAATTCACAGCTTTCTTGCCTTGACCCAGTACGCGGCGGGGAATCCTGGGACTTCCGTGTCCACTGGTTTGATCTCCTCGATGTCGTAAAGATCTTTGAGGAGACATCTCACCCCGTATTCTGTGAAGCGCCAGTAATCGTTTGGGGCATAATGAACCGCCTGGCGGAACGGGACGCCAAGGAGCAGGATTCCTGATCTCTTGAGAACACGGGTGATTTCCTGCAGAGCCGCGACGTAATCGTCGACGTGCTCAAGCACACCACTGCAAAAAATGCAGTCTACAGACTCCGATTCAATGGAAGGCATCGACTTGACATCAAGCATGATGTCGCACTCAAACTCGGGACTGACATCCGATGTCGTGTACGAAAGACATTTCCGAAAGTAGCTGCGGTAGAAGGATCCCTCGCCGTCCTCGTCCGTGCGGCTCCCCAGGGACAAGACGTGCCCCTCGATTTCCGAGGCCCGCGTCTTTAGCCATTTATTTGCCTCTCGTCGAGCCCTACTCGGACCCTTCCCCAACAAGTGGACGAATCCCCTGTGGAGATTGTTCGGCAGAAGCGTCTTCACCAGAGCGGCGAGCTTTCCATTAATCTCGAGGCCCATCTATCCCCCCCTCGCACTTGAACATTTGCCTCAGCTTAACTGGCTATCATATATGCCTATGCAGGTGAACAACCGGCGGCCTATCCCCCTCACTCTTGCGGCTCCTTTCGTCATGCCCCCTGTGCCACCGGATCCGAATCGCTCCAAGGATCCGTCGTTCCTCTGGCGTCAAGCGTGATTAGTTTGGTTACAAATTAATATTATGGCATAGTGTCGGGAGGACGAAAACCCGGCCACGGGGAGCTGGGTCCTCACGCTAGCTAGCGTTGGCGCACTGGAAAATCCCGTTAAGCAAAGGAGGTGGGGACCACTCAACAGGCAGTCGATTCGATTCTCCAAGAAATGGCAGAATTGCCAGAAACTGTTAAGCCCACAACATATTGGTCATTTTTCTGGGAGG
>CAYZET010000071.1:0-16673 GCA_964477215.1 uncultured Syntrophaceae bacterium | reverse complement strand
GAAGCCATGAGGTTGATGACAAAAACCCCCGATTGCTTGAATCTCGACCTGAGGCCTTCGGCAAGCTTGTCGTTCGCGCTCAGGATCTGCTCGTTCACATTTAAAGTCCGTATAGCCATCACCTTCTCCTCTTGCCCTTGCGTTTGGCTCTCTTCTTCTCCGCGTTTCTCACCGCTGCAATCGTGTCCAAGAATTCCACATATTGTACATAGGCACAATCCTCCGGGAGCCAGTGCAGATTGCGTACCAAATCCTCAGTGAGACTGATGCAGTCGGGTTCCACCTCATGCCTTCTGTCGTAGACCTTACATAGTCGTGTCTGTGTGTCCAGATGAATGCAGGGTTCGTCCGTGTAATGGATGACGCCGCCACCGAGATCCACTTTTTCGTAGCAGCATTTCCCGCATTTTCTGCAGATTGCTTCCCACTGCTCGTGGTGCTTCGTCTTCATTTGCCAGTCGTCCCGCATTCAAATCTCGGTTGAACGTAGCACAAAACGCTCCGTGGAGAAAGCGACCGCTGCGCCGGCCTCATCGGCTCGATATCGAGGGGGCATCTTCCCAAAGTCTCTCAGTTCGGGCAACCCATTCTCGAATGGCCATAAGCGCTCTTTCGGCCAGGAGCTCTTTTCTTCTCCTCTTGGGGGTTCCGGAGGGAGGGGGATCCATGATACCGAAGTTCACGTTCATTGGCTCATACTTTCTTGCCGTAGAATTCTGGGTATGCCTCATCAAGGCACCAGTCGCAGTTACTGGCGGAGGAAGCTCCGGCGTTACCCCTTTCAGAAGCAGGCCAGCGAGAATCGCCACGATGAGCCCGGAGGCCGTGGATTCGATGTATCCCTCCACACCGGTGATTTGACCCGCAAAAAACAGGTGAGGAAGTGACTTCGCGCGGCAAAAGGGATCGAGGAGCGATGGAGCGTCGAGATATGTGTTCCGGTGCACAGACCCCAGGCGGACGAACTCGGCTCGCTCCAATCCTGGAATCGTGCGAAAAACCCGCTCTTGCTCCCCGTACGTCATCTTAGTCTGGAACCCCACGAGATTGTATAAGGTCCCCTCGTGATTTTCGGACCTTAGTTGAACAACAGCGAACGGCCTCTTTCCCGTCGATGGATCGACAAGCCCGACCGGCTTCATGGGCCCAAATGCCAAGGTGTCAGGACCGCGGGAAGCCAGCACCTCCACGGGCAAACACCCCTCAAAGTGAGGAATGTGCTCGAACGGGTGGGGATCGACCTTCCGGGCAGCCAGGAGCTCGCTGACAAACGTTCGGTATTGCCTCTCATCCAGTGGGGCGTTCAGATAATCCCCTTCTTCGTCCCCGCTTCCGTACCGTGACGCGCGAAACAACTTGGAGAAATCCAATGATTGAGCGGTCACGATCGGGGCAATAGCGTCATAGAAAGACAGACCCGATTCTCCAAGGAGCCGCTGAATGTCATTGGCGAGGGGATCTGAAGTGAGCGGCCCGGTAGCCACAATTGCCACACCAGCCTCTGCTGGAGGAACCTCGAATGCTTCCTGCCGTTCCACGGTAACACGGGGGTGATTCTCAAGGCACTCGGTCACGTATCGAGCGAACAGATCTCGATCCACAGCAAGAGCCCTACCGGCTCGCACGGCAGTGGCATCAGCGGCTCGCATAATGAGCGAGTCCAGAGCGCGGAGCTCTTCTTTCAGAAGGCCTGCAGCAGAGCTCAGGGCCGACGAGCGTAAAGAGTTGGAGCACACCAATTCAGCTAGGTGCGGTGATGTATGAGCAGGGGAGTAGGCGTGGGGCTTCATCTCCTTGATCCGAACCGTCACTCCCCGCTTGGCCAATTGCCACGCGGCTTCACACCCGGCGAGTCCGCCTCCGACGATAGTAACATTCATAGTTCTCCTCGAGGTGCAACCATGCCAAACCCCAGTGCGCTGCAATATTCCGGACCTGTGAAACTTTCTCGGACAGAAAAGAAAGCCCTCGCTGCAAGGGAGCGCATCGCAAATGGACCCTGGCCTGACTCCCAAGCTGCGCCACAGCCAAGCGCGTTAGAATGGCCTCCGAGGCCCACTGTCCCGTTGGCCAGATGCAAGAGTTGCATATGTGCGCTTAGAGATCTCCCCCCTGTGATCGCAAGTCGGCCATCGACGCTTCACTGGGTTCCTCTCTCATGATTACCAAGCGTGCTCTCTTCGCTGCAGCACGTTGCGCCAGGCAACGGCACATCCTCCCCGGATATGTTGCTCAGTTATTTCTGACCCGTCAAGGGGAGCCATCGCGACGCGGCCGCACCGAGCTTGCCCGCAGGATTGTCACTGGCCAAGGTGCAAGATTATCGGGGACAGTGGGCTGGCGACCTCTCAACTTCCCAGCAGAGCCAGAATGCGAGCCGGTCCACCCGGATAGAAGGGATTCGGGGCAGACGGTATGACCGGCTTTCGGGGGCCGGAGTCTGTTTTCTTGGCTAGAACGGAGCTTCCAGGGGACAGAACCGTCACTTGCACCGGAACGGTACCGGGTTTGACCATGTCTAATTTCGTGGCCGCTGCCAGGGAGAGATCGATGACGCGGTCCCCTACGAAAGGCCCCCTGTCGTTAACTCGGACGGTGACTTCCCTCTTGTTGCTCAAATTCGTGACCTTCACCACCGTGTTCAGGGGCAGGGTGCTGTGCGCTGCGGTGAGATCGTACATATTATAGACCTCCCCCGATGCCGTTTTCTTGCCGTGAAACCCAGGCCCGTACCACGATGCCACCCCGGACTGGAAGAATCCGGAATGAACGGATTTGAGCGGATAGTAGGTCTTCCCCTTAATGGTGTAGGACTTGCGCGCAGGCTCTGCGACGCGGGGCTTGGTGGCAGCGCACCCAGCGGCAAGGAGTAGGCAGATAGTTATGATGGGGAGATACGTTAATTTCATTACTCTTTCGTATATGATATTGATATATCATACTGTTATCTAATGATTTTCTATCACAGAATTCGTGCGCTGTCAATGATGGGAAGACGTAAATCGCATCCGGCCGGCTGCGATTGGAGTGACCGGGGAGCTGATCGACGCTCCCTTCCTCGCGGGCATGGAAATCATCCCCCTTGTGAATTGGCACGAGAAAGCCCTGGAATGGTCGCAACTGCGGACTGTCCGTTCTTGACTGAGATCGCCAACCCAGTGTAATCTCAGCACAGAAATTGAGGGCGGATGGAGTTGGCGCGCATGAATATCAAGACCGTGGCAATAGTTTGCTGTTTTGGTTTCAGTTTGGCTTTAACGGGTTGCGATCCAAAGGAGATGGTCAACAAGAAGGTTCCGGCGCCGGTGAAGGATATCCTTTCATCGGAACAGGGCGGAAAGAAGGCGGGGACCTCGAAACGCGGGGACACGTCTACAGGTCTTGAAATCATTTCCCCAGAGCCTGACTCCATTTTTCCTTCGGGACAAGAGATTGTCTTCCGCGCGCGAGTGCAGGGGCCCTCAGGAGATGAATCCCAGCCTAGTCAGATCACGTGGACACTGCGAGGAGGCCAGCATGCTGGCCCTTTAGGTCGAGGACAAATGGTGCGCAAGACGCTTGAGCGAGGACAGTATCAGGTCCAAGCCATGTTCTCGCGCGACCAGGTAAGCATAGAAAAAACAGTTCGATTCCGGGTTGCCGATCAGATCTTCGGGAGAATCGTCACGTACGAAGGAGATGCGCTCCCAGAGGCCAAGCTGTCACTCAGTGAAGTAGGGGCAGTCAAGCCCCTTTTTGAGGCCCACTCGGCCAAAGACGGCCAATTTGCCATCGAAATTCCACCGAAGGGCTCCTATGTGCTGAGTGCCAGCAAGGCCGGATACTCTTTTTTTCCGTGCAGCCGGATCGTACAGTTCGCCAGTCCCCCGGTGAGCCAAGATTTCAAGGCGGCAAGTGCGGAAATCACTGCCATCTCTTTCACAGAGACCGGCTCGGACGAAAGAACCGTAGATCTGGTCTGTCCCATCGAAGAACGTTTCGTGAGGTTCGCAATTCGGTCGGAGCCAAAGCCCAAGAGCATTGAGGCTCAGTTGGTGAGAGTAGAAGAAGGGGTTGAACGCTCTGTGCCACTGGACGAGGTTTCCGAAGACACGGACGCGACGGGAGAGCCCCGGGGCGAGAAGGTCTCGATGAAAGTTCTGGTCCCATCAGCTCTGGTGACTGGTCCTTCCAACGCGTCTTACAGACTGAGGGTAACCGTGGCCGATGAGAAAGACCGCACCTACGCGGCAGAAACCTCTGTGACCTTCGATTATGATTTGCAGCGTTGCTTCCGCAAGACTCTGGCAGACGGGATAGAGCACCAGCGCAAGGGAAGGCTGGAGCAGGCCATAAACACCTACCGCCTATTGTCCAAGTATCAAGACCAGGCTGACGATCGGGCTCAGTTTGCGCCTCTCATGAGGCAGAGCACGTTCAACCGGGGACTGGCGTACCTGGCAATGGCAATCGAGAAGCCCGCGGACGGCATTGAGCGGATCACGCTTCTCAATAAAGCTGCGGCCGATTTTCAATCTCTGCTTGAATCCAACAAAAGCGATCTGGACGCCATGTTGTTCCTGGGCTGGACCTATGCCCTGGCCGGAAACACTGGAAAAGCCGAGGAATTCTACAGCAGAATTCTCGATGTCGAGCCACTCTTCGCCGGTGCGCGGGAGCTGAGGGCACGGGCTCGATTGGAGTGGATCAAGGATTCGATAAGAAAGGCAAAACACGATATCTCCAAGCTGAAAGTGCAATCCGAAAATGTGATGGAATTATCGAAGAAAATCATGGGAAGATTGAATGATCTCGAGAAGCCGGTGAAGGAACGAATGCTCGGTGCTGTCGACGATTACACGGAGGCGCTCACCTCTCAAGCGGCGGATCAAAGCGTCAGAGACACGAGGCGGGAATTGCTGAACATGGTCCACAAACTAAACGAGTCGGAAGCAAACATTGCAGATTTCTCTAACCAGATCAGAAACTTGATGGCAAAGAAAGAATACGAAAGCGATCTTGCTCACCCCTTGCTGGCCGTTGACGTTACCAAGATTCAGATACAGGATTTGGACAAGGTGCTCGACCCTGCGGGCAGGATTCGACAGTAGGATGCGTTGTGACCGAACAGTGTGGACGCCCCTGAAGGACGATGGTGGGAGTCGCCGCGCCTCGGAAAATCTCATGTTTCACGAGCACCACCGCACGAGATAAGCGGATGAACGTAGCGACTCTTGCTTCCCGAGAATTCTCCGTGATCGAATTGCGCGTGGCTCTGGCCTGCGCGGCTCTGCTACTACTGGTCAGTTGCATTGGGACGCGCGGCCTTTCGGAGATCAGCTCGTACCCCTACCCGTTGATCTACGAGGATGACTCGTCCGCCAAGTTTGCTTCTCAGCAAGACGACGTCTTCATTGAGATCCGCAAAACCCCTGTTCCTCGTCCTCTCGAGCATTTGGCCGTGCACTACGCATCATTGTTTCCCGGTGGCGAGATCGTCAAGCCGGACGATCGGGAGGAATACCTCACGGTCAAAGACAAGAAGGCATACAAAGTGTCCTTCCGTACCAAGTACATACGGAAGAGGAAGCGGCTCGAGGAAAGCTTTGGTCGAAGCGGTCCAGAAATCCCGGAAGGTTGGACGAAAGCCCAGATGAGGGATCCGGTGACGGGTGAGGTGGTGCCTGTCCTCCACGGTCCCGTGATTCCACAGGAAAAGGTATTGTACCTTGTGCAGGGAGACCAGTATATATATTATATTGTCTTGAGTGCAGATGGGGACGCTGTCAAGCCGGCACGAGAAAAATTCGAGAATTTCGTCAGGAATGACATCAATTTTCATTGAACTGACAGCAACAATCCTTTCACTGACGACAGCGGACCTACTAGCAGGAAACGTTGAAAGGAAGATAACGGTCGTGAAGTATATCGGAGCAATCTACAGGCCTCCCAGCGAAGCACACAGCCTTATTATTCAGGCCACCGTCGGATGCAACCATAACAGGTGCACCTTTTGTGGCAGCTACAGGGACAAACGATTTGCTATCCGCTCTCTGCAGGAAATACGGGAAGACCTGGCAGATGCACGGTACATGGGCCCCGTGCAGAGAGTGTTTCTTGCCGATGGCGATGCGCTGTGCATTCCACAAAGGAGACTGGTCGAGATCCTGGACGCAGTGAATGAGCACATCCCCTCTGTGGAAAGAATCGGGATCTACGGGAACGCGAAGAATATCCTCAAGAAGTCATTGGAAGATCTCGTAGCTCTGAGAGAAAGGAAACTGGGTATCATATACCTGGGGGTGGAGACGGGAGATCCGGCCCTCCTTGAGAAAATTCGCAAGGGCGCGACGTACGACCAGCTCGTGGAAGCAGCGCAACGGGTCAAGAAGGCTGGCATAGTCCTGTCGGTTACCGTTCTATTGGGAATCGGTGGGGTGACAGGCAGTCTCAAACACGCCCGTGAAACAGCAAGAATTCTGACTGACATGGATCCGGATTACGTGGGGGCGCTCAGCGTCATCCTCATTCCTGGAACTCCTCTTCACGATGAATTCGTTCGAGGCGAATTTAGCCTCCCCGATCCTTTTGGATTGATCGAAGAACTAAGGATTATGATAGCGGAATCCTCTTTCAGTCACTGCGTTTTCAGATCCAATCATGCATCGAATTACTTGCCGGTCAAAGCGACCTTGCCCGCAGATAAGTCGGCTATTCTCGCAGCCATCGATAGGGTCCTGAGCCGACGAGACAAAGATTCTCTCAGACCGGAGTTCTTGCGAGCACTGTAGAGGATAGCGCTATTCTCTGGATTGCATTGATAGTTCTCGGGCCACAGCACGTGGCCAAACACACTTGAGGAGAAAAAAGGCGAGGCTGAGCCTCTGCGCATGGTACAACCTGGTATGCGTCTCTGACGTCATCAAAGCGGGGGCGTCTTCTTGAGGGGGTAGATTGATGAGAAGGTTCCTCGGAATTGATTGCGGATCCGTCAGTCTTAACGTGGTGCTGCTCTCGGACGGGCTTGAAGACCCCATCACGATTTACAAGCGGACGGGAGGACGACCGCTGGCGGAGTTGATTGCCGCTTTTGATGAGCTAACCGGGTACGTCGGCGCTGGCTTGACCGTTGAATCTGCCCTGGTCACTGGGAGCGGAAGAGAGCTGTTGTCATCTGCTCTGGGCATTCCGGCAGTGAACGAGATTAGCGCCCACGCGGACGGAATCTACTGTCTCGTCCCAGAAGTCCGGACAATTATCGAGATTGGGGGACAAGACTCCAAATTCATAACTCTGGAGCCTCTCGCCGGGGCTGATACACCGCGAATCTGTGCATTCCGTATGAATGAGATTTGCGCGGCCGGAACAGGGTCCTTTCTCGACGAACAGGCCGAGCGGTTGGGCATTTCCGTTGAGTCGTTTGGGTCTGTCGCTCTCCAAAGCCGTTCCCCCGCACACATTGCTGGACGGTGTGCAGTCTTTGCTAAGACAGACATGGTACACCAGGCCCAGGAAGGTACTCCGCTCCCCGATATCCTGCTGGGTCTCGCTTTTTCCTTGGCGCGCAATTACATGGCCACTCTCGTACGAGGGGAAGGCATCAGGCCCATCGTATCTCTCCAGGGAGGGGTCATGTGTAACGAAGCGGTGGTACACGCCTTTCGCACCCTACTGGAGCTGCCGGAAGACCAGGTGATCGTACCCGATCATCACAGGGTCATGGGTGCAATAGGATGTGCGATTCTGGCGTCGAGGAAACCCCGCGTGGGAAAGATTGCCCTCTCCAGTCTTCGTGATCGCGCTGCTAGCGCCCTGAAGAAAGTCGTGGCACCCTCCTTTCTGAAAGCCCTGCGTAGATGCGGATCAATGCCCGTACCCATAGACCCGGCCAAGGTGGAGGCGAAAGGTCCGGTGATTATGGGACTCGATATTGGATCCGTCTCCGTGAAAGGGGTTCTAGTGGACTCCGAGGGTCGGTTTGTTCGACAGAAGTATTGCCTGTCGAGATCCCGTGTTCTCGAGACCGTCGAGCACGTTCTGGAAGATCTGCTGCGAGGTGAACCGCAGCTCGAAGCGGTGTCTGTCACGGGGAGTGGCAGATACCTTATTGGCAGGCTCCTTGACGCAGATCTCATCATCGATGAGATCTCGGCTCAAGCTGCGGCCGCGCTGAACCATGCTCCCGATGTGGATACCGTCGTCGAAATTGGCGGACAGGATTCAAAATGGATAGCCATTGACGATGGTACAGTGAAGGATTTCGAGATGAACAGGGTCTGCGCCGCGGGAACGGGCAGTTTTCTTATGGCGCAGTCCCTGCGACTCGGGTTGACAATGGGAGAGGAATTCTCTGACGCGGCGTTCTCTTCCCGCCGGCCGGTGGACCTTGGGACGCGTTGCACGGTCTTCATGGAGTCCGATCTCGTTCATCACCAGAACAACGGTGCCTCTCCGCAGGATCTCGCTGCAGGGGTATGCATAAGTGTGGTGCACAATTACCTGGAACGGGTTGCAAACAACCGTCCTCTGGGCGAGAAGGTTCTTTTTCTTGGAGGCGTTGCTGCCACCCCGGCGGTTCGAGCCGCGTTCGAGCAACAGACTCGTCGAACGTTCCTTGTCCCCGACTATTTCATGGTTTCCGGCGCGTTAGGAGCGGCACTCAAAGCACGCGAACGAATCCAGGTCGGGAACCTCCCCATTCGTGGAGTGCAGAGCTGTAGCTTGAAGCTCGACGGGATCCGGACCGAACAGTTTACCTGCAAGGGTTGCCCAAACCGATGTCGGATCTCCCGGTATCGAGCGCTCGGCCGAACCGTCTTCCACGGTGGCCTATGCGACAGGTGGGAGACGGAATTCACAACGTCCGGGGCCGCTGAGTCCAATCCGTTCAGCTTCCGGATGGAGCTTCTCGAGCAATTTGCGAATGCACCATCTGATTCGCTTCCTCTGAAATGGGGAATAGCACGGTCGCCCCAGTTCTTTGAATGGTTCCCCTTCTGGGCCGTGTCATGCGCGGAGCTCGGGATATCCCTCTCCGTGAGCCCGCGGCCTGACCGCACCCAGTTCCAGAAAGGCTTGGATTGCCTTCGGGTCGAGACTTGCCTTCCAATGAAGTCTTTAGCTGGGCAAATTCGTGCACTCGTTGATTCAGGCATCCGGACTATCTTTCACCCCTCGATCTTGAGCGAGCCGGTTTCCGGGGGACAAGAACGTGTCGTGCAGCACTGCCCCTACATCCAGGCATCTTCACTCTTCTACAAGGGATCGTTCCAGGTGGAGTGGCAGGAACCTGTAATCAGCTTCGCGCTTGATCGCCACTCATTGGAGCGAGAGCATATGAGATTCGCCGCTGGCCTCGGCTTTAGCCGGTCCCAGACCGCCCACGCGTATGAACGAGGACTGGCGGCTCTTGACGATTTTAGATCGAGGCTCCGTGCAAGAGGCGAGTCTTTTCTCCAATCGCTTGGACCGAACGAGCAGGCTGTTGTCGTGCTGGGCAAGCCGTACCATACCGCGGAAAGCTTTCTCAATATGAACCTTGCAGCGGTTTTTCGCCGCTTGGACATCAAAGCCCTGCCCTCCGACCTGTATCCGATCCCACCGAACAGTCCCTGGTCAGACTTGTACTGGAAGTACCAAGGCGAATTGGTTCGGGTGGCACGGGAAATTGCTCGGGATCCTCGTCTGTTTCCCATCATGATCACGTTTTTCGGATGCGGTCCGGACCCCTTCACGTTGCGACACATACGGGAAGCTTGTTCCGAAAAACCCCTCCTCGTTCTTGAAATGGATGAGCATTCTTCTCGAGCGGGCATGATCACGCGTATTGAGGCTTTTGTAGAACAGATCCGTTTGCGGAGGCTCAAACCCAAAATTCGGAATCGGGCAATCCAAACATGCGCCCCGATGATGCCCCCTGGTGCTCGTCAGGCGAGCGTGAGCGAGCCACCGGCTTCTGAGCTCGGGCACTCATCCCAATCTGCCACCATGAAGCAAGCCCGAAGAAGCGCAAGAGCCAAGATCCTCTACCTCCCCTATATGTGCGACCATTCCTATGGTTTCGCGGCAGCAGCGAGATCCGTAGGAATTGATGCGCGGGTTCTGCCCCCCCCAGATAGAGAGTCGGAGATATTGGGACGTCCGCACATGGTGGGAGGTGAGTGTCACCCCTACGCGTTGATCCTTGGAGATTATCTGAAGGTTGCGCGCGAGGCACATCCGTCAGACGGCCCTGCCCTGTTTTACATAATCGGATCGGACGCGTGCAGGCTTGGCCAGTTTCCGACGTACCTCGACAAGATCAGGAGAGTGCTGGGATTACCCATGGGTGTAGTGTCAGATGTGGATGAGGGGCTGGCTGCCTTTGGGGTATCGGAACGAAATCGTCAGCGCTTGTATCTCAGAGGATGGGAAGGATTGAACGCTTATGATGTCCTTCTTCGCCTCTTTCTTCAAATCCGAGCCCATGCCGAGAATAAGGAGCATGCGGAACAGGTGTATCGGCACTGCCGAGATCGGTTGTTCGAGGCCCTGTGTGAGGGTAATGTTCGGCAAGGGATAGAGGAAGTTGTTCACGATCTTCTTGCGATTCCTTTGAGGGACGAGGCCCCGAGGCCGATAATCGCCGTGACGGGAGACTATTACACACGGGTTGTGGCGTATGCCAACAATGACGTATACAAGGAAATTGAATCACTGGGCGGCACAGTCTGGCCCCCTCCCACGTTTTCGGACAGTCTTAAAATGGCGACTCTTCGGGACCTCACCTGGAACGTTCTAAATTTTCGTTCTCGAGAAGCTGCTCAGAAGGGACTCTTCTACGCATTGCTCGCGCTGGGCGAGCTCCGAGTGAAAGGAACGGCGTCCCTGAGAAGACTGTTCAATGATCCCCTGGATCTTCTAGGGCGCAGAATCTGGAAAACCGCGTCCCAATGCGCAGAGACGCGCCTACCTTCAGGAATAACAGCGCCAATCGCCACGGTGATTCACCAGGTGGCCGCGGGCGCTGACGGTGTGCTCAATCTCATGACCCTGAACTGCTCGTACGGTACCGTAGTCACAGCAGCGCTGGTCTGTGCCTTGAAAAAGTCGCAGCGAGTTCCCATGCTTACCTTGGTGTACGACGGACTTAAGAAGACGAATGAGCGAACGAGGATCGAGGCATTCATGGAGCAGGTGCACGATCATTTCAACATGGCGCAACAGACCAGACAAAGGCGGCTTCTTTGGCGCAATCGCGTGTAACTTTGAAATACGTCGTGTTATAGTGGTTAAGATCAGGGGATTCTCTCCCTGCCTGCAAGCTGAATGCTTTGCGGCAGAGATCGTTTCGCTCGGATGTTGATAACGGACGCTGGGCGAGGTCTGCCGGGATGTTGCATCCACCAAAGCTATTCGTTATTCTTAATTTTCCGAGTTGGGTACAGCGGCGGCGTTGAGCGCTGTCCCTGGGGAAAGGAGCTCGCTTCAATGCGCGTTATCACGGTGTGCGTGGGCAGTGCCTGCCACTTGAAAGGTTCACATCAGATAATAAAGTATTTTCAGGAAGCCATAAGAGACGCTGGTCTCGAAGGAAAGGTCGAGCTCAAGGGCACTTTTTGCATGGACAAATGCACGGATGGTGCAAATCTGCTCGTCGACGACGAGCTATTCCACGCGAATACCGTCGATGAGGCGCGGGAAATCTTCGAGAAGGAGATTCTCAAGACTCTCTAAAGGGTGAAGGTGTCATGGACCCAGGTGTTACGAAGCGAGTGCCGTGGAAAAGTTGGAGCGATTTCACAGGATGGGCTCAGGATTTCTCTTTGAGGCAGAAAGTCCTCGGTGGTTTTCTGGGGGCAGTGGTCTTGGTCGGACTCGCAACAAGTCTTGTGGGTACGAGATTGGCCCGAGAGACCATCATCAACACTGCCCGCAGTCGTCTCCACAGCGACCTTGCGACTGCGACCTACGTGATGAGGAATGCTCAAGAGACTCTCGACTTGAAGATCCGGCTGATGGCCGGATCAGAACGCATGACGTCTCTCGTGAAGAAAGGAAATCTTGAAGAGACAAGAAACCTCCTCGCGTCAATGGCGCTCGAGAACGACCTGGAGTTCCTCTCGGTGACAGATGAGAAGGGGAGTGTTATCGCGCGGGCTTTCGTCCCTCAGCCGGGAAAACGCACAGACCTCTCCCAGGACCCTTACATAGGTGCTGCTTTGAAGGGCAAGAAATCGTCGGGTCTGAGACTTGTGCCAGTGGAAGAGCTCACTGCGGAGAATCCGTCCTTGATTCAACGATTCAAGGACCCTAATCTCTCAACCGGGATGGTTGTAGAATCGGCTTACCCTCTCACGAATGAGGACAACGTTGTCGGCACCCTCTACGGCGGAGTTGTGCTTAACAACAACAATGCGCTAGTGGACCGAATTGCTCAACTGCTGTTCAAGGGAAACACCATTTCAGGCAAGGATGTGGGCGGGGTCACGATCTACCAAGGCTCGAAGGCCATCAGCACGTCTCTCAAGGGGGAAAACGGGCTGCCCCTGCTCGGAAGCATGGCAAGCGAACAGATTCGTGAAGCAGTCAAAGAAAAGGGAGAGCGTGAGACAATATGGGAAACCCAAGCAGGAGTGAATTACCTCGCAGCGGCAGATCCCATACGCGATTTCAGTGGTCAAATAATAGGTGCGCTTCACGTTGCCACCCAGGAACGGCCGATCACCGATATCATCGACCGCTTGCTTGCCACATTCCTTGTGATTGGGATGCTCGGCGTTATTCTCATGGGAGCGATCACGTATTTTCTTGTCACCTGGATCAACCGACCGCTGGAACAAATGCTCAATGCTGCCCGAAGGGCTGCGGAAGGAGACCTCAGCCACGAAGTTCCCGTAATTGCCAGGGACGAAGTGGGAGAGCTGGCCGCCACGTTCAACCTCATGATCCGCAATCTAGCCGAGTCGCGCAACAAGCTTGAGGCATGGGGCAAAGAACTGGCCTCAAAAGTGGCCGCTCAAACGGGAGAGTTGGACCAGGCACGGGAGCAGGTTGCACGCATAAAGAAGCTCGCATCATTGGAAAAGATGGCTGACGGTGTGGCCCATCTGATGGCTCACATTGCAGATCCGAGAGTTGGATTCGCCCTGTCGGAGGACGGAAGCCCCACCAGCAGAGTCCTGGTCCTCGACACGGACGAGAAGGTCCTGGAGGTCTGTCAGCGCATTCTGGAAGACGAGGGATTGGAGGTCCACCTCACCCGTTCGGTAAAGGAAGCTTTCGCCGAGCTCGAAAGCGAGTTTTTCGACGTCGTCGTGGCCGCTGTGGACATGCCGGATATGGGAGGCATAGAGCTATACAAGGAAATCAAGTATCGCCAGCCCGAAGTTCTTGTCATCATGACTGCCCCGTTCAAGGATACCGAGGAGGCCATGAAGACCGTTGAGCTCGGCGCGTTCGACTACATACCCAAGCCATTCGGTCCTCATCAGATCTCTCTCATGGTGTTCACGGCATTGCAGACGAGACAAATGCTCGACAGATCTCGCCACGAGCACGCCCAACAGAGGGCAGAAGTGATCTTTCAACGAGTGCCGGTGGCAATTGCACTTGCCGATGACGCTCACCGCGTTGTGTACCATAACCGAGCCTTCCTGGAGCTGGCCGCCGAGCATGGGCAAGAAAACGTGCAGGGGCGAACATTCAAAGAGCTCTTTGGCGTCGATCCGCTCGATTTTGAGGAAGACGTGGGAGGCTCGAAGTGGCTGGAGCTCCAAAAGGTCGGCCGCACCGCTAAGCTCTACAATTTTCAGCTCCCAGAAGAAGACCTTAGCGTGCTCATGCTTTTGGATGTAACGGAAACCGTCAAGAAAGGCCAGCAGGCAGATGTGTTGCGTGCCGAAACGCTGACAAGAGCACAACAGGTGATTCATCAACAGATGCGGGTGGCGCAGGAGATCGCAGGCTTGCTCGGAGAAACTACTGCAGAGACAAAGGCTGCCCTGTTCGAGCTAATCAAGCTTGCCGGAGAGCAGAGTGAAGCGCGATGAATGAGAAGCTTTTCATCGAATCAGGCGGTGCGCACATCAGCAAGTTTGGAGAGATCCTGTGCGGTGATTCTCTCTCGATCGCTCCAATCGACGGCGGCAAGCTCATGGTGCTTTCGGATGGGCTGGGAAGCGGCGTAAAAGCCAACATTCTGGCGACTCTCACCACGAAGATAGCAACGAGACTTATGGAACGCGGGTTGCCACTCGAAGAAGTGGTCGATACATTGAGCGATACGCTCCCTACGTGCAAAGTTCGGAAAATCGCCTACAGTACCTTCACCCTGATAAAGGTCCAGGACGATGGCAGAGCCTACCTCGCCGAGTTCGACAATCCCCCCACGTTTTTTCTTAAGCGAGGATACGTAAGCGAGCTCAAGTACAAGGAGCGCGTCTACGGAACGAGGACGATTCGAGAGGCACACGTTCATGTGGAGCCTGGAGACTGGTTTGTCGCGGTGAGCGACGGAGAGATCCATGCGGGTATCGGTGGGCTCCTCAATTTGGGCTGGGATTGGGAAAAAATAGCCAAGTTTCTGGAAACGCAGGTATACGACGATGCGTCCGCCCAGAAGATTGCCCAAATCCTCGTGGATCACGCGAATCAGCTTTACGAAAGCAGACCTGGCGACGACACGACCGCGGGCGTCCTGAAAATCCGCCCGAAGCGTTTTGCCTCTTTCATGATCGGCCCCCCTGTCAGTAAAGGAGATGACGCAGCGGTGGTCGAAAGGTTCATGGCAGCAAACGGCCGAAAAATCGTCAGCGGTGGGACAACCGCCGCAATTCTTGGGAAGGCTCTGGGCAAGGATGTGGTCGTCGACCTCTCCAGCATGACCGAAAGAATACCGCCCACGGGAAAGCTCGAAGGCGTCGATCTGGTAACCGAAGGAGTCCACACGGTGAACCGAGCGCTGGAGATTCTCCAGTCCGTGAAAGACACTGACGCCCTAGTCGGACAGCGAGATGGAGCGAGCCGTCTCGCATGGGAATTTCTTTACGCGGATTCAATTGTGATTTACTTGGGACAGGCCATAAATCCCGCGCACCTCAATCCGAACCTCCCGCAGGAAATGGGATTCAAGAGCCGGAGCGTCCAGGCAATTGCCGGCCTTCTCAGGGAACAGGGCAAGGAGGTGACCCTGGAAATCCACTGATGGCAGTTCAGCCAATCTTCCAGCGACCATCCTCCGGATATCCCTCTATCGGTACCAGGAAGGTGAAGAGAATGAGTGCACTCTTTCCCGTGTGTGAGGCTGAGAATCGTTCCGTAGACGGGTTCGATTTCTTAACCGTGCTCGGCCTCATGAAAGAATACAATCTTAACGAAATATGGAGACGCTATCTCTCCCGTGAATCCCGATCTCCTGACACGGTCAGCCTTTATCTGCCCGCAGAGCGTTACTTCCTCGAAATGCACGTCCAAAAAATGCGGCGCATCATTCTCTCGGAAAAGTTCAACACAAATCCCTTTTTCATGCAGCAGGTGATCCAGAGGATCACAGCGTCTCACGATCACGGCCTCATAGTCAGCAAGATACGCAATCAGGGGATCGATACCGGAGACAATCCCATCGCTCTCTCTTGCTCCCTCGGAAACACGATCATCGACTTGATTGCGAACAAGAACGACCCCTTCCCCAGCACAATCGAGTTTAAGGGGGGGACAACGTTCATAGAAAATCTGGAACGGCGTCCGCTGGATATCTACGATCTCTCGTCGATTCTCTACCTGTGTCAACAAAACCTTACGGAATCGATCTTCCGCCGTTACTTGCCGACGAATGTAGAATCGAGAAGGTCGGACAAAGAGGTGAGTGTCAGAACAAAGGTGGGAGCGTACGATGTGTCGCTCAGGTTTGCACTCACGCAAACGGACAAGGACAGCATCATCCCTCCACCCGGGAACGCGTCCGTCTCCACGATGAATCAGGTGTTGCAGAGAATGAACTTCGGACACAGGCCCGATCTGATTCTTCAAGAGCTCACCCGGGTGGGATTGGCTGTTTCCTTGGAGGATGTGCAGAAGGCATTCGAGCTGAGGCGCTATATCAACAACACCTTCTTGGCCATAACGTTCGTGAGGATAGATCCCTCGTGACCGGAAGTCCGTTGTGGAGCCTGCACTCTTGTGTCATGTGGTGGCTCGGCTCTCTCCCGGGAGTGGAATCTTGAGCGCAGGTTGTTTCCCACACCGGATGGGATCCGGCGTGGGATAGGCTTCTCGTGGCCCCCGGGCTGCCCAGAGAGCACCCGCTGGGTCAAAACGTTCGCAACATATAGCTCAGGTCACTCTCAGGATTCTGCGGGCTCCTTTGGAATTGGAGAAAGTCTGAGAAGGCGTTCTGTCGATTCCATTTCCAGTACATGAGGGGATCGGGTTTCAAGCGATAATAGAGCCACGCTTGCCCAGGAGCCTGGGGTGTAGGTTGTGGCGGGGGGACCGCGTAATAGGGTGAATAGTAGCCGTAATACTGGCCCGGGCTGGATCCCGGAATCAGCAGCAGAAGGGAAGCAATAGCCGCCATCACTACGATTATGTGTTTCATGACATACCTCATGATATCAGCTCTGATACACGATGGTGCGAGAGGGGGGACTCGAACCCCCAAGGGTTGCCCCGCCGGATCCTAAGTCCGGTGCGTCTGCCAAATTCCGCCACTCTCG
>CAYZET010000070.1:12441-16901 GCA_964477215.1 uncultured Syntrophaceae bacterium | reverse complement strand
TCTATGATGACGATGGTCTGTGAATAGGCCACTGGCCTGGTCTAGACCGAGCAGGGGAGTTTAAGAGGTGACAGGAAGATCAAGGAACAGGACCTGACCCCTTGTCTTAGATTACCTTGTTTAACCCGTATTCGATGATGCCCGTTGCACCGGCCTTGAGGAGCTTGGGAATCAGAGTTCGCACCACTTCCTCCGAGACCACCGACTCCACAGCGAACCAGTCGGACTTGTACAGGCCCGATACGGTCGGAGCGTTGAGGGACGGCAAGAGAGATACCACCTTCTCTATGTGCTCCTTGGGAACGTTCATCTTGAGTCCCACCAGCTTGCGGGCTTCCAGCGCTGCCTGAAGAAGAAGGTGGATCTGCTCTATCTTTTCCCGCTTGAAAGGATCTTCAAAGGAAGCTTTGTTGGCTATGAGCTGCGTGTTGGTGGTCAGGAGCGTATGGATGATCCGCAAACCGTTTGCCCGCAGGGTGCTTCCGGTTTCGGTAACGTCCACGATCGCGTCTACGATTCCTTCGTTCACCTTGGCTTCGGTGCTACCCCAGGAAAACTCCACATCCACCGGCACGCCCCGTTCCGCGAAGAACTTCTTGGTAAACCGTACCAGCTCCGTCGCGATACGCTTGCCTGCTAGATCCTCGGGCTTCTCATAGTCGGATTCAGCGTCCACTGCGAGAACCCACCTCGCCGGACTCTGGGATACTTTCGAGTAAACCAGATCGTCAATGACTTGCACGTCGGACTCATTCTCCAGAACCCAGTCCTTTCCGGTGAGACCTGCATCGAAGGATCCGGACTCCACGTACCGGGACACTTCCTGGGCCCTCAGCCTGGCCAGGAGGATCTCGTCGTCGTCCACAGTGGGAAAGTAACTCCTCGGTGAAACGTTTATGGTCCAGCCGGCTCTGCGAAACAGGTCAATGGTTGCCTGTTCCAGACTGCCCTTGGGTATGACAAACTTGAGCGGTTCCTTACTCATCGATATCTTGTAAATCTCCTTGTTCTGTGAGGCGACGGAAGAAGCAGCTCCATCTCCGCGTATGGCACGCGCCCTTGCCGCGCTGTTCGACGAGCAACAGTATCGTGTCTTCGTCGCAATCGACCAAGACATCCTTCACAATTTGCACGTCTCCCGAAGTATCACCTTTGCGCCACAACTCTTGCCGGCTGCGGCTCCAATAGCAGGCTCGGCCCTCCGTGAGGGTCTTTTCCAAGGCTTCGCTGTTCATGTACGCCATCATGAGGACCTTGCCCGTATGAACGTCTTGAGCAATGGCAGGTATCAGACCGCCACCTTTATCGAAATTGACCGGTAGTTCCAACCTTTCTCCTTCCTCTAACGCTGCTCTTCCGAACCGGTGATGTACTCCTGTTCCAGCGCACGCAAAATTGCCATAACCACATTCGAGGCAGCCTGAGCCACCTCGGGATCCACAGAGCCATCGAGAACGCCGGCGAGCAGGCCATTGAGAACCCTCACGGCATCGCTGGGATCGCGTATCATTTCCTCACTTCTCATAAGATCATCCTGAATAGGCACATCTGCCCGCGTTGTACGTTCCCGGCCACCGGTCCCCTGCGACACGCCGCGCTCTTCGAGAATCTCTTCAAAAATCCTCAGGGCCTCGGGAGTATAATCGTCTCTCTCTTCCCTGAGAATTCTCTGAATATCTGCAGTGGAATGCGATTCGAGGAGGGTTCTGTCCACCTTGTACTGACTCATTCTAACCTCCGACGCATCGTGTGCTCTCAGTACCTCTCCGCCATGGGAGTGCCTCCGCTCGAAGTCATGATATTCTTCCTGCCTCCTGCCACACGCTGCCTTCCCATTGTCAGCGCCACTCGTGCGGCAGAAGTCTGTATGATTCTCAGGCACCCCAAATGTTCTCCTCCACGCGTGGAGCAGTACGAAATATATCACAACGATCGCGCAGCGGCGAACCGGAACATGTCTACTTCAGGAGAAACCGCACTATCTTTACCGTCTCGTCGTCGCGTTCCCACTCCATCTCATCGAACCATTTCCAGAACTTACTGAAGGAGCAGCCGGAGAGAAACATAAGGGCCAGAGCGATGATCAGCCATTTCTTCATGGGTACCTCGTGCGGGGGCAAGCGTAAACCATGAGGGGAATATGCCGAAATCTATACTAGATCGCAAGAGCAAAGAAAGCATTTTCAGACGCCATCTCAAACCATTTTCTCGAGTTTAATACCATCATGTCGAAATTTCGAGACAAAGCATTGCTCTTTTTCGTGAAGTGTGATAGGATCGCCACGTGAATCGACTCCAGGATCAACCTGGACCCATTGCTCACTTTTCTCGGTCCGCCCTTGCGTCCGTTGAGCAGACGCGAGTCCGGCGGGCATTCCCATTGCGGAGGATGACACGATGAACGTACCAAGAGTAGCGCTCGCGATGATCCTGGCAGTATTGATCGGCGGGACTGCTTGTGCCTTTGAGACCGATTTTGACGATCTCAGGCAATTCGACCGGGCACTCCCTGCGTGGAAGTTCGGCAGAGGTGTTGTGAACATCATTTCCGGTCCGCATGAGCTCTTTACGCACATGGCCAATGCAGCTATTGACGGTGGATATTACGGGGCGTACGACGGTGGGCTCCAGGGGTACCTGGCGGGATCGACCAACGGGCTGATAGCGGGAAGCTGGACAGGGACGTGTGCAATGGCCAAGCGAATGTCCAGAGGGCTATTGGAGATAGTAACATTCTGGAAACCGGAATACGGCCCCACCCTGGATCCGGAATACGGAACGCGCTTCATGGGCGATCCGCACTATTTCGATCCGAACCCATTCTGGTATGCCGGCCCGACGCGCTGATGCGCCGGACCGTATACTAGTCAGTCAGTGGCCCTCCAGATAGTGTTGAGCACTGTAAGCGGCTGTGGCACCGTCTCCCACCGCGGTGGAGATCTGCCGCAGTTGCTTAACCCTCAGATCACCCGCGGCGTTGAGTCCGGGTCGGGAGCATGCCATTGTTTGGTCAGTGTCGACGAACCCCAGGGGGTCGGTATCGACCAGCTCCCGAAAACACTGAGAGTTCGGTGTGAGTCCCACATAGAAGAAAACGCCCGACACCCCGAGCTCTGTTTCGGATCCGTCTTTGACTGACCGTATTCTCAGGCCTTCGACACCCATCCCTCCTTCAATCTGCACAGGCACGTGGCTCCAGTGTACCGTGACCTTCGGTTCATTCAGGGCCTTCTCCTGGATCTCCTTTACGGCTCTGAGCTCATCGCGGCGATGAATCAAGTGGACTCGGGAAGCGAACCGCGTAAGATATACCGCTTCTTCCACCGCTGAATCGCCGCCTCCTATCACTGCGACTTCACTGTCTCGGAAGAAAGGTCCATCGCACACGGCGCAATAGCTGACACCTCGACCCGCGAGCTCCAGCTCTCCCGGAATCCCCAGCTTCACCGGAGATGCACCTGTGGCAAAGATGACAGAGGAACAGGAAACGGTTTCTTCGCTTTCAGAGATCAGCTCATAGCCAGACCCCGCGATCGCCACTCTGCTCACATCCGCCCTTACAATCTTCAGGCCGAATTTCTGGGCCTGCGCTTCCATTTTCTGGGCAAGGTCGACGCCGAAGATGGGTTCCGGGAACCCTGGATAATTGTCCACGAGCTCTGTGGCGGCCATCTGGCCACCGGCCATGCCTCGCTCCACCAAGACCGTGGGGACGCGCGCCCGAGCAGCGTACATACCCGCTGTCAACCCCGCCGGTCCCGCCCCGAGGATTGCCAGCTCTGTTCGCATGCTACGACACCTTGTCAAGCAGCTCTTTAATGCGATTCTTGGGGACTGCTCCAACAATCTGGTCTACGACCTGACCGTCTTTGAACAGCATCAAAGTGGGGATGCCTCTCACCCCGTACCGAGTGGGGGTTTGCTTGTTATCGTCCACATTGAGCTTCGCCACCTTCACCCTACCCTCGTATTCGGTTGCGAGCTCCTCTACGATAGGTCCAACAGTCCTGCACGGCCCGCACCAGGCTGCCCAAAAATCCACCAGCGTGGGCACTGCGGACTTGAGTATCTCGTCTTCGAAGCTCGAATCCGTCACATTGACGTAGTTTGCATCTGACATTATCTTCTCCTCTCTTGATTCAAATCTGATAACCCTTACAGTGTTTTCTCAAGAAATCCTTCAATCGGGATCGGACCTCCGGAGGCACCTCGTCTGAAATTCCCTTCTCGCAGATCTTGACCGTAAGCTTGAGCGACTCGAAAAGCAGGGCGCATGGCTGACATACTTCCAGGTGATCTTCGATGAGCCGGCACTCACGCTCTCCTATCTCTCCGTCCAGATAGTCAGAGAGTTCTTCGCAGAATTCCTTGCACGTCTTCATCTTACTTCGAAGCTCTGCGAGCCGCAGAGGCCCCCTTTTCTTCATAGTATGAGCCGAGCGCCTCCCGAACGGCGTTGC
>CAYZET010000070.1:0-12431 GCA_964477215.1 uncultured Syntrophaceae bacterium | reverse complement strand
GCCCGATGCAGCCGCGACTTGACCGCGGCCACGGATATGTTCATGATTCCGGCGACCTCTTCCAGCGAAAATCCTTCCACATCTCTCAGCACAATGACGGACCGGTAAATGACCGGCAGGCCGTCTATCGCTTCCTCAATCTTGTTTCTTCCTTCCCAAGAAAGCAAAATGTCGAACGGAGTGCTCACAAAAGCCGGGGAAGTCCCTCTGATAGCACCGTCTTCCTTGTTCCCAATCTGGTCGTCATACTCTACAATCTCGGGACGGTTCTTCCTCAGATACATCAAGGCCGCATTGGTAGCGATTCGGAAAAGCCACGTAGAAAACGACGAGTTTCCTTCGAAACCTTTCAACCCCTTATATGCACTGAGAAACGTTTCTTGTAAAAGATCTTCGGCCAAATCCTTATCATTCACCATCTTCCTCAGGTGGCGATACACCCGGCCCTCGTATTTCTCGACCAGGCGCTCAAAGGCATCGAAGTCACCAGAAATCACCTTATCGATCGTTTCCTGGTCGTCCATAGCGTCTCACATTCATAGGGATGCCCATATTGGAGAGAAGATTCATATGGTAGCTCCATACTCGTACTAAATAGTCTCGATCTTGTCATCGTGTCAAGGCCAAAGCCTTGGAGGTCGTCGCGGCCAGCACCGATATCGAGCAGGCAAGAAAGATCACAATGCTTGACTGACTCGAGTTTCCGGCCGTCCCGAATTTCACGATTCTCAGCGGGTGGTACGCTCGGCCCCGCCGTTCTGGGCGAATGCCGTCGAACAATTGAGAAATCTCCCGAGAAATCTGTTGCACCAAGAACGAGTGGCCTATATCATCAATCATTGAGGGAGAAACATGGAAGACAGCGTACTGAGAGTTGCAGAATGCCTGGCCGGCTGCCGAAACGTAGTTGCCCTGACCGGGGCCGGCATCAGCACGGAGTCAGGCATCCCCGATTTCCGAAGCCCTGGAGGCCTTTGGACCCGGGTCGATCCCGGCGAGTTCTCCATTGACAGGTTCCTCCAGAATCCCGGTCGCTTCTGGCGACTGCACCTCAACCTCAAAGCCTCGGGAGATTTCGACCTCGCGGCAGCGGACCCGAACCCCGCACACTACGCGCTCGCCCGCCTGGAGCAGATGGGGATACTGAAGTGCATTATCACTCAGAACGTGGACAATCTCCATCAACGGGCCGGCTCGGTTGAGGTTGTGGAGTTCCACGGGAATATGCTCCGCGCTGCTTGCCTGAAGTGCCGAGCCAAAGAGCCGATCGAGAACGTGGAATCGCGGCTGGCAGAAGACTCGGACGACGTTCCGAGATGCCAAAAATGCGACGGGGTGCTCAAACCTGACGCGGTATTCTTCGGGGAGCCGATTCCGTCAAAGGCTCTTATGATCTCTGAGCTTCAGTCACAGAAGTGTGACATGCTCTTGGTGATAGGCACCTCACTCCAAGTATACCCCGCTGCCAGCATACCCGTGGCTGTCAAGGTGAAGAATCCGCCTGCCCTGGTGGTAGAGATAAATCGCGAGCCATCCGCGCTCCATGGACAGGTGACTGACCTCCTCCTCCTCGGAAGCGCAAGTGAAATCCTCACCAAGATCGTGGACGCGCTGGAAGTGCTTCGCAGAGAGCGAGCCTCCTGAGGATTCCTGTTCGTGAATGGCGGCCAAGCAGCTTTAATAGTGCGGGACTTCAAAAGAGCAACGATGTCTCGACAAAGAACCCAGAGCGGTTCATGTCAAGGACGTCTCTGTCTCTCTTGAGCTTCAAGTGCCAGAAGCGATATCCGCCATTGACTGTCCACGTCCAGAGCCGATTCAGGGGAACGTCCACCGCGGCGCTAACCTCCCAATCCCACGTTGCAAGAGATTCGTAATCCCACCAGTTTATCCGGCCCGTGAGATTGGGACGCAACGCAATGCCATCGACAATGGGATAGAACGTTCCATGTACCCCGAGGGTAGGAACAACGCGAGATTCTCTGACGTCATAATTGAAGGTTACTCCCCCCACAGTCACGTTCCTCACCTGTGTCTCGGAATTCACAATGGCCATGTCCACGTTGGCCCCGAAAAGGAACTGCGGGGTCATATAGAAGTCCAGATCGTACCCCAGCCTCAAATCTCTGATGGTCTGGGAAGAATTGTTTCGGGCCTGATCGTATTGCGTGTACGGCTCATACCGCACCCTCAGCACGTGGATGTTGTCAAAACGAAAGCTCGAGAATGCCTCCCACACGAGCCGGTCCCTCTGGATGCCGAGGTTCTGGATCAGATCGAGCTTGGTCAGGTCATTTTGGACCAGATCCCCGTCAAGTACGGAGAACCACATCCGGGTACCGCTAGACATTCGAAGATAAGAGGGGATTTCCCACGCGTGAACGTTGGAGAAGAGAAGGAAGCAGAGGGCGGTGAGCCAGATTATTACAAGAAGTTTTTTCATAATGATGCCATGCTGTGGCAAATACCTTATGCTCTTCCTCGAAAATCGATGCAACTAATATAACTTATAGTCTTTTTTGTCAAGACAAAAGAAAACCTCCCCATCTTGACAGAACGGTAATACATGGTATCAATATGAATGAACCGCTATCTCACCCGGGACGGTAATCCATGAAACACCAGAGACAAGAGGTCATTACGTTCAAGGTTCCTGAATCCCTGAGGGAGGCCATGAAAGGCATCCCCAACCGATCCGAGTTCATCAGATCCGCGGTACTTGCAGCACTGGATAACGTGTGCCCTTTGTGCCGGGGCACGGGCATACTCCTACCGAATCAAAAGACCCACTGGAACGAGTTTGCCAAGCATCATCACGTGGAGGAGTGCAGGACTTGCCATGCGGTCCATCTCGTATGCCCGAGCTCTCCGTCACACACGGACCACGAAGAGCCTACACCCTTGAGCAGAAGATGACCTACTGGCCCTGAGAGAGGACGTTATGGCTGATTCACCGGTTGTGGAATTTGAGGATGTGTCCTTCTCGTACGATGGGTATCCTGTCCTTGAAGAAGCGACCTTCTCCGTGCGTCACGGCGAATTTGTCTCCATAGTGGGTCCCAATGGAGGGGGGAAAACAACTCTTGTCAAGCTTATGCTCGGTTTGCTCCGTCCGTCACAGGGACGAGTCAGGCTTTTTGGGGGGCCGCCTGAGGAGAACCGAAGCCGGACCGGCTATCTTCCTCAACATGCGAGGCTCGATCCCCAGTTTCCTGCCACCGTGATGGACGTGGCACTCATGGGGCGGCTGGGTAACAGCCGATTCTTTGGCAAGTACTCGAGGCAGGACAAACAGGCAGCCCTTGCTTCTCTGGAGCAAGTAGGTCTGAAGGAGCTCAAGGGCCGTCGTTTCTCGGACCTGTCCGGCGGACAACGTCAAAGGCTGCTCATTGCGCGAGCTCTCGCGAGCGATCCGGAATTGCTCATTATGGACGAGCCTACTGCGCATCTGGATCGCGCGGTGGAAGGTGAATTCCATGAATTGCTGCGAGAATTCAACAAGCGTATGACGATCGTGGTCGTATCACACGACCTGGGATTCGTGTCTGAATTCGTGGAAAAGGTCGTCTGCGTAAAGGTACGGGTGATGATGCATTCCACGAGCGAAATAACCGGTCAGATCATCAATGACATGTACGGATCGCCCAGAAAGTTAGTGCGGCACAACAATGGGGGCGAGACCAAGGCAATCCACCAGTGTTTCAGTTCCTGATCGACGTTCAGCAGCACAGCTTCCTGCAGTATGCGCTTGTAACAGGGCTTCTGGCCAGTATCGCATGCGGCGTGATCGGCACCTACGTGATCGTACGCAACATCTCGTACATTGCGGGGGGGATCTCTCATACGGTTTTGGGGGGAATAGGCGCGGCGCTCTACTTCAAGACCGTTCACGGGTGGAATTGGATCAATCCGATCTACGGCGCGGTGCTCTCCGCTCTCGTTGCTGCCATGATTATTGGAGTGGTGAGTCTCAAGGCCAAACAGCGCACGGACACGGTGATAAGCGCTCTGTGGGCCGTCGGCATGGCGGGCGGCATACTGTTCATTTCTCAGACCCCCGGATATTCATCCGATTTGATGAGCTATTTGTTTGGCAACATTCTCATGGTCAATGAGTCGGACTTGTACCTCCTGACTGTTCTTGACTGCATAATCGTGCTCATCGGGCTGGGGTGTTACAATCAGTTCTTGGCGGTATGCTTCGATGACGAGTTCGCGAAAGTGCGCGGTCTCCGCGTCGATTTCTATTTTCTCCTCTTATTGGGTCTCACGGCACTCACGATAGTTCTCCTCGTAACAGTGGTGGGGCTTGTCATGGTGATTGCGCTGCTGACCCTCCCTATAGCCATCGCTGGCCTGTTCTCCAGCACCCTTTGGCGTATGATGCTCCTCTCCGCCCTCTTCAGCGCTCTCTTCACGACTGGAGGCCTCGTCATGAGTTATATTCCCGATTATCCTCCTGGAGCCACGACAATCATTCTGGCCGGCGCCACGTACCTCATTATGGTTACAGGAAAGTGGCTCCTGCACCGACGCGAGGTGTGACGCCAGCCGGCCCATGAGGGTCTCCGGATCGCAGCGGGTGAAAGTAAAGAGTGCCGGCGGGACGCCGGCGCCACGGGAAATTCGCGCTGAGAATCCCATTGTAGTGCAGGCTTTTCAGCCTGCATTCCTCAAGAATGGCAGTCCCGCGGAACACGGGACTACCCCGCAGGACCGGATACAAAGGCGGTATCAATCCATGAATCGTACCGACACCACAGCAGAGACGCCAGGCTCTTCCATGGTGACTCCGTAGAGCGAGTCAGCTTCTTCCATGCTTCGCTTGTTGTGCGTGATCACGAGGAACTGGGTGCGATCCGAGATGTCTCTGAGCATTTCGTTGAATCGCACCAAATTGGCGTCGTCGAGGGGCGCGTCCACCTCGTCGAGGAGACAGAAAGGTGACGGCCGGATCAGGAATATGGAAAAGATCAGGGCCACCGCGGTCAGAGCCTTTTCTCCTCCGGAGAGCAGATCCATATTCTGCTTCCGCTTTCCCGGCGGTCGAGCCACGATCTCCACGCCGGTTTCCAGGAGATCGTTTTCGTCAGTGAGCTGCAGCCTTGCTTCTCCTCCCCGAAACAGGTAGGGGAAGATTTCCTGGAATTTTGTGTTGATGCTGTCAAAGGCCTCTCTGAATCGTTCCCTCGTCGTGCGGTTGATCTTGTTGATGGTGGCGTAGAGCGATTCCACCGCGCTCTTGAGGTCCGATTCCTGTTCCACGAGAAACGTCAGACGCTCCTCTGCCTGGGCACACTCCGCTATAGCGGCCAAGTTCACTTCCCCCAGAGCCTCGATCTGAGACCTGAGGCCCTCTATTTCCTCCTCGGAGGGGAGAGACTCCGGTGAAGACAGGGTGCGAGGATCAACCGCGTACCGCTCCACGACCTTTTCCACGATTCCTTCCAGGGACTGCTCCAGCCGGGCGGTTTCCATCTCCAGCGTATGGACCGCCTCCCGAAGGCTCATGATCTCTTTTCTCGCTGCACCGGATTCCTGCTCGAGGGATTTCACTTGCACAGTGAGCGTCTCGCACGACCTCTTGAGTTTCTCCGCATCGACGCCATGGGCCTCCCGCTCGCGCATCAGCTCCTTTTCCCGCTCGCGGGTAGCTTCCAATTCTTCCGAGAGACGCTTTCCTTCGGCTGCGCTTCTCTCCAGATCTTCTCGCACGAGAGCGAGACGCTTCTCCAACTGGGCCGTCAGCTCCACGGCCGATTGGTATTCCCTGTCCAGAGAGCGTTTCCGTTCCTCGAGTTGGGCAGTACGCACTCGCAGCTCCGAAGTGCGCTCGGATTCCGTGTTCACCGATGCGGCGAGCTCCTCCACCTTTCTCGAGGCATCCTGTTTTTCGTTTTCCAGGTCTTTCTGCTTCCGTGCGAGATTCTCCAGGGACTCTCCAACAGCTTCCAGCTCCGCGGCGAGGCCATCCTTCTCGCTGGCAAGCCTCTGCTTCTCGAGCTCCAGCACCTCGGTCTTTCGTCGTGCCGTTGCTATCTGGGCAGCGAATCGCTCCACGTCCTTCTTTATCCTGACTTCCTGGACGGTGAGGTCCTGGGTAACGCGCTTCTGCTCGTCGATTCGGCTCCCAAGGTCTGCAGCACGGGATTCTTCGGAAACCAGGGCAGCACTCTTCTCGGCGATCGCAGCACGGATCGTCTCCATGCGTCCCCGCAGCTCTTCGATTTCTCGCCGCTTCTCGAACAACTCTTCATGTGACTCGTCGTGGCAGCCACCGGTGATTTCCCCGTGCCGGGTGACCACTTCACCGTCCCGGGTGACGAGGTCAGCCACAATGCCGTTTTTCTCCCAGATTTCCACGGCATCTCGAAGATTATCCACAACGAAACATCGGCCGAGGAGAAATTCCCAGAGGCTGTCGCAACCATCCCGGAAACGAACGACGCTCTTGAGGCTCGTGGCGCCTTCAGGCACTTCGCCGTTGCCATCCTGGGCGCCGGGCCTCGGCCGGAGCGGAATAAGGGTGGATCTACCCTCTCCCGATTCCTTGAGCCGGTCGAGTGCGAGGATCGCATCGCGGGGAGATGACACAACGAGGTGACCGAGTCTGGCACCGAGGATGGCTGTCGCTGCCTTTTGATAATCGGCAGGCACTTCGATCAGTTCAGCCAGCGGGCCCAACAAAGCCTCAGGGATAAGGGAGTCCCGGTTCTTCATGAGAAAACGGACGCCCCGGTCATATCCATGATACTCGCGGCGGAGCTCTTCCAGTGATTCAACGCGAGCGGAATCGCGTGCAAGGCGGTTATCGAGCTCGGAAATTTCCTTCCTGAGACCTCCGATGCGCGTCTTGGCCTCTGAGAGGGCCAATGCCAGGACCTCATTCTCATGCTCGGCCAGATCACGCTGCTTCGCGGTTTCTGTGGCCTCGCCAAGTAGAGTGTCGTGCCGAGCGACATCTGAGAAGAGCCCCGCGGAGATTTCTTCAATCTCTTTCGCGATTTTGTTCGCGGTTGCGTCGATTTCGGTCCCCCGCCTCGTCAGCCTCTCTCGACGATTGTTCTCCTGCGCGGTCCGCTGGAGGTTCTGGAACGCCGCTTCCTTCAGGGTTTCGACTCGTTTCCTGCACGCATCAAGCTCTCGCTCTTTGGCTTTGGTGCCGGTTAGGGCTTCCTGGAGGGTAGCAGCGGCGGATTTCAATTCGGAGTCGAGCTCGGATTTCGATTGCTCCAGCTCCTGCTTGCGGTGAGACGCCTCCCGGCTTCTTCGGCCTGCAGCCTCTTGTTCCCTGAGACCGCGCTCCCGCCCTTCTCGTGCCTGGGCGATCTGTGCAGCATGGCGCTCGATCTTGCCCCGTGCAGAGGTAAGCTCGATGTCGGTCCTGTGGAGAGCCTCCATCACCTCCTTCAGGGTCTTTTCCGCGTCGAGAGCTGCAACGCGATCCGCCTCCAGACGGGCCTCCAGGGAAGCGAAGAGGGACTCCCGCTCAATCAGGGACCTTTTCTGAAGCTCCAACTGATCCGATGCCACCCTGTGGCTGTGTTGAAGTTGCGTGCACCGATAGGATTGCGTAGCGAGGTCCAGATTCCTCAATCGCTCGCTGAGCCTGCGGTAGCGTTCCGCTTTCGATGCTTGCCTTTTCAGGGAAGAATGCTGGCGTTTGACTTCCCGGATCACGTCGCTGATGCGCTCAAGATTGTGCTGGGTTTGCTCCAGCTTTTTTAGTGCGGCTTCCCTCCTCGACTTGTACCGGTTGATTCCTGCAGCTTCTTCAATGAGCACGCGGCGATCCTCCGGCTTGGAGGCCACCACCATGTCCACCCTTCCCTGCTCGATGATAGCGTATGAATTCTTTCCGACTCCCGTGTCGAGAAAAAAGTCGGTGATGTCGGACAAGCGGCAGGGAATATTGTTGAGCTCGTACTGGGACTCCCCATCCCGAAACAGCCTGCGCGCGATCATGATCTCGTCGTAATCGGCCATAGAGGGATGTGAGGAGCCGCCGTCATTCGCAAGAATCAGCCGCACTTCGGCCATGCCGACTGGCTTCCGATTCTCGGAGCCATTGAAGATGATGTCATCCATCTTCTTGGCCCGAAGGGATCGCGTCCGTTGCTCTCCCATGACCCAGCGAATTGCTTCCATGACATTGCTCTTACCGCACCCGTTCGGGCCCACTATTCCGGTGATTCCGGGCTTGAATTCGAAGACAGTCTTGTCAGGGAAGCTCTTGAATCCCTTTATTTCCAGCCTCTTGATTTTCATGTGCCGTTGCGTAATCCCCTTGAATCGGGCGGATAGTAACGTCCGTTCCGGCCGTTGTAAAGGGAAAATACCCGAATGAAGAGCACAAGAAAGGTTATCTGGGCCGACGAGCCATGGTATCATATTCCCATGGAGACGAAGGATTTCGACTACATTCTCATCCGAGAATTCAGCGTCCTGGCGCGGGTTCCACGCGGTGCAAGCGCTCACCAGGAGACGGATCTGGAATTGTTCGACATGAGGACTGGTGTGCAGGTACCGGGCATCATTCCTGAGGTAAACGACGAGGAGTTGTCACGCGGGTACAAGGTGTCCGCGGAAGTGGCCGCGGCCATACTCAAGTCTGGCCATACCATCCTGGAGCTTCCCGCAGTGGATCTTTCAAAGGTGACGAACCTCCATGACATCAAGCAGCGAAAGCTCGACGTGGTGGTGGCAGACTCGATCTTGGATCAGGTGCAGAAGATCGCGGATATACTGCATAATTTCCTCAGGGTGGCGGAGTCCGCGAGCAAAGAGGAGCGATTCTGGTTGTCGCAACAGGCATTAACCCTTGTTCGAAAATTCTCGGGTAGAGAGCTAGCAGAGATGGAAAATGTTGTAGAATGGCTCGGAAGGCGATCGCCTCGTGAATAGAAAGGAGAGTCCCTCGCGTACAGGTTCCTTGAAGAGACGGCAAAAAATGATGACCGCGCTCGTCGGCTTCTCCCTCGCTATGCTCGCGTGGGCCGGTCAGGTCTCCGCACAGGCCAGTGCCTCAGCCCTGTTCAAACAGGGCACCTCGTGCCTGCTGAACGGCAATCACGAGCAGGCAGTGACTGAATTCTCAAAGGCTTTGGGACTGGTAAAGCCGGATAGCTCCGATGCCCACACGATTCTGCTTGCGAGAGGTCACGCGTACTACGAGGCGGATCGGTTCAAGGAAGCCCTGATCGACCTGGCCGCTGTGCTCAATTCAAGACAGGCTAGTGGCGAATCAATTGCGTCGGCCTATCAATTGCGCGGTCTGATTCATCTCAAGAGAGACGCCGCTGAAAAGGCGATCAAAGATTTCACCACAGCTATAAAGACGTCCCACGAGAACATAGAGCTCCGTGCCGTAGCATTCTCCAATCGAGGGATCGCGTATATCAATCATGGCAACTACGATCGGGCAATCAGCGACCTGAACAAGGCGATAGAGTTGGATCCGAGCTCCGGATTTGCGTATGCGGGGAGAGGCCTTGCATATCTGCGGTCCGACAATATCGAACGGGCGCGTAGGGACGCCCGGCAAGCTCTGCGGCTGAACCCCGATTCACGGACGAAGTCGATTTCTGAAGGGATCTTGCGGGAGCTGTCGGTTTCCGCGTCCGGGCCGCTCAGTGTGGTCGTCCCTTTGAGCGATCATGGGCAGGTTTTCGTACAGGTGCGGTTCAGCAAGAGGGGGGCACCGCACAGATTCCTTCTGGACACCGGCGCAACTTTCAGCCTCGTGTCTCACGACCTGCTCGAAAAGATCGCCCGAGAGACCTCCGTCCGTAAGATCGGCAAAGGAACGGTGACAACGGCCGACGGAACGCGCCACCAGGTGAGCCGGTACGAGATAGAACAGGCGTTCTTGTACACATTACCGCTGGGGCGTATTGAGGTTCATGTGTTCGACAGGGACCCGAAAGGGATTCTGAATCTGCTCGGTACCACGAGTATATCGAGCTTCTCGGTGTCGATAGACAATTCGCGCAGGCGCGTGACCATCAGCAGGAGAGAGTCGTTGGCACGGTGAAAACCCCGTGTTTCACAGACCGAGAAGACCGAACAAGTCTGTATCTTCGGGAGCCGGCCCCAGCGCTACTACAGAAAACCGGTCGCTATTGAACATCTCATCGCACAAGTCGCGCAGCTCGGCTAGGGTCACGGCCTCGAGGGCCTCGAGAATCTCTTCAACGGACACATAGCGGCCGAAGAAATATTCGCCTTTGGTCAAGCGATTCATGCGCGCGTCAGGGGACTCCATGGCAAGGATGATGCTCCCCCGAATGTAATTCTTCGCGGTGCGGATTTCCTCTTCGGTGAGTGAGGAAGCCAGCCCCATGGTCTCCTTTCCTATGGTCTCCATGAGCTCTTCGAGACGTGCGGCTTCACAGGCAGCATAAATACCGAACATTCCGGTATCGGAAAAGGACGAGAGAAACGAATAGACGCTGTACGCCAGGCCCCGTTTTTCCCTAACCTCCTGGAATAATCTTGAGCTCATCCCCGATCCCAGGATCGCATTGAGGACGTACCCGGCCTGACGGCGTCGATCTGCGGCACTCGGGCCGATCGTCCCAATGCAGACATGAACCTGTTCCAAATCTTTGGCAATCACATGCGCGGAGGCCTCGGTCGCGGGGGGTATCGCGCAGACACGGGGACCGGTGACATTGAGACGATTCATCTGCTTCTCGAAAAGGTTAGTGATACCGTCGTGGTCGACGTCACCAACTGCACAAACAACGATCTCCTCAGGAGTATAGTTCTCGAGCTTGAACTGCATCATGGTGCTGCGGTCCAATCTCTCGATATTGTCAATGGTTCCCAGAATCGGTTGTCCAAGCGGATCGTCTTTCCAGAAGCGGATACCGAGGATCTCGTGGACTAGGTCCTCGGGGCAATCTTCCAGTTGAGAAATCTCCTGGTATACCACCTGCTTTTCCCGCTCAATTTCCTCCTCGGGGAAGGAGGAGTCGAGAAAGATGTCAGTGAGCAGGTCCACGGCCAACTCGCAATGCTCGCTAAGAACTTTGCAATAGAACGCGGTCATTTCCTTGCTGGTGAAAGCGTTCATCACTCCGCCGACTGAATCGATCTCCTTAGCGATAGACAGAGCGGACCGCCTGTTCGTCCCCTTGAAGAGCATGTGCTCGATGAAATGACAGATTCCGTTCACTTCGGGGCGCTCGAATCGCGAGCCCGACCGTACCCAGATCCCCAGCGATACGGACTGGAGATATGGAATGCGTTCGGTGACGAGTCGGACCCCGTTGTTTAGGATTGACTTGCGGTAGGTGTTGGGATGGTCATACCGCGTGAGAGAGGAGCAGAAGCCTTTTGTATGACTCATTAATCAGGTGTCTTCCCAATGGCGTCTTTTCTCGACAACTTTATCTTTCCCTGTGGATCGATGCCTATGCACTTCACCGGAAACGTATCCCCTTCTTTCACGACGTCTGTCACCTTCTTGACCCGACCGGGCTCGAGCTGGGAGATATGGACCAGTCCGTCGGTTCCGGGGAAAATCTCCACGAAGGCCCCGAAGTCGGTAATCTTCCGGACCACTCCCATGTAGATCCTTCCCACTTCCGCCTCCTGAGTGAGGCCCCGTATGGCGGTCTTGGCTTGTTCAGCACCAACGACGTCGGTTGAAGCGATAACGACTTTGCCGGTATCGTCCACTTCGATTTTCGTCCCCGTCTCTTCCTGAATTCCCCGAATAACCTTGCCCCCCGGACCAATGATATCTCTAATTTTCTCAGGGTTGACGTGCATGACGAAAATCCTCGGCGCGTGTCTGGAGATTTCCGGTCGGGGGGTAGATATTACCGCGTTCATTTTCTCCAGAATCTGGCGCCGGCCGTCTCTCGCCTGGTACAAGGCCTGGGATAAGATCTCCCGAGTAATGCCGTCGATCTTGATGTCCATTTGCAGTGCAGTGACGCCGTCCCACGTTCCGGCCACCTTGAAATCCATATCTCCATGGTGGTCTTCGTCTCCTATGATGTCGGAGAGAATGAAGGTCTTGTCTTGGCCCTTCAGCAACCCCATGGCTATTCCTGCCACAGGAGCGATCACCGGAACCCCGGCATCCATCAAGGACAGGGAGGCTCCGCACACGGTTGCCATGGAAGAAGAGCCATTTGACTCCAGGATTTCAGACACCACGCGGATGGTATAGGGGAATTCGTCATCGTCAGGCAGCAGGTACGCCAGGGCCCTCTCTGCGAGCGCACCATGGCCGATTTCCCTCCGAGAAGGCCCTCTCAGGAACTTGACCTCGTTGACGGAAAACGGCGGGAATTTGTAGTGAAGCATAAATGACTTAAATGTGGCCCCTTCCAGCGCTTCTATTTTCTGTTCGTCAGACGAGGTTCCCAGGGTCACGATGACGAGAGCCTGAGTCTCTCCCCGCGTAAAGAGCGCGC
>CAYZET010000069.1:3969-16948 GCA_964477215.1 uncultured Syntrophaceae bacterium | reverse complement strand
CCATCCTCTGCCAAGGAGCTCTTTCCTACTTGGCTGCCTTCACCCAGTCCGGAAGACGACCGGGCGCATACGCTCAGCCAGCCGAGTGAGATTACAACCCTTGGGATGGGAATCAATTTCATGACAATTTTTCTCTTGCCTGAATGGATGGAGCCCATAGCCTGCTTCGGTGGTAAGAATGGAGGTTGTATACCGGTTGTGTCAATAGACTCAGGGGTGTATTTCTCTACCAGAAATTCTGTATTCGGAATCTAGGCTACGGTAGTCCGGCTCCGCAGTGTTGGGCGGATTCCCCCGGCGGGTCGAGCGTGGAAAAGAGCTTTGAAGCTGTCCTAGAGCTTGCAACGGCACCGTCAATGGGATAAAGTATATTTAGATTACGGAGTTTCGGCATAGTGAACCAGCCTTCCCGCTCTTCCCTTACCTGCGCGCTGGAAAAACGATTTGGAACGCGACGGTCCAAGATGGCTGTGAAAGCTCGCATCGTCCTGGCAGAAGACCACACCATTATCAGGGAGGGCTTGAAGTCCCTTCTTTCATCGGAGCCGGATTTTGACGTCGTGGGCGAGGCCTCTGACGGGAGAGAGGCCATCGAATGCGTTGCCAGGGTTGTGCCTGACGTTGTTCTAATGGATTTGTCAATGCCCAGGATGGACGGTGTGGAAGCCATCAGGCGCATCAAGAAAGAGTTTCCGGAGACAAGAATCCTGGTACTTACCGTTCACAAGAATGAGGAGTATATCCTCGCCACGTTCCAAGCAGGGGCCGATGGTTATGTGCTCAAGTACGTCGGACACAAGGAGCTGGTTTCTGCTATTCGCGTGGTGTTGAAAGGAGAACCGTATCTCAGTCCGGGGGTGTCTCAGGTGGTGCTCGAAGGGTATCTCGAAGGGAAGAGCTCAGTGAAACCGGCTTCCTCGTGGGACACGTTGACCCATCGGGAGAGAGAGATTCTGAAACTCATTGCCGAAGGAAATACCAACAAGGAAATTGCCCACCTCCTTTGCATTAGCGTCAAGACCGCTGCCACTCACCGTGCGAACATCATGAAGAAATTGGATCTCCACAGTGCTTCAGCCTTGACTGCTTACGCGATCCATAGGGGACTGGTCTCGCGGTAGCTATAAGCCGGGTTGGAGCGCCCTGAGAATGGGCTCCGCTGGCGCGCTGATAGGATGAGGCGCGATGCATCCCGACGGAAAACTGGCGCCATCGCGGGGCCGGCCATATCCAGGGAGTATAGGAAGCATTGATGAGAGAACTATCGCTCGCCCCAAGACGCTGCGATCATCGTGCCGCCTCCTCTGCGAGTCTTAACACTGAACGAGCCGCCTGAGAGCTGCGTTCTTTCTTTCATGCTAGCAAGACCGAATCCCCGGCTTCTGCTTTCCGCAGACCTGACCGAGTCCCAATCGAAGCCCACACCGTCGTCGTGAATCATCAGCTCATTAACGCCGTCCCGTCTTCGCAAAGAGATGTGGACGGATTTGGCCTGGCTGTGCTTGGCCACATTGTTAAGCGCCTCCTGAAGGATCCGGAAAATGACGATCTTTTGATGTTCCGGGATTTGACTTTCCTCCATTTCAAGACTCTTTTGCACCTTGATATGCGGATGCGTCCTGCCGAACTCCCTGCACAGCCAGGCGAGAGTTGCGAGGATTCCCAAATCATCCAGGATGGAAGGCCGGAGGTCCATGGCGATCCTCCCCACTTCTTCCACCACTTCTTGAATCATCGGGATGAGCGATTTCAGGGGAGCAAGGTGCTTCTTGGGGACGGATTCTGAGGCTCTCCTTATAACGTTCTCAACCTTGAACTTCATAGCGGTCACGGATTGCCCTATGCCGTCGTGCAAGTCCTGGGCAACGCGTTTTCGGTCGTCCTCCTGCACTTTGAGGAGTTGCCTCGAGAGCAAGCGGAGCTGAACTTCCGATTGAGCCAATGCTTCCTCTGCTTGCTTGCGGTTGATCTCCAGCGCTGCCATGTTCCCCATCAAGGAGAGGAGATCCTTCTGGGAGTCAGCAAAAGATCGCTCTGCTCTGCTGCCTGCACAGAGCACGCCCAGCTCCGTCTCTTTCACACGAACAGGAACCGCAATCCCCGAGCTGAGGCCCTGGACACAAAGTTGATGTTCCCATGCGGTCTTGAGCTCCTCGAAATTCTCTTCCAGGCGACAGGGCTTTGGCAACGGTGCCCTCAGCGCGGCGTTGCGATGCATCTGCAGCAAGTCCAGACCCAGGAGAATTTGTGAATCCATCCCCGCGCATGCACACACACGCAGGGTCCGTGCCTTTTCGTCACGAACCGCTATGAACGCGGTATCTGCCCCGAGCAACTCAAGGCTTGTTTCGACCAGAATGCGCAAGTTCTCTGCCAGGCTGTGCTCGGCAGTCATGGTGACTGCAAGATGATAGAGCGTCTGGAACCGTTTGAGCTGGGTCTCCAGCTCCCGTTCGGCTCGAACCCGCTGGGTGACGTCGAGTATGGTTCCGATGACTGCCGGCCGTCCCTGGTATTCCATCCTGGAACCGTAGACCTCCAAGTGTACGATTTCGCCGGTTCCCTTCTTTCCCATAAATGAGTAGTTAATTGACTCCATCTCTCCGGCGACGCGCTTTCTCAAGTTTTCACGGACCAGCGGCCAATCCCCGTCGGCTACCACGTCTTCCGGCCCCCTCTGGTCCACCAGTTGCTCCACAGTGTACCCGACGATCTCTGCCATTTTGGGATTCACGTATTTGAACACCATGTCCTGAATGAGGTACACGCCGACAATGGACTTCTCCGTAATCTTCCTGAACTGCGTTTCCGACTGCCGGAGAGCTTGCGCCACGGTTTGCAGCTCAAGCTCTGCTTCCTGCATTTGGGCCAATCTTCGTCGCAGAAGCACGACCTCATCAACGAGCTCACGCTTTGTTTTCCTCATATCTTCCATCTTGGGAGTCCATCTCTTGGATCGTTGAGCTTACAAATCGATTGGCATGTCGGGTTCCATGAGTATCGCCTGCGTCCCAATTTTGCAAGCCGCCAGGACGTGAGGTCCGGCATGCATGGCGCACTATTCTTTCTTTCGTACTACCGAGAATGTCACCCAAGGAGGAGTGACAAAGCAATGATCCAAAGCGTACCCCTGATCGAATAAGAGCCCTTTGAGCACGTGGGCTTGTTGCGCATTGATCCCGGACACGATCCACGCTTGATGCAGTTTAGCGTTTCGCAGTACGACAAGATCTCTCAGTACCTGGAAAGGGAGGTTCGCTGCAACCAGATCGTAGGGAGTGTCGATAAACAATCGAGCTTCCCCTTCCCTAACCTGAATGACGCCGGACAAGTTGTTGAGCTTCACATTGCTTCGAACGGTCTGGATGGCTAGCAGATTCCTGTCAACTGCCACCACTCGGCCCACTCCCAGAGAAGCCGCGGCAAGAGAAAGTATTCCCGAGCCGGTGCCGAGGTCCAACATGGATTGTACATTGCGAGACCCCACCATCCGCTCAATTTCCGAGATACACGCAACAGTGGTCGGATGACTTCCGTCACCGAACACGACTGACGGATCGAGAAGGAGCGATCCCCGAGCAGGAGCGGGATCGTCGGCTCTTGCGAAGTGGACGCTCCCTATTTGCGCGCCTTCCCGTGGCAGGTTGTTCTGCCAGTCTTTGTACAGTATTTCGTGTCTTGCCGATAGGCGCGTTGACCCGTTGCAGACCGCGTTCGCTACGTATTCATCTTCGGGAGAAGTAAAGAAGAGGTACGAAAAGTCATCCTCATTCCAAAAACCTACAAACGAGGGTGGCGGTGGGTGAATTCCTCTCGGAAGATCCCCTCGAATTTCATATATGTAGAGAAGAGTATCCGGCAGGATCATATAGACGTCCCCCTCATAGAAACGTCGTAAGGCATCATTTTCTTCTGCTCGCTCGGAGCTTCCGGAGGGCAATGGTCAGATGTCGCGCAGAGGTCGCCTTCGCGCATCACAGCTGGTTCAGCCACAATTTTTCACTAGCAGACAAGCCGATCCGCGCGGAGCAGACAAGGCAAACGATCGATCCTTTCATGATTCTCCTAACTTTAGCGTACCTACTTCTCGAACTATTCCTAGATAAATCTCCAGGGCCTCGAGCAAATCGCACTTTGCGTCTGCGAGTTGAGCTATCTCCTCCGCGCTCAAATAATCGCGGGTCAGGAGGTCGGCCATTTTCTGGTTCAGTGCAATAATCTGTTCCGGTGCGGCCAAATCACCGAGATCGAGCTCAGGCTCTTCCCGCACAGGCTCCTCCAGGAGCGGCTCTACGGGCTGAATCTTGATTTGTTCGATCCACTCGTCCTGTTCTTTCCACTTGCTAATTGTAGCAGGACTCACATCCACTTGAGCTGCGAGCTGCTTATTGGTGACATTTCCGCCGGCCTCCATGTAGATACGAAAGGCCTCATCCCGAGCGGCCTTCTTCCTGACGACTCCGCCACCGGCGACTTCCTTTGCCTGGGCTTTCTGCAGTTCTTTGAGCTTCTGACCCCATTTTTCGTCTCGTTTCCATCTGCCCACGGTTAATGGATTGACCGATACAGCCTTGGCTATCTCTCGGTTGGTAATGTTCCCGGCGGCGTTGAGGAACATTTTCTCTGCCTGAATGCGAGCTTCTTTCTTCATGTATCTCCCTCCGATCTCCTCTTCAGAGCTTTTCCGTTAAGGCCAAATATCAAGCCTGAAGCTTACTTGAGACCCACTACGAATGTATACATATATATAACACGTGTTCCGAAGAAATGCAAAGACTTGGGGCTGTCGGAACCACATGGGGCGATACTTCTTTAACTATGGTTGGGCCCATGTGTGACTCAATTGTCACACTGTCGAAAGACTATCGAGGCTATCCCCCATTGAAAAGATCAACTCACGTGTTGTGGCATTCCGCATTCTATCAGAGTGAGATAGTGAGATGGCTCTTGCCAGCAAGGCGGATGGTGCCTGAGGACGGAGTCGAACCGTCACGGGGACATGCCCCAAGGGATTTTAAGTCCCTTGTGTCTACCCATTCCACCACTCAGGCTTTGTACCAGCATAGCAACTCAGCAGCGAGGATGCAATGTCTTCCACTGTGATGAGTGCCACGCATTTTCACGTGGCAGCATAGACGGCGGACCTTTCACGGGAGACAGCTCTATATGTCAGGGCGCACATGCCCGCCAGCCATGACGTATACCACCGGTTGATCAGAAGAGGGATTGGAAATTAAGAAGGAGTCTGTCTCTTTGACATGTATCGCGTGGCTCTTGTCCAGTCGAATATCACCGTGAGCGGTGTGTAGGGTCAGAGGACCTCCCACGGCACACAGGATCTCTTCGTATCCTTGCCCGGGTCGAACCAGCCTCTCTCCTTCGCCTGGCTGGAGAGCGCCATAGACAAAATAGCATGCCTGCGAATGCAGGTCTTTCGCGCCCAATACGTATTCGCCTCCCTCGGACAAGCTCAGGGCAGCGAGGTCGAACGTTCTCACTCCCACGTCTCCCGCGAGAGCAAACCGTCCCACAAGCTGTCGTCAGGAACACGACCGTCGGCACCAACACCTGCACCGAAGTCCCTTTGCATGAAGCGGCAATGTCCGAGGTCTATGCCGATCAGGATTTTCCCGGTATGGATCAGCAGCAGGTACGGATACTTCGCATGGATCTGTCCGCCCATCGTCCTGAGCTGACGTAGGTACAGAGCGTCCAAATCAACGTCGATGAGGAGCTCCTGAGAATTTGACCAATTCAGCTCAACTATGGAAGCCATGGCTGTCTTTCTCCTTACACGCGAAACGCTACCATCGAAACACGACCCCCGGGCCCCCAGGCCAGTCCTTTTGGCTATCAAGCGCCCAGCCGTAACGAATCCTTTATTCCAAAGCTTCTAGATCTCTATCCCGTCCATGTCAAGGAATTTGTTCCCTTGTCCGACAATGGCGCTCAATCCTCTCGCGAAATCGAATAGTTGGGTCAGGACGGCAAATAGCTTGACGAAGTCCCGCCAAGTATGATTTAATGCGCCTCGGTGGAATGGAAGTTTCTCACAAGGGCCGCATGAAAGGATACGCTTCAGCGATACGGTCCGCAGGGGCCTTCTTGGCGGTCGTCATCTGCGTGATGATGACACCGCACCTGTGCGCGGCGCAGGGCTACGGATCGTTCTTAGGGTTAGGCTCATTCGAAAAGTATCTTGGTCCCATCTTTCCAGCAGGAGCCATTTCCAGCTCGTTCCGGAGTGAAATGGGCACCGGCCTCGCCACGGCAGTTCTGGCAGGTGCCAAGCTGACCGGCTCGGACGGACGCGAGTTCGATCTGATACGGTATGCCAGGCTGGACGAGAACCCGCAGCGCTTGGACATATTCGCAAACCTCCGCATTTGGCGCTTGGGTGCGCATGCCAACTACTGGAATTTCGACACCCGAAGTGAGTTCCAGAACGGGGGCAAGATCGACCTGAGCGGGTTGATCATGGGCGGGGACATCGATCTTGTGCAGCTCGACTGGCTTGCCGCGGGATGTCGAGCGGATGTGTACTTTCTCGACCCCCGGTTCCAGGGAACTCTGCGTGTTCCGGGGCGATTTGTTCCCGGGACTAAGCCCCCCGTTCCGGTTCCAGGGTCAGGCGACTACGTTGCAACTCTCAACATCAAGGGAGACAGGCCCGTCACGGTGGGGCCGTACCTCAGATACGTGCCTCCGGAAATCGTGGGATGGCCCCTTCACGTTGAGGCTTTCCTGAAGCTCCCTGTCAAAGGGTCTTCTCTGACGTCCTGCGGTCTGGGCTTCGTGTTTCGCCCGCAGATCTACCGATTCGACATGGCGGCCCGCCTATCGGTAGAGAACACATGGCTCAAGTTTAGCTCCGGGGATTTCGACGCTACCTCCGCTTTGCCTGCGCAGGATTGGAAGCTTGAAGCGGTTTGGCAGCTCTACGGGCTCGACTTCGCCGTCTACTTCTGACGCCACCACCCCACATCCGTCACCATCAATGAAAATGTGGTGCAGTCCCGCGAAGCGCGGGATTCCAGCCTGCATCTGAAGAAATGGCAGTCCCGCGTGCCGCGCACAGGCGTTAACTTCGTGGATGGCATCACGTGATTTCAGTCAGTTGACTTAACGAGGACCCCGGAACCCCGGCGTAAGCAGGAGTCCATAACATGTTGGAAAGACTGGATTCCGGCCTTCGCCGGAATGACGAAGAATTGGCCGTTCCATTTCTAACTTAACGCGCATGCGCGTGCCGCGGCACTGCCCTACGTCTGCGGAATCGGACAGCCTTGTAGTGCAGGCTTTTAGCCTGCATCTGAAGAAATGACACCTTTCATCAATCATACGGGGAATGGGGACTCGAGGGGCTACCGGTGTGCAGGAGCTGAACCTTCACGCGGCTGCCAGCCGTGAAAGGGCCTGCTCCTCCGGGCAGGATCATGAGACCGTCGGCCAGCACCATGGATCGCAAAGCCCCGGAGCTTTGGTTTCCCGCTGTCACCGCCATCATCTGGCCGTCCTTCTCAAACAGCTTGCACCGTACGAGGTGTAATCGATCCGACTTGACTTTGGCTTCTTCAGCCAGAGTCGCTTCTATAGTGGGACGGAAGAGATTTGCATGACCCATCATCTTCAAGAGAGCGGGCCTGACGAATTGCTCGAATGAGATCATCGCCGATGTGGGGTTCCCGGGCAACCCAAACACTGGCTTGTTGCCTATAGTACCGAACATCAGCGGCTTGCCGGGCTTCATGGCCACTTTCCAGAACTTTACCTTCATTCCCAGTTGGGAAAGGGTATCCTTGACAAGATCGTACTTGCCAACCGATACCCCTCCCGAAGTAACAATGGCGTCAGCCCGGAGACCTTCCGCTATCCTGGCCCGCTGATCGTCCCCATCGTCAGGAGCTATTCCGAGCGATAGGGGCACCGCACCGCATTCCAGGACTTGAGCTGCGAGGCTATAGCTGTTCGAGCAGACCACCTTACCGTCGGAGAACGGCTCGTCCAGATCCACGAGCTCGTCTCCCGTTGAAAGAATTGCTACCAGCGGCCGTTGGTACACGTACACGTATGCATGACCGAGGGTGGCTAGCATTCCCACTTCCGGGGCCCTCACCACATCCCCTCTCTTCAGAATCACTTCGCCGGCTTTGACATCTTCTCCCCGGAGTCTGATGTGGGCGCCCTTGCCGGGGTCGTGGAAGCATGAGATGGTATCGCCCTCCAGTTCAGTGTCTTCCACCATGATGACGGTATCAGCCGAAGGGGGGATAATCCCGCCGGTCATGATCCTGACAGCATGACTCGAACCTACTTCCCCTGGAAAGGGGTGGCCGGCGGGGGAGTCTCCAATGACTTTGAGCTTGACGGGATTGGCTTTGCTCGCGCCGACAATGTCCCGGTGTCGGCATGCATATCCGTCCATAGCCGAGTTGTTGGCGGTGGGAACATCCCGTATAGCGTCTACGTCCTGGGCAAGCACCCGTCCGAGGGCATCGAGGATGTGAATTCGCTCCCGGCCCAGAACGGGAATCTCTTCCAATACCTTGCGCTGGGCTTCTCCTATCTCGAGCACGATCTGCCTCCTATGGGGGTATCACGTGGACTAATGATTCAAAGAGCTCAGTCTGCATGCCCAGATTACTACATTGATCTGCATTTGCAAGTGGCCCAAACTCTCACTTTTCTGCGCCACCCCCCCCTGACTTGAGGCTGACGTTCCCGGCGATCTATGGTAAGAAGTTGTATCCGGACAGTTTACCGGCCCCCGTGGCAGACCGGTTGACGCCAGCACCGGGAGGTTGCCGGACAGTTCGCCGGCCGGATTCATCTTCGCTCTAGTGTAAGGAGGCTTCGTTCATGAGATGGTCGCTTAGGATCGGGTCTATCATGGGGATACCCGTGAAGGTCCATGTCACTTTCTTGCTCCTCTTGCTCCTCATTTACTTTGCAGGAACGTCCATCATAGGGGCCGGTGGTTTCAATGGGGTCGTGTTCGTCGTGCTGGTATTTGCGTCAGTGGTTTTCCACGAGCTGAGTCACGCAACGGTGGCACGGCATTACGGTATACAGGTCTCGGACATAACGCTTCTCCCCATTGGCGGGGTAGCACGCATGGAAAGCCCTGCTCAGAACCCGGTCCAGGAAATCTTCATTGCTGCTGCCGGTCCGCTTGCCAGTCTCTTCTTGGCTTTCTGCCTCTGGTTTGCTGCCGATCTGTTCGGCGTGACCGTGACGCTTGGAGATCTTTCCATTCAAGGGGGTCTTCTTGCTCAGTTGACAGTGGTCAATTTGGTATTGGCCGCATTCAACCTGCTTCCTGCTTTCCCCATGGACGGCGGGAGAATTCTGCGGGGCGTGCTGGGACTCTATCTCAAGCCTTTCACGGCAACGCGCATTGCCGTTGGAATAGGTCAGATCTTCGCCATCGTGCTGTTCTTTCTGGGGCTCCTGTCCATGAATCTTTTCATGATCCTCATAGCACTTTTCGTATACCTCGGCGCTGAAGCGGAGGAAAGGCAGACAGGAATCATGATCTCGCTCGGTGGTGCTACGGCTAGATCCGCGATGATAACCCACCTGGAGACTCTCTCGCCCGAGCAAACCATGGGGGATGCAGCAGAGCTCTATTTCCGAACCTTTCAGAGCGATTTTCCCGTGATGGACGGTCAGAGGCTTGTGGGGCTTGTGACGAGGGAGGCACTTACGGAAGCTCTGCACAGGCAAGGACCAACCGTCCCCATAGGTCGGGTCATGAAACGGGATTTCCCCACTGCGCCCCCCGATCTTCCCCTGGTCGATGTCTTGCACAAGATTCAGGAGACGGGAAGCAGCGCAGTGGTAATCATGAAAGGCGGACAACTGCAGGGATTGGTCACGCTGGAGCAAATCGGTCGGTACTCGATGGTTTGCTCTGGGTACGCCTGTGAGCTCCTTCCCTCCGCGAAGTCCGACTTTAAACCGGCTTTCACAGCCGCAGGCTCCAAAGAGGATCGCTTGCCATGACGAATCCCATGTATCTCGTCACCGCCGACGAAATGAGGGCCTTTGACAATGCGGCCATCAGGGAATACGGGATTGCCGGAGTTGTTCTTATGGAAAACGCCGGCCGGACCACGTTCAACATCTTGCGAGAGTACCTCGGAGGGGACGTTCAAGGCCTGAAAGTCTCCGTGGTCGCAGGACCGGGTAACAATGGTGGTGACGGGTACGTCATAGCACGGTACCTCATCAATCATGGTGCTCTGGTTCACACGTTTCTGCTTTGCCCGAGGGAAAAGATCAAAGGGGATGCGCTCGCCAATCTCCAGATCCTCGAAAAGATGACCGGGGACATATTTGTGGTGGATGACGCGGAATCTTTGGAGGAAGCTTCGAGCGTTTGGCTGGATTCCGAAGTCATTGTGGATGCTATCCTCGGGACAGGTATTCGATCGGAAGTCCGAGCTTCGTTTCGGGACGCTATTCTCGAGATCAATCGGTGTCCCGGTGTCCGCCTGGCTGTGGATCTCCCGTCCGGGCTTGACGCGGACACCGGAAGAATCCTCGGGGTATGTGTGGAGGCAGACCTTACCGTCACCTATGGCTTCGCCAAGCTGGGAATGGCCCTGCATCCCGGCATCGATTATTGCGGGCAGGTCCAGATTGTGGACATTTCCATTCCACAACAGGTGGTGGAGCGAACGCCCCCGAAAGCGACCCTCATCCATGACCCCGATTTGTCAGAATATATATCCCTGCGGGAGAATGCTGAGGCTCATAAGGGAGTCTTCGGGCACCTGCTTGTCGTGGGTGGCTCTCCAGGGAAAACGGGGGCACCGGCCATGGCAGCGAGAGCGGCCACCAGGATTGGCGCCGGCCTCGTGACCGTGGGCGTGCCAGCTTCTCTCAATCCCATTTTGGAAGTGAAGCTCACGGAAGAGATGACCGAGCCCCTTCCCGAAGGCATCCCCGGTTACCTTGGAGAAACCGCCATCGACAGGATAATGTCTTTGGCCGAAGGAAAGCGCTGCATCGTCCTGGGACCGGGCATTTCAACACAAGACGGTGTAGCCGCGATCGTCCTGGGTGTTCTCGGTTCTTACTCCGGGTGGGTGGTGATCGACGCGGACGGCCTCAATGTCCTGGAGGGTCGCTTGGACGCGCTCAGGTCATCCACCGCGCGAGTCGTCATTACTCCCCATCCGGGCGAGATGGGACGACTTACGTCCCGAGCCTCGCGGGAGGTTCAGAAGGACAGGTTGGGATTGGCACGCGACTTCGCGCGGGAGTATGGCGTTTGGGTGGTGCTTAAAGGCTCCAGGACCATCATCGCGAGCCCTGATTCCACCATCTGGATCAACGGCACCGGCAACCCCTGGATGGCCTCAGGCGGTCAAGGAGACGTCTTGAGCGGCATCCTGGGGGGGCTTCTCGTTCAAGGTATTCCTCCGGAACAGGCGTTGCCCCTCGGAGTATACCTCCACGGACTGGCCGCGGACGCCATTGTTGAGAGGACCGGCGGGAGACCGGTTCCGGCCACTGACGTGATTGGCGAGCTTCCCGCGCTCATCAGCACACTCATAGAAGACGAGTCCGACTCCTCGTCGGAAGAAGAGCACTGACACGGGCTCTCGACTGAAAAGGCGGTGCTTTCCCGAATCCATGAATCAAATCGGCCTAGTTGCCATCCAATTGAGTAAGAAGGTGCACATGACAAGACGAGACGCTAGGAGGAATCACGATGGCAAGCTGGCTGAGAATCCGCCAGATCCTTGACACCTCCCTGGAACGATGGAAGACCGAACACGGTCGCGAGCCGAAGATGAAAGCAGTGCATGAAGGACACATCGGCTGGGAGACAAAAGAGGAGTTGGCTGAAAGTGTTGTATACGGGCTGCAGTTGATAGAGCCCGACAAGGTGGGGAACGGCAGGGCTGAGGAGACGAACCTCATCAAGATCCTCAGGAGAAACATAGGAGGATACCGGAGAATGCCTTCCCGGGGGCCCTATATTCCTTCAGAAGAAATAGCTGAAATTGCTCAATGGATTGACGCGGGCATGCCTGAAGAAGCCGAGGAGCCGACTCTTGCGGGTGCCTTTGCTCGCGAGGCTCCGCCGTCAAGCGTCCAAGCCGCATGAAGCCCATCGCCAAACCCAATACTCGGCTTCCTTGCGGTAGCCCGTGCAGAGGACTCGTAGTGGGGACCTGACGGCGTCCTCTTTTTCCGCGGAATGTCAACGCCCGACCCTAAATCGAACGCATCCCGGAAGCAGTCTTCCCTTATTCACTTGACGACGTTGAGCATCTGCTTGAACGCGTCGCCTTCGGCTTTCCTGAGGAGCTCGAACAATACGGTCTCGGTGCTTGTGATAATGGCACCCAGCTCCCTGCACCTCTCCAGGCCTATGTCTCTGTTCTGAGGGGTTCTCGATGCAACTGCATCCGCAATGACCTGAACCTCGTAGTCCATTTGTAGCAAGTCTGCGACAGTTTGGTACACGCAGACGTGGGCCTCTATACCCGTTACGAGAATTTGCTTGCGGTCCAGGCTCTGCAGTTTGGCCAAGAAAAGGGGCTCACCGCAACAACTGAAGCTGAGCTTGGTCACGGGTTCGGACTCGTTGAGCAATTCCGCCACCTGCGGCAGGGTTGGGCCCAGACCTTTCGGGTTTTGCTCGGTCCACAGCACCGGGACCCCCAGAATCTGGGATCCCTTTACCATGCGGACCACGTTGCGTTCCAGCTCGTCCTTCTCGTGCATCGCAGCCCAGAGTCTCTGCTGAACATCCACGACGAGAAGGGCAGTATTCTTCTGTTCCAGCACAGATCATTCCTCCTTGAATCCAATTGGCGGCCCATGTCGGACCGAAAAACGGTAAGATCACTGGCGACCGGACACTATTGCTGGCAAACGGCCTTCCGGTGGGCCGGCATGAATGCGCATCGACACTACCTGCAGGAAATGGCACCGAGCAGCTTGCTTACAAGCTCTCCTT
>CAYZET010000069.1:0-3959 GCA_964477215.1 uncultured Syntrophaceae bacterium | reverse complement strand
CCCCGAGGACGTGTCCGGGCTTTTCGGAATATTGGAACCAAACTCGATGTCTGAGAGGGGGATAGAAACGAGCTTGAGGCGTGCGATTGTCTTCAGCATTGCCGGCAGGTATTGTGCCGTCTTATCGCGATCGTGGAGCAGCACGACGTCGCGGGGACGTGCCTTGGCCAACGAGGCGATGACCGAAGATGGCGACCGGGGATACCACTGGAGCTCCATACGCCAGTCGTGAGAATCGACATCCCACCATGCAGTCCCGTACCCAAGCTCATCCAGGACAGCTTTGATAGCCCGGCGGTTGAGGCTGTTGCCCGGGGCTCCGTACGGAAAGCGGAAAAACAGGTCCTGACGTGCCGGGTCAACGCCCGCTTCCGCAATCACCTCACGGATGGCTGCATGCGCGAACCTTATCTCCTGCTCTGCGCGGCGTGCAGATATGTAAGAAAAATCCGGGTGGGTGTACGAATGGTTGCCAATATCGTGTCCCTCCCGCAACGCTCTCACAGCGAAAGACCTCAGACCCCGCTGCGCGAGATTCTGACCGATCACGAAGAAGGTTACCTTATGACCCGATTCTGCGAGCAGATCGAGAATTTGACCTGTGCAGCGGAGAGGCCCGTCGTCAAAGGTGAGAAAGACCCCCCGCTCGTGAACGGGTACAACACCGCCCAGGTTCTTCTCCAGCTCGTCGAGGATCTCGCTGTTGAAGGTCTCCCCCTGTCGCGGCTGGATGCAGTCGGAGGTATCTCTAAGGCAGGACAGCAAATCATCCCATGGAGGCAATAGTCCCCTACTCAAAGCAAGCCCGATTCCGCCGGACAGGAATGTCCGGCGCGATATGTTCACAGTACACGTCTCCAAACCTTGTCCCGCAATGACCCGATGCAACAATAAAACAGGTCGTTATCGCCCGCAACGCCGAAGCCGCAGGAGGAAGCATCCTAAGCATTTGATTATACGCCCTTCTCCAAATATGTCAAATAGAGATTTTCGGGGACGGTTGATTGTAGGGCAGCCATGGAGTGCAGGCTTTTCGGCCTGCATCTGAAGATTTGGCAGTCCCGCGGCGCACGGGGACTTCCCCACATCCCTACCCCTTCGATGCCGACGCGGATATCAATAGCTTCCTGAAAGAATCGATCGATTGAGCTCCCACGATTTTGTGAATCCCGCCTATGATGAATGTGGGTACTGCGGAAACTTTATGAGATTCCGCCTCAACTCGCGCTTTTTTAAGCCGAGCGGCATAGCGATCCTCTTGAAGCGCTTTCCCGAGCTCCTTCGGATCAAGACCTTCAGCCTCGGCCAGTTCGAGGACCACGTCAAGGCTCCCGATATCCGCGCAATCTGTGAAATAGGCTCGAAAGACCCTTTCATGGAAGGAGTCGAACCGTCCTGCATCCCGAGCGTATTCAGCAGCAGACAGTGCAAGATGCGTGTTCGGCGTCACCGTAACGTTTCCGAAGACAATGCCAAACGGTGCGCCCATTCGCCGGAGGTTCTCGTAAATCTTCTGCAATTGCTCCGACGGAAACCGTCTAGTCAGGGCAACGCCTTGCGCTGGCATTTCAGGCCGAAGCTCATAACCATACCACCTGACATCTATAGCGAGCTCTCTCTTCAATGTATCGACAAGCCCCTTGCCGATGTAGCAATAGGGTCAAGCGAAATCGGAAAAAACCTTTATATCCATTCGTTCAACCTCACAGGAATAATGTTCATAGTATCGCCGTCCAACGCGCGACCGGGATGGACCGTGGTGTTGAGGTATGGAGAGACCACACTAAATTGTGCCCTCCCCATAATAGGTAGGTATGCTCATGTAAGACACCGCCCTTCCATACGTGTTCCCATTTTTTTTGTGATCCGTCATGCGTGGGACCAGGAGGGTACGATAAGGCCCCCCTTGGTTCCGCGGATCAGAGCCCGGCTTCTCGGGAGCACCGCGATCTCAGCTCGCTCTTGCATGCATCGAGGACCTGCTTGCCATACGCCCCGGAGTGAATACCGATGCCGTCAATAAAAGGAAGACATTGTTGCCAATTGTCGCGGCACCATTTTATCGCTTCGGCATACTTCCTGTAGCAGATCCATTTTCCGGTCTCATAGCAAGCCCTGTATTGCCTTCCTTTTGCAACGCGCTCCTGAAATTCCGCTACCTTTTCCGCAGGGCGATCCCGGGCCATGCCTGTGTCCAGCGCGTCGCAGGGAGCAGGGGCTCCGCCCATAAGGGCAACGCACACGAGAGAGGCCAGCACAAATGTTATGACCCGTTGCTTGCCTGCGGGGACTCCGGGTGAGCTCGATTGCGGATCTGCATCATCGGCCGCGGAGGCAGGTTGCGAGCCACACTTAAAGCCACACATGGTCATTGCTCCCCAAGATACTCTTTTGCCTGACTATTTACGGTGGGGCTAATCTTTTCCGGCACGTTTACCACGATCCTCCTCAACGCGCCTTGGACCTTATCCTTCACCGCCGGTCGAAGTTTTCGAGCCATCTGGAACACGTTTAGCAACCTGGACGCGACATATCCGTTTATGGGAGCGAGCTCTGTCACCGTGCGGGCAACCCATTCGATCCCTCTGTCGCTCCACACCATCTTGTTGTTAGCTGCCATGGTCAACAAGAGAGCGCGCGACCACGTTGGATGCTTAAGATCAAAGGTCGAGCGCAGTTTCTCCTCCTGGATCATGTCGAAAACGTCGTCACAGGTCCCGCTGGACACCACACGAAGGTAATTCGCGTACCCGCTCACGTGGCCGTGCCATGCCTGGTATACCTGCTCCAGAATATCCCTGCGCTCGGGAGCTGAGCTTCTGTTCAGTGCTACGAGCGCTGCAACCCTATCTGTGGCTGTCACAGCGTTTCGATAATGATCGAGAATCAAGCCGTGGCTCTCAGAGCTGTCTACGGTTGCGATCAAATCCAGTAGCACGTTCTTGAAAATGCGATCCTCAATCCCATCCCTGGGCGATTGCCTGGGGCCGTATGTGTCGATCCCGCGGAAGAGCTCGATCAGGCGGTCACGGTGCGCCCCATTGACAGCGAGTATCAGTTTTTCTCTTGCGGCGACGAGCTCCCTGTACCAGGTGAAGTACTCGCGATCGAGCGGTTGCTCGTCGATCCTGAGGAAGTATGCCTTCAGTACTGCAGGCAGACTCCTGTCCGCCAGGATATCGCCGTACAAATCGAGCCATTCCGCGGAGACTGCGGCATCGCTGTCGGTCAACAGTTTGATCCTCTGGCGATCGGTGAGCTGGCGCATCGCCTCGACCCGGTTGTATGGGTTGGTATCCAGCCGCGTTTGCAGGGTCAGCTCTTCCAAGCTTGCGTCCTGTCGGGTGAACGTTCCATAGAACGAATAATCGCGATTAATAGACGCGAATGCCGGTTCTTCTGGGAGGCCGCTGAATTGGAGGGTGTCGGCGCTCTTGGTCAATTGAAAGACCTGTTCCGTGCCCGCGATCGTCTGGCCCTTCCCATTGACGAGAGCTAGATGAATGGGTATGTGAAACGGACCATCAGCAGTACTACACCGTTGATGAAAATCGATTTGGTATGTGTTGTTCGCTGAATCGTACCTGGTCGAAGCAGTCACGTTTGGATATCCTAGGGTGTAGAGCCACCCTCTCTTGAATTGATCGAGATTCCTTCCGGATATTTCCTCGAAGCAGTCGAAGAACTGGTCCGTATCTGCATTGCCGAACCGATATCGCTTGAAATATAGGTTTTTTGCAGCCTTGAACGTGTCTGCTCCGAGAATCAGCCGAAGCATGCGAATCACTTCAGCGGCCTTGACATAGGTCACGCTATCTATGAGGTCGTCGGGATCGTCAAATCCCTCTCGAACTATCCTGCCCGCCCTGCCGCTGTCTTCAATGGCCAGGGGCCCCAGCAGGGGGCTGCGGATGCTATCCACTTGTGTCAGCCTGATGAATGTCGGATCAAAAAGGTCT
>CAYZET010000068.1:244-17084 GCA_964477215.1 uncultured Syntrophaceae bacterium | reverse complement strand
ATTTGTGCCACGGACCACTAAGCGAGAGCCTGTACTCCCACCCGTGCCGGCCGTGGCCTCCGTTCTTGGAGCCTCGTCCTGCGCCTCCCGAAAATCCCATGGCTGCCTCTCGTTCGTCGGGCTTGCTAAACGATCTGCATGGTGCGACAAGGAAGGGGGAGGTGCTATCATCATGTTTGCAACCCAACAGCTCAGGTCAGAGCACAAGGGGATCACCCTCATGCTCGGAATACTTGCCAAGATCTGTCGAAGAGCAGATTCCGGCCACAGAATCAATGGCCGACACCTGAAAGAAATAGTGCGGTTTCTTGAAGTCTTTGTGAATCGATGTCACCTCGCGAAAGAGGAGGAAGCCCTCTTTCCTGCCCTGGAAGCTGTCGGAATTCCTCGAGAAGGAGGGCCGATAGGCACCATGTTCATGGACCACGAGCGCGGGCGCCAAATCGTGGCTGAGATGAAGAGCGCCGTGGACCTGTACGAAACCGATCCCGGAGCCTCAGGGCGGCGCTTTTGTGCCGCAGGCCTACAGTACACCGGGCTGTTGAGCAGCCATATGGACAGAGAATCCGAGCTCGTCTTGGCTCTCGCAGATTGCGCACTTTCTCCGGAAAAGCAACGTGACCTGGCAATCGTGTTCGAGCGACTGGAGAAAGAAAGGGTCGGCGAGGGCAAGTGCGAGCAGTTTCAAGATCTTCTCGAAGCTCTTGCCACGATCTATGGCATATGACCTAAATCGACATATTCGTCCGCGTTGCGTCAACCTCCGTGGTGAACGCTCCATCGGGAGGGGTGGACAGAATGCGGCTGCTTCACGGCCTTAGAGCGAGTGGAAGAAGAAATCCCACAACCAGGAGAAAAGCGCACGCGATTCCCACGGGAGGAATGGCTCTGAGCCAGGGTTTTGGCGGTAGAATCCCTTCTTCGGTCTGAATTGCTCCTGCGATGATGTCCAGCACACCTCTTCCATCCGCGCTGCGTGCGGAGTACATAGCAACACCAGCCCATGCCAACACAGCCAGGAGAGCGACCACGAAGTAGCGGGATTCTGGGGGCTCTTCGAAGACGAGACCCCAGAGACGTAGGAAGACCAATCCGGGAGCATACGACACTGCTCCGACCGCGAGGGAGCGCAAAGCGAGGGCCATGAGGAGTCCGCTCAGAGTCCCTTCGCCGAGGAACAGCATTCCGATGTTGAAGGCTTTCTGTCCCGGGGTGCTACCCTCCCTAAAGAGAGGAAATACGAATGTGACCAGAAATATGCTGACCGCGGAGAGGAGGAGCGGGAAATTCGCGAGCGCAACGGAGAGGAAATCCCTACCCACGAGCAGCGGCACGGACGCAGGCGGGAAGAATACCAGGATGAACACCAGCACAATACCGTAGTACACGAGAAGAAAGACTCCAAAGGTGTAGCAGGCAGCCAGACCTCGGCGCTGCCACGAGGCCGGCTCTTCCTCTCCGTATAGATTCGCATAATCCTCGGGCATCCCCTCGGCACCCAGGTCTTCCGCATTCTCTCTTACGGGCGACGCGCTTGTCTGCCTTACGAGGAGCCCGCACCGCGGGCAGTCTCCGCGGACGAGCATCACATCGTCCGGTTTGGACGGTGTGTAGCCGCATCGGGGACAGACAACGGGCTCCTCTTTGTCCGACGCTTCTGCAGGCCGAGGATCGCTCCCCGGTGGGGCAAGCTCTTCGGTGACAGGTTCCGGCTCGACGCGGACGATCGCCCCGATCTTCCGGATGATTGACTGGTATTTCGAGGCGGTCTCGGCATCGACACCGGTTCTTATTGGTCTCGAGCATCCGGAGAGGAGCCTTTCAACGAAAACCTCATCTTTCTTGAAAACCACAGAGAGTTTTCGGACCACGTCCTTGCGGTCCACCCCTTCTCTGATTGTACCTTCGAGGATCACTCTGTAGGATCGCTCTTCCATTTCGGCTCCTTGACTGCGGCATCCCGAGCATTTATGTTTGCTCCATAGCGTGTACCGTACGGGAGTAGAGTAATGACAGATCAGACGAGCACCGGCGCGTCCTCGGGAGACGATACCATCGAGCGCGTTGAACAAACGGTTTCCGAAGCGCCCGATTCAGCTTCGGCTCATTATAACCTCGCACTAGCCCTTGCCAGAAGCAAGAAATTCGACCAGGCGATAGCGGAATTCCGCATGGCATTGAGGCTGAAACCCGGCCTCGGGGAAGCTCACATAAACATCGGTGGAATTCTCCTCGAGAGAGGGGACTTCGACGGCTGCATCGAGGAAAGCCTAAAAGCGCTGGAATTCCGCCCCGACCTGATCGAAGGATGCGTGAACATCGGGATTGCCTTCATGCAGAAAGGCATGATGGAGCAAGCCATCGACAGCTTTCACAAGGCTCTCGCGATTAATCCAAATTCCGTGGCTGCCCACCTCAATCTGGGTAATGCATACCTGGCCCTTGGGGAGCTTGATAACAGCGTGGAGCATAATACGAGGGCGCTGGAAATCAATCCCAGCTTCGGGATGGCGCAAAACAATCTTGCTGTAGCCTGGTTTCACAAGGGCGACAAGGAGAAAGCTCGACATCACGCACGGCAGGCCGAGGCCCTCGGGTACGCTGTTCATTCCGATTTTCTCAAGCTAATTGAAGAGTAACCAGATTCAATTCGAGGGGCGCTATTGTCTCTTTATGGAGCATGGGAGCATACGTGATCGACCGGATTGCGGTGGTCTACGCGGAGATTGGCGGCGAAGACAATGTTCATGGGAGGGCGGCTGTCAAACCCGCCCTTTATTGACGGGGATATAAGGCAGGAATACCGGCGAGACGCCGGCGCCCCGGGGGATCGTACAAGCATCCCTCCGTAGGGGCGGGCTTCAGAAAGCGTCTCAAGGCCCTGATCAACTGGCACCCACGCAAGAAATAGACCAGCGCAACCCACCGAAATCCTGTTGCCTCAGAAAGAGATTCGTACGCTCAGGAATGCAACGTGCCACGATTTTGGCATCCTTTGGAGTGCTGAGATGGTTTCAGACGCCCGTCCCACCGGTCTGGGAACCTCCCATAAATACTATGACATATGGGAATTGGAAAAACTCTTGGCAACGCCTATAGCACAAGTTTCCTGCAGCGCCGGCGTCCCGCCGGTACTCTTGTCCCAAGCTCGCTATGAAGGAAGGGCGGGTCCGAAACACGCTACCTACGAATTCTTGGGTCGCATCTCCCGTAGCGCCGGCGTCTCGCCGGTACCCTTGTATTGAGCCGCCTTGAGGGAAAGGCAGGGTTGGCGCAGGTATCTCGCGATGGGGCAATAGGTTTGAATCAAAGGCTATTCCGGTAGGCGCGGTTCGGGAACCGCGCAAAATCAAGGCGCTTCTCGAAGCGCCCCTCCACACATGTCTCCATGCGAATGCGGTTATGAAGCCCTTTCTAAGTGCAGCATTTCGTAAATGCGGTCACGGATTCCGAACCGGCAACCCCCTCTGATCCCCCGGTTAACGGGGAAGGTTGGGTTAGGGTCTTCTGATTCGGCACCGAACTTGCGAAAGGCGGTATCAAGGCTCCCCCTAATTCTCGGTGAAGAACCGAAGCGCTGATCTCTTCTTAGATGCCGGGAGCGATCGGAAAAAACTGTTGGCTGACTTTGACCGGAAGTCAACGACAGGCATCTTGCCACGTTCAGCAGGCGTTACCTCAGGTTTGCGACCACCCACAGCGGCCGAGAGAAACGGTCCCACATGGTCGGCCGGGAGACTGTGAGCAACCCGTTTCACCAGAGCGGCATCGGTATCCCAGGCTTCGGAGAAGAGCTCCGGGAAGAAGTCGGCGTCCATGCATGAGGCGAGAAGCACCTCGCGCCGTAGTCTCGTGCCATCTTTGAATTCGAGGAGCACGCGTCCGGCATCCATGTCCGCTGGCGGGTGTGCATTCCACAAGAGGCTGAACAATTCAGTGTGGGGGGAGGCGACGAGAAGCTCAAGCTCCTCCAAGGTGAAGCTTTTCGTTGCGACAGCTTCCTTCAGCGCTGGCACCAGCACATCGATGACACCAGCCTCCACCGTGTCCAACAAATCTGCAAGATTTTCCGCGCTAAAGCCACCTAGTGACACGTGGTGCGCCAGGAGAGCCTGGTGCAAGGGCAGCCGCTCGAATAGCCCGACGATCTGATCCGGCGTCATCCGCTTCCAGGGAATCCGCTTGACCGAGTTATCGAGTTGCTCCTTTTCGAGGGTGGCAAGTTTTTGCGCAAGGATTTCGAAATCAAAATCGTCGATGGTACTATCCGAGGTCAGGACCCGTTCCAGAGAGTCGGGAGCATCTGATAGAATTGCCATCCTGGACCATCGTTTGAAGAAGGTCATCTCCGATGACGAGCTCACCGCATCCCACTCTTCGACAATTATCTCCACCAATTTCCTGGCAGTCTCGACCAGCTCTTTCGCCAGCAGTTCTGCCTCGCGCTCGCTCAGGCCTTCAGCGAGCTCCTGGATGAGATCGATAACCACGTCTTCCAATTTCTGGGGAAAGATATCTCCGTCCCCAAAGAGATCCAGCGTCGATAGAAACCGTCTAACTTCCTCCATCGACACCGTCACCGGATCGGAGCCCTCCACTACGGCTGACATCACAATGGTATTTATCAGGCCCACACGGATGGAATCTACCTCGGTCAAATTCTCGAGATTTATGAATCGGGACCGGTTCAAGAGGCTAAACGGCAGGATGTCCCGCATGTTCAGAATAAGCTCGTACCGTTCCAACTCGGCTTCGTAATATTCGAGGATTCCCAGCGACGTGAAAAGATTATCTTCCATGGTCAGAGAGCGGATGGTGTATAGCTCTGCTTCCGTAAATATATTCATGTCCATCAGTTGCTGCCGGGTCAGCTCGCTGAGGGACTCAAGATCCTGAGATCGAACAAGAATCTCCACTCGGTGATCAATCAGCAACTGCTTCCATCGCTCTCGAAGCTTTTCTATCCGGGTGTAGGCCAAGCGAAACAAATCGACGGGAGATTGCTCCAAAAGCAAACGCACGCCCTCATCGATGTCCCCTCGGGATCGAATTTCCAGACCTATGCCAATAAGCTTGATAATGGTTTCCTGGACCTTGGCTAGCTCTTCGTGGGATCGGAAATCAATCTCCTTTTGAAGCACATATTTGTTCGCCATTGCGACCGAGATCCGAATGATCTCGTCCACGCGATCGGCAGTAAGCACCCCTTCATCAATTCCCGAGCTCACGACTTTGGCGAGAAAGGTCTGCTCGTCATGAACTACAAGTCCCCAGGATTCCATATGCACTTCCCTTTTTCAGTCTCGACGTCCCCCAAGCCCCCAGCAGGGAGAACAACTCACCCTCCCAAGCTTCGCGTTTACCGGTCACGCACATCTTCGGGTCTTATAGACCTGGGGGGATGCCGCGGAATCGGCGCTGGAGCTTGGTCGCGGTTGCAAAGCGATCGGACAATCTGCGATCTCGGCAGACAAAGCTATTAGACACCGTACCCGCTTTTCAGATCTGAGACATTAGATTTTTTTCGCGTAGCGCGGCAAATAGCGTGCATCCCGGCGCAACTCTCCCACGACAGACGCGCATCGAGCTCTGCACGGACAAAAGCTCTTCGGGGTCTCTGAATCACCGAACGCGTTCGATGTATTTGCCCGTCCTCGTATCGATTTTCAGCACGTCCCCTTCGTTTACAAAGAGTGGCACTTGCACGGTCATTCCTGTCTCGAGAGTTGCGGGCTTAGTAGCCCCCCCCGCTGTGTCCCCTCTGACCCCGGGCTCGGTGGCTGTGACCGTCAGCTCTACAAATATCGGAACTTCAACGCCAATCGGTTTGTTATCGTGGAACAGTACCGTCACGGTAACATTCTCCTGAAGGTACTGCCGTGCATCACCCAATTGCTTACTGGTGAGAAAAGATTGCTCGTACGTCTCGGTATCCATGAAGTGGAATTGACCTTCGCTCTCATAGAGATACTGCATTTCTTTTTCTTCCAGGTTCGGCCTTCCGACTTTTTCTCCAGACCTGAACGTGCGATCCAGGACATTGCCTGTTATCATACTCTTAAGGGTGGTCCTTACGAAAGCGCCTCCTTTGCCCGGTTTGACATGCAAGAAATCAACAATGACGTACGGCTCCCCGTTCAGCTCTATTTTCAGACCCTTCCGGAAATCAGGAGTCGAGTACATACAATCCTCCACAACATTGATGCGCGTGCGACTCGAGCCGCACAATGGATTTCTATTAGCGAGGCGATACATCCTCAATCCGGGGTCAATGCCCCCCGACTGATGCCTCAGTGCCACTTCCTGCTGTCGAGAATGGTTTCACGGCCGGCCGGCCGACGGCCGAGGCAAGCGGGTCAGTGGCCGTGTTCAGCCGAGAACGATGAGGTCCTTGGGCATATCGCAGAGCACCTCAGCGCCCGCGCTGCCCAGATAAACAAGGCTCTCGAGTCTCACTCCGCCCACCCCCTCAACATAAATCCCTGGCTCTATGGTGAACACCATACCCTCGGTCAGTACCCCTCTTCCCCGAGGAGACAGATACGGTGGCTCGTGAACTTCCAATCCTACGCCATGGCCGAGCCCGTGCAAAAAGAATTTCCCGTATCCCGCGTTCTCGATCACGCTCCGCGCGACACGATCAACTTCTCGCACATTGACCCCTTCCCGCGCCGCGCTCAGGGCTCGCATATGGGCATCGTACACGGCCAGGTGAATCTTTTTCTGGTCCGATGACGGTTTTCCCGTGCAACACGTCACCGTCTCATCACTGCAATAACCGTGAAGCCGGCACCCGTAATCAACGACCACCAACTCGTTCTCCGCTACCAGCTTCTCCGAGGCAGCGCCATGAGGTAGGGCACTGCGAAACCCCGATGCAACGATGGTCTCGAAGGAGGCCCCATTTGCGCCGAGCATGCGAAAATGGGACTCCAAGTCCCCGGCCACTTCCACCTCTCGGCGGCCGATCAAACCCTTGTCGAGGACTTTGCGACAGGCCTGGGAAGCTATGCGTGCGGCCTCACGCATGGTGGCCTTCTCTTCCACGCTCTTACGAGCGCGAAAGCCCTCAAGAAAACTCCGCTTCAGGGGGACCACTTCAAGGCCGGGAACCCCGTTCTTCAGCCGGATCACCTGCTCGTAGCTTATCCTGGCGGACTCTACACCCAGCCGGGCAATCCCCAGAGTCCGTAGCGTGCGGGTCAGCGCCCCGATCTTGTCTCTGACGGTTTCAACAATAAACTCGGTAGCCTGTTCGCGTGCCTGAGTCTTGTACCTGCCGTCTGTGATAAACCTCCGCTCCCTCGCTGTGATCAAAATGGCAGCGTCCGAGCCCGTGAAACCCGTTAGATAGCGGAGATTCGTGGAAGGGACCACTTCCGAGGTGGTGAACAAGAGAGCGTCCACGCCCATTTTGCGGAGGCGGGCGTGTAACGTCAATAATCTGTCACTCATCGTGGGGACGACTCACTGGCTTTCATTTGCTCGATATTTCCAAGCCAGCGCTGAAACACCTCCAGAAGCCTCTTCTCGCGCTGCTTTCGCCTGGCCACATCTCGCGTGTTTCTCAAAGAATCGTCATCGGGATTCTGCAAGACAAGACGGTCAAGAATGCCTGCGGCCCGATCGTAATGCCCCTGGCTCATTAGCTGCTGAGCCATCGATCGGGTGATAGGCACAACACTTTCGTCGACTTCCTCGACCTCTGCAGGAGTAACCGCGTGGCTCACTTCTCGGTCGGCCTCCTCTTCGGTCGTTTGCTCTGCTTCAAGATCGACTGCCGGGATGGACTCTTGTCGAGGGCTTCTTTCTCCGATGATTCTGAAGGTGCCTTTCAGGACCTGATGCACCCACTTGTACCGAATACCTGCCGCAAGATCCCCTTTGGCCAGGAGCGCATCTCCGAGGATGTCGAACACCTCTGCGCCCTGTACATACTTGTCCTCCAACTCCTCGAGGAGCCGCAGCGCGCTCTCGTGTTGTCCTTTTTCGCGCAGAAGCCGCGCACGTTTGAGTCCAGTCTCAAAGTCCAATTCGGCGTCCGGGTAGGAATCGCCAGTTGAATTGCCGCTCGAATCGGTTGGGTTCATGCTGCCTCTTCGATAGATAGTCTAAGCTCCAAATTTTTATACTAATCTAGGTTTGACCATAAGTCAAGAGGCTTTCGACCGCCCATAGGGCGCTCAAGTCACACGTGCCCAATGAGAAGGCCCCAGCCGTCCGGTACTTGGTCCGGATCCAGCCGGGGCCTCATCAACGCCTTGCCTATTCCTCTCATACACGGGACTCAGGCTGCTCAGTGAACACTGGAGCTAAGCGACACCTTTGCCTTGGCTACTTTCAGCTTGTCCGCAACCTTTTCGTACTGGTCGGGATTCTCGGTGGCACTGATAGCAGCAAGCTCTCTCTCCAACGTGGAGACCTCTTCCTGAGCAGCAGCCGTGTCCACTTCCTGCGCCGGGTACGCTTCGTCCACCAATACGCTCACGCTGTCCCTGAGGACCTCGCAGAACCCTCGGCCCACGACAAACTTGGTGAACTTATTGTCCTCCAGGTACGAGAGAATCCCTGGCTTTATGAACGTGAGCATGGGGGTGTGCCCGATAAGCACGCCGAACTCGCCCATAATTCCAGGAGCCACAACTTCTTCTACTTCTTTGTCGAGCAGCACCCCTTTCGGTGTGACAAGCTCAACCTTAAATTTTTCCGCCATGGATATCTCCTGATCAAGCGGCCTGACCCTTGAGTCGTTCTGCTTTGGCCTTGACCTCCGCGATATCGCCTACCATGTAGAACGCCTGCTCGGGCAGATCGTCCAGCTTGCCCTCGACGATTTCCCTGAAACCAGAAACCGTGTCCTCGATCTTTACGTAGCGCCCCGGTGTACCGGTAAACTCCTGTGCAACAAAGAACGGCTGCGACAGGAAGCGCTGTATCCTCCGTGCACGGGCCACGACGAGTTTGTCGTCTTCAGAAAGCTCGTCCATACCGAGGATCGCGATGATGTCCTGCAGATCCTTGTACCGCTGGAGAACGAGCTGCACCTGGCGAGCAACCTGGTAGTGATCCTCTCCAATGACTCGTGGGTCGAGAATTCTCGACGTCGAATCCAGCGGGTCGACGGCCGGGTAGATTCCGAGCTCGGCAACCTGCCGCGAAAGAACGACGGTCCCGTCCAAGTGCGCAAAGGTCGTTGCTGGCGCAGGGTCTGTCAAGTCGTCGGCAGGCACGTAAATGCATTCCACTGCGGTGATGGACCCGTTCTTCGTGGAGCAGATCCGCTCCTGAAGCTCGCCCATGTCGGTTCCCAGAGTAGGCTGATAGCCGACCGCGGAGGGCATCCGGCCGAGAAGAGCCGACACCTCCGAGCCCGCCTGGGTAAAGCGGAAGATGTTGTCGATGAACAACATAACGTCCATGCCCATCTCGTCGCGGAAATACTCAGCAACGGTCAGAGCTGTCAGACCGACCCGCGCCCGAGCTCCCGGAGGCTCGTTCATCTGGCCGTAGATAAGAGCTGCACGATCGATAACTCGTTCGCCCTCCGGCTTTTTCATGCCCGGAAGGACCCCGCCCATTTCGAGGTACAGGTCGTTCCCTTCTCGGGAGCGCTCGCCGACCCCGGCAAACACCGACGTGCCGCCGAACTGTTTGGCGATATTATTGATGATCTCCATCATGAAGACCGTCTTGCCCACTCCAGCGCCGCCGAAGAAGCCGATCTTTCCACCTCGCATGAACGGCGCGATGAGATCGACGACCTTGATGCCTGTCTCCTGAACGGAAATCTGCGTCACCTGCTCTTCAAAGGACGGGGCAGAGCGGTGGATCGGCCTTGTGGCCTTGGATTGGATCGGTCCGAGCTCGTCCACAGACCGGCCGACCACGTTCATGATCCGTCCGAGAACTTCCTTACCTACCGGGACCTCGATCGGTCCGCCCGTATCCTTGGCCGCCATGCCCCTGACAAGGCCGTCAGTGGTGTCCATGGCGATTGTTCGCACAACGTTGTCACCGAGGTGCTGCGCGACCTCGACCACAAGGTTGTCAGGCTGGTCGTTGATCGCCGGATTGGAGATGAGAAGTCCGTTGAAGATTGCCGGAAGCTCGCCTTCCGGGAATTCCACGTCAACGACCGGACCGATTACTTGAACTACTTTTCCTACAGCCATCTTCGGATATCCTCCTCAAAGCGTATACCTGTGGTTCTGCAAAACCTGTGTCGGCCTGCGGCGCCCCTATCCCTTCAAAGCCTCTGCGCCGCCGACGATCTCCATGAGCTCTGTGGTGATCGATTCCTGACGCATACGGTTCGCCTTGAGGGTCAGCTTGTAAATCATCTCCTCGGCATTCGAGGTCGCCGCTTCCATGGCCGTCATGCGCGCGCCCTGCTCGCTAGCCACGGAATCGAGGAGCGCCGTGAAAACCTGGGTCTGCACGTACCGGGGCAGAATTGCCTCGAGCAGCTCCTCCTCAGACGGCTCGTACAGATACTCCAACTGGCGCGGCCCCGCCTCTTCGGGCGCGATGGGGAGAAGCTTGCGCAGGGTCAGTACCTGTGTAACAGCAGTCCGGAACCGGTTAAACAAGACATATACTTCTTCGTATTCTCCACCAGTGAATCTCTGCGCTGCCTCAGCAACAATATCCCCTGCCAGCTCATAGCTGACGTTGTTCATCACATTGGAGAATGGTTTTACGATGGTGATAGCCCGCCGCCGGAAATAGTCATTCCCTTTGCGGCCCACGGTAAGCAGGTCGACCCCGATCCCTTTCGGTGTCATCTCCTTAATGAATGCTTCGGCTCGACGGATGAGGTTGGAGTTGAAGCCACCGCACAGACCTCGATCCGCTGTGATAAGGATCAGGAGCACCTTCTTGGGCTCACGGGTCTCCAGCATGGGATGAGCGGTCGGGTCAGTCCTTGCCGCCAAGGACATAAGCACATCCCTCATCTTTTCAGCGAACGGCCGGGCAGCGGTGACGTTTTCTTCTGCACGCCGGAGCTTCGCCGCAGCAACCATCTTCATCGCGTTGGTTATCTTCTGCGTGTTCTTAACGCTGGCGATGCGTTTACGAATGTCTCTGAGGCTTGCCATTTCGACCTCTGCATGAACTGTTAGAGTGCGAGTTGCATTTCTGGCATTTCACCGTGCCACTACACGAGCGAAAGCTCCGGAGGAGTGAAGACGTTTCTGAAATCCTCGAGGGCTTTGTTCATCTTGCCCTCCAACTCCGGTGAAATGACCTTCTTCTCCTTGAGCTCCTGCAGGATCTCCGGATGGCTTGTCTCCATGTAGCTGATAAGCTGCTTCTCGTATTCGCCGAGGGCCCGTACGTCGTACTGGTCCACGAACCCGTTGGTCCCGGCAAAGATGACCACGATCTGGCGCTCGACCGGCATCGGCTCATACTGAGGCTGCTTGAGAAGCTCGACGAGCCTGGTTCCTCTTGCCAACTGTGCCTGGGTCACCTTGTCCAGGTCAGATCCAAACTGTGCGAAGGCTTCCAGCTCTCGGAACTGGGCCAGGTCCAAACGGAGAGAACCGGCAACCTGCTTCATCGCCTTTATCTGGGCGTTTCCGCCAACGCGGGAGACGCTCAAGCCGACGTTCACGGCAGGCCGGACACCGGAGTAGAACAAATCCGTGGACAAGAAGATCTGGCCATCCGTGATGGAAATAACGTTGGTGGGAATGTAAGCAGACACGTCGCCGGCCTGTGTCTCGATGACCGGCAGAGCCGTAAGGCTTCCACCGCCGTGGGAGTCACCCATCTTCGCCGCACGTTCAAGCAATCGCGAATGGAGGTAGAAGACGTCGCCGGGGAACGCTTCGCGTCCGGGCGGTCGTCGCAGAAGCAGGGAAAGCTGCCTGTACGCCTGGGCCTGCTTGCTGAGATCGTCGTAAATTATCAGGGCGTGCTGGCCGTTATCCCGATAGTACTCACCCATCGTGACGCCGGAATACGGAGCAATATACTGCATAGGCGCAGGATCCGATGCAGTAGCGGACACCACTGTCGTGTACTCCATAGCGCCGAAACGCTCGAGGGTCGCCACGACTTGCGCCACTGTGGACCTCTTCTGTCCCACCGCCACGTATATGCACTTAACGTCAGTGTCTTTCTGGTTGATAATTGTGTCCACAGCGATGGCGGTTTTCCCCGTCTGACGGTCCCCGATGATGAGCTCACGTTGCCCGCGGCCGATAGGGATCATGGAGTCGATGGCCTTGAGTCCCGTCTGCAACGGCTCTTTCACCGGCTCTCTTTGAATGATGCCCGGCGCAACGATCTCGATCACCCGGAATTCCTGGGTTTCGATGGGGCCCTTGCCATCGACCGGCTGGCCGATGGAATTCACCACGCGACCCAGCATCGCTTTACCCACAGGGACCTGCACGATCCGGCTGGTGCGCTTGACCGTGTCCCCTTCCTTAATGTGGACGTCTTCACCCAGAATTGCGGCTCCAACATTGTCCATTTCAAGGTTGAGCACCATTCCCATGATGCCACCGGGAAATTCGAGCAGCTCGCCGGCCATGGCATTTTCGAGGCCGTGGAGTCGGGCGATTCCGTCTCCCACGCTTATGACAGTCCCTGTTTCACTGACTTCGACCTTTTTGTCGTAGTCCTGAATCTGCTGCTTGATAATTTCACTGATCTCTTCTGCTCTGATCTGCATGGTCCCTATCCCTTCAAGGTTTCCTTAAGCTGGCTGAGCTGGGTGCGAATGGTACCGTCAAAGACCTTGTCTCCGACTTTGGCGGTGAGTCCCCCAATGAGGGAAGGGTCGACTCTGGTTGACACCAGCACCTTCTTCCCGCTTATCTGAGACAGGGCTTCGGTAACCCGGCCCAGTTGTTCTTCGCTCAATGGCTCTGCGCTGACCACCTCACCCCGGGTGATGCCCCGAATCTCATCGACTTCTTCACGGTAGGCCTTTTCGATACCTGCCAGTTGGTCAATGCGCTTGCGATCGATGAGGAGGCTGACGAAATTGACCACCATCGGGTCCGTCTCAAGTTTCGCGAGTATTTGAGCCGCGATCTTCTTCTTGTCTTCTTTGGTAAAAACCGGATTGACCAGGACTTCGCGAAAGTCTCGTGATGCGTTTACCAGTGCGGTCAGTCTGGACAAATCCTCGCCGTATTTCTCCAGAGCGTCTCGCTCCTGGCCGATTTCAACCAATGCCTTGGCGTAGCGCCTGGCTAAAGTGGTGTTTATCACTTCATACCCCCGACTTTCGCCAAATAATCCTCAGTGATTCTTTGGCGGTCTTCGTCCGTGATCTTCTCGCGGACGAGGGCTTCGGCCATTCCCATTGCCAGATCCACGGCTTCATTCTTGAGCGCGGCCTTGGCTTTACGCACCTCCTGATCGGCAGTCAATCGAGCTGCCTCAACAACGGAGGCTGCCATTCTGCTTGCATTGGCTACTATTTTCTCGCCTTCGGCCTCAGCGGATTTGGAGAGCTCCATTCGCATTTTGTCGAGCTCCTTCTCCATGTCCGCGATCTTCTGCTGGTATTCCTTGATCAGGGATTCGGCTCTGGCACGCTGCTCCTTGGCCTCTTCAAGATCCCGGGCTATGCGCACCTTTCTTTCCGAGAAGAAGCTTGCGAGGGGTTTCTTGAGAAAATACCCCAGCAGCGCCAGCAGGGCGATGGTGTTGATGATGCGCCAAGCCTGTTTCCCCATGGTCCACGGCGAGTCGCCTTCCGCCGCGGCCCAGGCCCCGCCAGTGAACAGGAGTAACAAAACCGCACTCAGCGCGACCAAAGCGACCAAGCGATATCTCATACCACCGACCTCCCGAGCAGCTTTTGTGTGATCGACAGTGCCAAGGGGGTCATCTCCTCTTTGAGGGTCTTGCGAACCTCTTCGGATTCGGCCTGAATAGTCGCTTTCATCTGGTCCACGATGCCAGCGGCCTCCCCTCGGGCTTTGTCCAAGATCTCGGCTTCTTTCTTCTTAGCCTCAGCTACGATATTCGCCTTTTCCTGAGCAGCAGTTTGCCGAGCCTTGGTCAGTTCTTCTTGGTGTCGATTCTCCTGATTCACGACCTCCTGCTGCAGCTCACGAGCTTTCTCCCTGTTCGTGGCGATGAGGTCCGCCCTTTCCCGCATCTTTGCCATGACCGGCTTGTACAGGAGGACGTTCAGGAGATACAAGAGGACAAGGAAATTGATCAGTTGGATGATCAAGGTAAAGTTAAGCTGGATCACTGGCGTACTCTCCCGATTCGCGAGATTTTGCACATCCCCGGCGGATCTCAACCCTCGAAACTCGCCGGATGCTCATTTCCGATTGCCTATTGTTTTCTTTAAGGATGTGGTGTGAAGTCTAAACCCAGAATGAAAGCGAATGGTAACACCACGTTCGGGGGGTGTCAAGATCTTTTTCTCAAGGAATTTCGCAAAAGCGGAGGGTTCTAGACCGCTGTGTACCCCCCACTAACGGCCAGCTCTTTCCGAAGTGTGCCACGCTCTCCCCGTGCGTGCCAAATGTGAGCCAGAATCGTGCCCTACTTCCTCCCCCTCGTCACGAAACTCGCCTCCCTCAAGTACGGTGTTCCTTCCTGTATCTAGAGCAAAGGACCGTGATCAAGACCCCAGGCTAGGAAGACCGTTCTCCTTTCGCGGCAGGCGAGCCGTCATCATCCCGTAGAGGCTCCTCGTTTTCCTCATAGGTCGGAGGCCACGCTTCAGCCGAAATGGCTTCCAGCGGCTCTTCCTCCTCCGGGATTTCCCCGGACTGCACCAGCGTCGGCAACTCCACCGGGACAGAGGACATGCTGCATGTTCCCTCGAAAATCACTCCTTCTTCCACCGTCAAGCTCGGAGTACGAATGTTGCCGTACACTCGCGCCGGCGGATACAACTCTATCTTTTCCGTGGCCGTCAGGTCGCCTCTGACTTCTCCTGCTATCTTGAGTACATTGGAAAAGATCTGGGCCCTCACCACTGATTCACTCCCCACCACAAGAGTTCCGCGACTGATGATTTCGCCCTCAAAGCTCCCATCAAGGTGTACCACGCCTGAAAAAGCTAGTTTGCCGGTAAATTCCGTCTGGGCACCAAGAAATCCGGCCACTGCGTCTGTCTTTGTCTTTCGAAATCGGAGCATGGAACCTTCCTTTCATCGAGCCCGAGGGAACCCCTCAGTCGATCGTCCACAAGTGCAACTTTCTTTAACACAGACCCCTTTCACCTTCAAGAATTATAGTCCATTTCCCTAAACATTTTGCGTATCGTCTCGGCCTTAATACGAAAATCTTCGCATGCTCACGTTTGCGAGAACCGCCAAGACAAGAAAAGACAACACAAGGGAAGATCCTCCATAGCTGAGGAAGCTCAATGGCACACCAACCACCGGAACCATCCCCATGACCATGGCGGTATTGATCGCCACATGCCAGAAAATAATCGACGTGCAACCGAAAGCTATGAGCGCGCCGAAGCCGTCCCGAGCCTTCGCCGCGATCCCTAAACCTCGCAGAAAAAGGACGCAAAATACGATGAGCACTGCCACGCACCCCACGAAGCCCCACTCTTCCGCAAGAATCGAGAATATAAAATCTGTGTGCTTCACGGGAAGAAACATGAGCTGGTTCTGTGTCCCGTGGAGAAAACCTTTTCCGAATACCCCTCCGGACCCGATGGCGATCTGCGATTGCAGGATGTGATACCCTGATCCGAGAGGGTCAAAGCTGGGATCGAGGAATGTGGCCAGGCGCTCCTTCTGGTACCCGAGAAGCAACCTGTCCCCCACCAACACCAAAAGAGGAACGCCAATGAGGCCGGCACCGAAGGCAAAGAGCCAGACCTTTCGGGCCACTCCCACAAAGAGGATCATACCGAGGGCAACGAGTGCTATAACCACCGCAGTGCCAAGGTCCGGCTGGATCAGGACCAGGCCCACTGGAAGCGCTACCAACAGCAGGGGTCTCCACAGATCGAGAAAGCCCAGAGCGATCCGCCCCGGGTTCCCCTGAAAATATTTCGCCAAGACCACCACCACCGCTAGCTTGGCAAACTCGGACGGCTGAAACCTCAGCAGGCCCAAATCGATCCATCGCTTCGATCCGGCCGTAACGTTGCCCACAGCCCAGACTACTATCAGGGAGACCACAATCGCGACATAGAGCCAGACTGCCCACCGTTCCAGAACATGGTAGTCCACCACGAGAAATGCGCCCATCACCAGCAGGCCAAGGCTGCACCAGGTGAGCTGTCGCAGAATAAAGGATCTGCCGGCCGGCCCTGCAGGAGAAGTCGCGCTGTATATGAGCCCCAGACCGACTGCCGCGAGAAACAAACCTGTCAACACGACCGTCCACTCGAACTTCGAGGATGTAAGGCTCAATTGGGTATGCCCGATTCCCATTTCCCTGATTCGCTCCTTGACGCTCTCCTGGATACAAATGAAAGCTGTCCCAATGGGTCACTCCGCAGGATCTCCTGGATCCGGGACCCCATAATAGTGAGCAATCACTTGTCGCGCAATGGGAGCCGCTGTGGCTCCGCCGCCTCCGCCATGCTCGACCACCACGACGACTGCAATTTTCTTGGGCCGGTCATTAACGTAGGCCACAAAGAGAGCATGGGTCCTTTCGTGATACGGTACCAAATCTTCTATGCCGTGTGTCACTTTTCCACTAATCACCTGGGAGGTTCCCGTCTTACCATGCACATTGATCCCAGGGATTCGGCATTTTCTCCCGGTCCCGGCTGCTCCGACAACCACGTCGCGGAAAGCCGAATCTAGCATCGAGAGGGCATGCGCTTCCAGGGGAATCTCGCCCCGGACGACCGGCACGTGGTCGTACACGACCTTGC
>CAYZET010000068.1:0-234 GCA_964477215.1 uncultured Syntrophaceae bacterium | reverse complement strand
ACCTTGCCGTCACCGGACCGAATCTGTTTTACAAGTGCGGGCTTCATGAGCTTGCCACCATTGGCAACAGCAGCGGTCATCATAGCCAACTGGATGGGCGTGGAGACCACATATCCTTGACCTATTGAAATTGCTATTGTCTCTCCATCCTTTATGTCGCTTCCGTAGGTTCGTTGCTTCCACGCTCCTGTGGGGATGAGTCCGGGCAACTCTTGGGGCAGTCCCAGGCCGGAG
>CAYZET010000067.1:9630-17095 GCA_964477215.1 uncultured Syntrophaceae bacterium | reverse complement strand
CACCACTGCGAGAAGCGGCCCTGCAACCATGATGAATAGGCTGTACGTCGGAAAGTTCCTTCCCATTATGGGTACTGACCCGGCAAGACCGGGAACGCGAGGCGAACCCAGAGAACCTGCACCCCAAAGCACTTTGACCACGTCATCGAAGATGAGGACAAACGCGAAGGTGAGCAGCAACTGGTAAGGCAGATCGAAGTGGTAGACATAGCGAAGGAAAAACCGTTCGATCACGAAGCCGATCGCGCACACGAACAGCGGCCCCAAGAGGAGCCCTGCCCAAAAATTGTCCCCCAATGCGGACAGGAGCGTGAAACAAAAGTACGCGCCCAGCATGTAGAAACTGCCATGAGCGAAATTCAGTATCCTCAACACTCCAAAGATGAGCGTCAGCCCACTGGCCACCAGCCAGACGAACATTCCCTGGGCGAGCCCGGCCAGGCAGACGTGAACAAGGGATTCGAGCATGAATGTTAACCTCCGGAGTCGCTCCGGGACCTCCAGGCGAATCCGATGATTGTCCCCGGTCGCTTCTAGGAGCGAACCGGGGATTCTTGCGTGCCCTATGATTTGAACGGCGGGGTGCACTCCGCCCCCTCGAAGGGCGGACGGTTAAAGCATTGCTCCGGTGTGATGATTACCATCTTACCCATGATCTTGAAGGGATACTTGGGATCGCTCGCTGTCAGCCCCCAAGGGACCGTGTACATGGCCTGATGATCCTCCTTGCGGAAGACCCTTTTCCCTGCAGGGCTATCAAGCTCCATGCCTTCCAGGGCCTGTATGACAGCCTTCGAGTCCTTGGAGCCGGATGCTTCGACAGCTTTCTTGAAGGCGTACATCGTCGAATAGCCGGTCTCGGAAACGTACGCCGGATAATGGTTCCAGCGCTTGTGGAACGCTTTCACCCATTCCGTATTTTTGGGGGAATCCGGATACATGAAGAAATACCGACCCGAAATCCACAGCCCGTCGGGCATGGCGTCGCCCAAGCCTTCCAACACATCCATAGCGGCACCGACCGGCAGCATCACGTGCTTTATGCTCTTGAAAAGCCCAGCCTCGGAGCATTGTTTGATCATCGTTATCAGCTCGCCAGCCCATTCTACCGAGTAGAGGCCGTCGGGCTTGGCATCCAGAATCGTATTGATATGCGGGCGAAAATCGGTCGTGCCGAACGGTGCCCATGACTCGGCGACAAATTCCGCATCCGGCTTCAGTTTTGTGAGGGTATCCTTGAACATCTGCCAGCAGGTGTAGCCGTACTCGTACTTTGGGCTGATTGTGGCCCACTTCTTGGCAGGTAAATCCTTGGCGACAAACGCGGCAGCATTCCCGTCCTGGTACGTGGGGGTGCAAATGCGGAATATCTGTTTAATACCGTTCTTGTAGACTTCTTGTTCCGTCAGCTTTTCGGTGGCTGCATGGGTGACCATCAACGGCTTGTCCAACTGGGCCATAACCGGAGCCAGAGCGAGCGCTTGCCCTGATGAGTCGACTCCTGCAAGAAAATCTGCCTCCCACGAGTCAACGAAATACCGGGCGTTCTTGAGTGCCTCAGGCGCCTTGAGGGTGGAGTCGCGGAATTCCACTTCCAGCTTGGCCCCGCCTATTCCTCCCGAGGCATTGATCTCATCCGCGGCCATCACTGCTCCCATCCGGTGGAATTCACCGTATCCGGCAAGGGTACCGCTCATGATAGCCTGATACCCGACCTTGACCGGCCCCTTGATCTTGGGCTCTGCCGCCCAGAGGCCCGTTGGTTTGAGAACCCCCGGACCGAGACCGGCAGCAGCGGCAGTAAGGAGTCCGGCCTTCACAAAGTCCCTTCTCGTGATTTGCTTCTTTGCCATGCAGTCACTCCCTTCTCTCTGGGTGAATCGGATACGGTCAGCCGATTCATGTGGAATTAGGACTCAAGCGCTTGTCTCAACTCCAAGGCCTACTTCCGACGCGGAGGATCTCCTGGAGGCACAAGCTGGCGCAGGTTCGTCTTGAGGACTTTGCCACCGGGATTCCGCGGCAATTCATCGAGAAACGTGATTCCAGCGGGAACCTTGTAATCCGCGATGAGCCGCTCACAGTGCTCTATGAGATCATCCACAGTAGGCCGAGTGCCCGGCGTCGGCACGACAAACGCGTGGACCACCTCACCGAAGATGCTATGAGGTCGGGGGACTACCGCCACCTCCATTACGTGGGGATGGGCGAGCAGTGCGGACTCCACCTCGATGGAATAGACGTTCTCACCCCCGCGGTTGATCATGTCCTTCATCCGGTCCACCACGTACACGAAACCTTCCTCGTCTATTCGGGCAAAATCTCCTGTCCGCAGCCAGCCGCCTCCAAGATTCTTTTCGGTAGCTTCCGGCTTGTTCCAGTAACTGGTCACCACATTGGGCCCCTTCACCCAAAGCTCACCAACGGTATCCGGAGGGACATCGTTGCCGTCCGGATCGACAACCCGAAGCTGCACCCCGGTGACAGGCAGGCCCACTGAGGCTCCTTTGCGAAGGGTATCGCAGGGAGGCATCGTTGTGGTGAGAGAGCTGGTTTCGGTCAAACCGTAGGCATTGAAAAGATCAATGTTCAGCCTTTGGTGCAGAGCCCTGATGGAGTCCAGCGCCATGGGTGCCCCACCGTACGACAAGGCACGCAATGAGGAAAGGTCAACTTTTTCCAGCTCGGCATTCACCAACATGAGGGTGTACATCGTCGGCACAGTTATCATGGTGGTGACTCTGTGCTCGGCCAGGAGCTGGATCATCCGCGCGGTGTTGTACGACCGCATGATTACGCACGTTCCCCCTGTATAAAAGAAGGCGATGAGCTGCGTGTTCAGTCCTGTTACATGGAAGAGCGGTACTACGATAAGCGTGACATCAGATTCGCGATAGCCCATATGAGCTCCCGCGTTTCGAGCATTGCAGAATATGTTGCGATGACTCATCACCGCGCCTTTCGGCAATCCGGTAGTACCTGACGTGTACATGATGCATGCAGCGTCATCGAACGAGATCGGGGGAGAAGCAGGCGGTGTGGATATATCCTTCACAAGATCAGCGAAGAAAGCTGCGCCTGCCTTGGGCTCATCCCCTGCGTAGATGAGGTCAGGTGGATGATCCACATCGTCTTTGAACAACTGGTACGTGTCCCAGTACTGATACCCCAGCACCAGGGTACGAGGACTGCAATCGTTGACAATATAGGTGAATTCTTTCGGAGCAAGACGATTGTTGAGAGGAACGACAATCGCTCCCAATCTCAGAACAGCAAAATATGCGATACAGAGCTCGATGCAGTTTGGGAGAAGGAGCGCCACCCGGTCGCCAGACATTACCCCCAGCTCGGCCAGGTAGCGAGAAAATGTCTCCGTCTGGGCCAGAGTCTCTCTGAAAGTTAGCTTTACATCGCCTTCGATCAAGGCAGTCTTGTCAGGTAGCCTCCCCGCAGTGTACTCGAGAATCTCATGGACCAGCATGTGTCGCTCCCCTACCAGGCTGTCCAGCCGCCGTCAATGTAGATGGTTTGTCCAGTAATAAAGTCCGAAGCAGGTGCAGCAAGGAAGATTATGGTACCCTCGAGCTCCGGTGGATACCCCCATCTTCCCATGGGCGTGCGCTCGTTTATGAAGTTGAAGCGCTCCGGGTCATTTCGGAGTTGGGCAACCAACTCGGTCTCGAAGTAGGTCGGTCCTATCGCGTTTACTCTCACCCCGTGCTTGGCCCACTCCAGTGCCATGACCTTGGTGAGCTGATGTACCCCGCCTTTTGATGACGCATATGCTGCCTGCATTGGCAACGCGACGGTTCCGAGAATAGACCCCATGTTGATAACTTTTCCATATCCTCGGCCTAACATTTGCGGCACAACCACTTGAGCCACGAGGAAATATCCCTTGAGATTGGTGGCGAGAACCTTGTCCCACTGGTCCTCCGGAAATTCGAGTAGGGGCACGCGATAATTTACGCCTGCATTGTTGACGAGTATGTCGATCTTCCCGAAGCGGCTGAGAATCTCGGCAAACCCTGCCTCGATGCTCGACTTGGAGGTCACGTCCAGCGAGAACCCTTCTGATTTCCTTCCGAGCTCACGAATGGCCTGAGAGACCCTTTCAAGATCGCTTTTGCTGCGGCCGCACACAGCCACATCCGCGCCAGCCTTCGCCAACGCTATGGCAGAAACCTCACCGAGGCCGCGAGTTCCCCCCGTGACCATGGCCGTTTTTCCGCTCAGATCAAATAATGCCAAGGACATGCTCTCTCCATTTTCTCACCATTATGCTTTCGCCCCGCTTTACAGACCGCGAATCTATCGTCAGCCCCTCGGCGTGTCACGATTATGGGATCTCGCAATGGACAGGCGCATCTCTCCCTTGCTGCCTGCTAACTGAATCCGCGATGTGTGTCAAAAATGATGTAGCTCATGCAGCGTACCGGGTGCGCAAGGCGCCACCTCGCCTCAATGCGGCTGCACGTCAGGAGTATTTCTTTTTCGGGTTCGGTGTGAGCGTGCGAAGTCTCTTGCGCAATGGAGCTTGCCACACACATGAAGATGCGATCCTTCCCGCCTCCATCCTTATGAAATACGGTACAAGACCGGCAGGGATTGCTGCCACATATCCGTGTCCCGCATGAGTCTTGAGCCTAGAAGTCCGCTCTTGTAGGCATAACAAGATCCTGAAATTCTGTCAAGGATTTTTATCGCTAAGCTGAATCCCGCGGGGACATCGTTTCCATGTCAAGAGCCCCTCCATTTTCGTACACAACTGTTCCACAGCCATTTCTCAAGAATCTCACGAGCAGCTTTCTCACCGGAAGCACATTCTTGTGGTTGACTTCCCCGGTCGACAATACTATGCTGATTAATCGAATACTGAAATGTTTCCGGACTTGCCAGGCATGAGCTCCATTGGAAGTCGTCTGCGGGCGGTGCGCAAGGCTCGCGGGCTATCACTGAAACAGGTAGCCGAGCTCGTTGGGTGTACGCCATCGTATCTCTCTATGGTAGAGACCGACAAGCTGGATCCCTCGGTCTCTCGGCTCAAGAGAATCGCGGATGCCCTTGGCTCCACAATTGTCGAGCTCTTCTCGGAAGACGGCAGCGACCAACAGGTGATCTTGCGCAAGGAAGAGAGACAGCGAGTCTCTGTCCTGGGGTCAAAGCTCTTGTTAGAGATTCTCGTCCGTCAGGGATCCGACAAGAAACTTGACGCAAGGCTGGCAGTGGTCGCACCGGGAGGCGGCTCCGTTGGAGATTATGTGCACCCCGGAGAGGAATTTGGCTACGTCATGCGAGGCACCCTCGAATTGACGGTGAACGGGACCACGTACGTGTTGCGTGAAGGTGACACGTTCTACTTTAGCTCAACCAGCCCTCACCGGTTTCGTAACGTGAGCAATGAGGAAGTCGAGGTTCTCTGGGTCAACCACCCACCGAGTTGGTAGGGCATTGCGGCCGTACGGTCCTGCGAGAAGGGTGGACCACACCTTTCGGTAGCTCCATGAAAGCAGCGGTGAAATTCTGCGGAGGATGTAATCCCGGCTATGATCGTACTGAATACTGGGAAAGCATTCGAGATGCGAGCAATGGCCGGATCGAGTGGGTGGCATTTGAAGATTGCGAGTGCGCCGCCGTCCTCTTGATCTGCGGTTGCGAAACCGCTTGTCCGCGCGACGATCTGTCCAGGCAGCACGTGCTCGTGTCCGTGACCGACAATACTCTGTCCGCGGCCAGTGTTATCTCTCTTCTCCAAACGTGTAGCGAGACAGGCCCCCAGGACTTCAAAGACCCCGCGAGAAAGGAATGGTCAAATGATAGGAATCAAGACTGCAGAAGACTATGTCCGGAGTCTGCGTGAACAACCGCGTGTCGTGTACTACAATGGCGAGAGAGTGGACGACATCACTTCCCATCCAGCCTTTATCCCTCACATCAATTCCGCTGCAAAGACTTACGAAATGGCCACTCGCCCGGAGTTCGAGGACATAGCTCTTGCAACCAGCCACCTGACGGGCGAAAGGATCAACCGCTTCACCCACATCCACCAGTCCGTAGAGGATCTCATTAAGAAGGTGCAGCTCTTGAGGGCCGTCGCGCACGAAACGGGGAGCTGTTTTCAACGGTGTGTGGGGTGGGATGCTCTCAATGCCACGTACATGACTACCTACGAAATTGATGAGAAGCATGGCACAAAGTATCACGAGCGTTTTCTGGAGTACCTCAAGGAGGTGCAGGAGAGCAACAGAATGATCGTAGGTGGCATGACCGACCCAAAAGGGGATCGTTCCAAGCCTCCTCATCAGCAGGCTGACCCGGACTTATTCACGCGCGTTGCGGAGCGGGTCTCCGACGGGATCATCATCCGTGGAGCGAAGGCACACCAAACGGGTGGAGCCAACAGTCACGAGATTTTGATCATGCCTACCCAGATGATGAGAGAACCCGATGCTGGTTACGCCATCGTCTGCGCAGTGCCACTCGATGCCCCCGGAGTGATCCAGATCTTCGGCCGGCAAACGAATGACGAGCGCAAGTTCGGAGGACGCATTGACGCGGGGAACCCCGAATACGGGCTGGTCGGGGGGGAGACTTTGATTGTGTTCGAGGACGTCTTCGTTCCGTGGGAGAGGGTCTTCATGTGTGGAGAGATAGATTTCACAGGCCTTCTGGTAGAGCGTTTCGCCACGCTTCACCGCCAGAACTACGGAGGATGCAAAGGCGGGGTGTCAGACGTCATTGTGGGGGCATGCGCGCTCGCGAGTGAGATGCAGGGGTCGGACAGGGCATCCCACGTGAAGGAGAAGCTGGCGGAGATGATGCACCTTACCGAAACAGTCTATTCCGGCTCCATAGCGTGTTCTGCCATGGGTTTCAAGACTCGCAGCGGAGCGTACTATCCGGATCCGCTGCTCGCAAATTGTACGAAGCACAACATTACCCGCCACATTTACGAAATCGCTCGGCTCGCCCACGATGTTGCAGGCGGTATTTTGGCCACCATGCCATTTGAGAACGATCTCGAAAGCGAAGAAGTTGGTAGATACGTCAAGAAATACCTGGCTGGCGTAGAGGGCGTGTCCACGGAGAATCGACTGCGCATTCTTCGGCTCATCGAAAACATGACCGGTGGAACGGCGCTCGTAGAATCAATGCATGGGGCAGGCTCCCCTCAAACCCAAAAGGTGATGTATGGTCGGCTGGGGAAGCTCGACATGAAGAAGAAAGCCGCAGCCAAGCTGGCAGGTATAGTTGAGTAATGTAGGTAGGCGGACACGGGGAAATGACAGTCATGCGTTTCGCGGGACTACCCTACATGTTCGGATGATTGCGACCGCCGTCTTTTAGTGCAGGCTTTTTGGCCTGCATCTAAGAAAAATGGCAGCCTGAAAGGCTACCCTACATTCCCGGAAAATGGCAGCCTGAAAGGCTACCCTACATTCCCGGAAAATGGCAGCCTGAAAGG